>CAXTCF010000009.1:0-58844 GCA_964242945.1 uncultured Rhizobiaceae bacterium | reverse complement strand
CCGTCCACCATGCCCAGCCCCAAGCCCCCGAACACCAGCGTAGCGGGCAACGAGGGATGCGCCAGCGCGAGGAAGGCCGCGATGCGCGCGCCCATCGAGTAGCCCATCACATGCGCCCGCGCGATTCCGCGGTATGCGAGGAGCGCAGCGGCATCCTCGGCCATCCGCTCCGGCGTATAGTCCGCGGGGTCGTAGCTTTTCGTCGATTTGCCATGGCCGCGATTGTCGAAGGCAATCGGGCGGTATCCCGCGTCAGCCAATGCCTTCACCCAGCCGGGCGCGACCCAATTAACACTGTGGCTTGAAGCAAAGCCGTGGATGAGCAGGACAGGCTCGCGAGCGGCGTCGGCGGCCGGGTCGATAAAGGCGAGGTCGAAGCCGTCGTGGCGAAGGAATTGCGGCTCGCTTACGCCGTCAGCCGGCATCGCGCTTTCCATCGATCGCGGGATGCACGAGCAAGTCGCCGTCTTCGATGCCGACGCGTGCGGCCGTTCCGGCCTTCAGCTCCAGCACATAGCGCACCGGCGCGTCGGGCGAGATGATCGCTTCCGACTCCGGCTCGCCGTGGCGGATGGCCTTTACCCTGCCGTCCGCCCCGACGAAGATCAGGTCGAGCGGCAAGGGCGTGTTCTTCATCCAGAATGCCACGTTGCCGGTGCCGTCGAGGATGAACAGCATGCCGCGGTCTTCCGGCAGATCCGTGCGGAACATCAGGCCGGCGGAACGCTCGGCCGCATCGTCGGCGATCTCGATCGAGAACGTCCGCTGGCCCTTGTCCGTTTCGGCGATCAGCGGGGCGGGATCGACCGGCAGCATCATCGCCTGTGCCTGCGCTTCGGCCGACCGGCCGACGATGTCGAAGAGGCCTAAAACGGCCGTGACGCCAAGCACCGCCGCGATGCGGACCGCAAAGAACATGGAACCCTCCCCTAGGAAACGGACTGACTACGCTTTCCGCGTTTAGTGCGAGGAAGGCAGCGTCCCCTTATCGGGATGGATTTCGGCAGCCATAAGACCTTTGTCGCCGCGGCCGAAGCGCACGAGCACGACTTGGCCGGGACGCAACTCGGCAATGCCGAAGCGGCGCAGCGTTTCCATATGGACGAAGATGTCTTCCGTGCCTTCGCCCCGGCTCAGGAAGCCGAAGCCTTTGGTCCGGTTGAACCACTTGACCAGCGCGCGCTCCAAGCCGCTCTGCGGCATCACCGTGACATGGGTGCGCTGCGGCGTCTCCGCCGGGTGGACCGCCGTCGATGCGTCCATGGAGAGGATACGGAACGCCTGGAGGCCGCGGTCGCCCTGGCGCACGAGGCACACGACGCGGGCCCCTTCCTGCGCCGTCTGGTAGCCGTCGCGGCGCAGACAGGTCACATGAAGAAGGATGTCGCCGCCCTTGCTGCCGTCGGGAAGAATGAAACCGTAGCCCTTGGCAACGTCGAACCACTTGATCGCGCCGGAGATTTCTTCGACGCCCGCGGCAGTTGCATCGTCGCGCAGCGAAGTATCGGTCGCCGCCCCGATATGCGTGACGAAAGGGACTTCCTCCCCCATACAACCCACACCCCTCTAGTCCGAACCCGCACATGATTCTGAAGCAAGATTAGCATCGAGGGTCGCGCGGGTGGCAAGGGCCGATTAACCTTTTTTCAGCCTGCCGCTCCACTTGGCGAATCAGGCTTGCAGCCTTGCCACACTTCGGTCGCAGTCCTGCTCCGAACGGTTGCCGCATCCGCCGGTCGCGCCCTATCTAGCCGCATCTAAGGCATAGAGCAGAGGACATCAGGCATGCGCTACCTCCACACCATGGTCCGGGTCACGGACGTCGAGCAGTCGCTTGACTTCTACTGCCGCAAGCTTGGGCTGAAGGAGGTCCGCCGCTTCGAGAACAAGGAGGGCCGCTACACCCTGATCTTCCTTGCCGCCCCTGAAGACGAGCACACCGGCATCACCGACCAGGCGCCGCTCGTGGAACTCACCTACAACTGGGACCCGGAGGAATATGGCGGCGGTCGCAACTTCGGGCACCTCGCCTACGAAGTGGACGACATCTACGCGACGTGTCAGCGGCTGATGGATGCCGGGGTAACGATCAACCGGCCGCCACGCGACGGGCGCATGGCTTTCGTGCGCTCGCCCGACAACGTCTCGATCGAACTGCTCCAGAAAGGCTCCGCCCTGGACAAGGCCGAGCCTTGGACGTCTATGGCAAACACCGGCGTCTGGTGACGCCGAGCACCCTGCTCAGGACTCGGCATAGGCTGCGGCGACTGCCTCGACACCGGAGTTCCTGGTGTCCTCGTCGGGCTGAATCGGCAACAGCGCCGTTGCGGCGCTTGCGCCGCTGATGCGGGAAAGCCACTGCGCCATCTCGGCCTGCTTGCGCACGGCCTCCGCCGCCCGCTTCCCTGCCGCCTCCGCAACCTTATCGGCAGCCTCACCCGCCGGCACGGCAGTCTTTTCCGCTGAAGAAGCGGTGCCTGCCTTCGTCACCGTGCCGGCGCTCGCGTAGCTCGTGTTCGCCGAGGAATCTGCGACGCTCGACGCGGGTGCCTGTGCTTGCGGCCCTGCCGCAGCTGATCCCGATTGGGTCGTCGGGGCCGGCACGGGAGAGTTGCTGTTGCTGCTGGACTTAGCGGCGGTGTTCTCGACTGGCTTCGGAAGCTGCGCGCCGCCGGCGCTCCCGCCGGGACCGTTTTCACTGGAAGCTGGCGCAGCACGGACCGACAGAAGCCGTGCCCGCGGGCGCCGGCAATCAACTCAAGTTGCAGGCTTCTCTACTTGGACGCTGTGCAGATGAGGACGACGCCTCCGCTCAAGCGGCGCGAACCACCGCGGAGTATTCGTCGAGATCGACGTAGAACATCTTCAGGAGCTCGACGAGCAGGTCCGTTTCATCGATCCCCTGTTCCCGCATCAGGCGAAGCGCGTGGGCGATCGCATCCGGGCTGGTCAACCGCCGCTTCGCGTGGTCGTCGAGCACCCTGAAAGTCATCGCGGCCCCTCGCCTGGCTTGCCCCAAGATAACGCAAGGTCAAGGGTGCGGCGCAAAGCTTGCTCCAGCCTTGCGGCCGAGAGCCGAAATCGCGTCAGGCCGCGCGGTCGAGCATCTCCTTGACCGCGGTGGCAAGCTGCTTGAGCGAAAACGGCTTGGGCAGGAAGCCGAACTTCGCATCGGCCGGCAAATTGCGCGCGAACGCATCCTCCGCATAGCCCGACACGAAGATGAACTTGATATCCGGCTGGATCTTGCGCAGCTCCCGCAGAAGCGTCGGCCCGTCCATCTCCGGCATCACCACGTCGGACACGACGATGTCCACCTTGCCTTCCAGCGAGTGGAACACTTCCAGCGCCTCTACGCCCGTCGCGGCTTCGTGGACCTCGTAGCCGCGCATGGCCAGCACGCGCGCGCCGCCCGTGCGCACCGCGTCTTCGTCCTCCACCAGCAGCACGGTCGCGGACCCCGACAGGTCGGCAGCCGGCGCGGGGACCTTTAGCGCGGCTGAAGTTCCCGTCGCGGCCGTGGGCGCTTCGGCGGAGGCCGGCTCCGGGATGAAGCGGGGAAGGAAGATGCGGAACACCGTGCCGCGGCCGACTTCCGACTCGCAGAAGATGAAGCCGCCGGTCTGCTTGATGATGCCATAGACCATCGACAAGCCCAGGCCGGTGCCCTTGCCCTGTTCCTTGGTCGTGAAGAACGGCTCGAAGATCTGGCTCAGCACTTCAGGCTTGATGCCGGAGCCGGTGTCCTGCGCCTCGATCAGCACGTAATCGGCCACCGGCAGTTCGCGGTAGCCATAGCCGGGGATAGCGGAGGCCTCGACGTTGCGGGTGCGGAAGGTCACATCGCCGCCGTTCGGCATGGCGTCGCGCGCGTTGACGGCGAGATTGACCACGACCTGCTCGAACTGGCCGACATCGGCCTTGACCGGCCACAGGTCGCGGCCGTGGTCCACGGTGACGCGCACCTCCGTGCCGACGAGGCGCGTCAGCAGCATGCGCACGTCCGCCATCACATCGACGAGGTTGAGCACTTCGGGCCGCAGCGTCTGCCGGCGCGAGAAGGCCAGCAGCTGGCGCACCAGCGACGCCGCGCGGTCGGCGTTCTGCTTGATGTTCATGATGTCGGAGAAGGAGGGATCCGACGGCCGGTTGTAGGTGAGCAGCAGGTCGGACGACAGTTTTATCGCGGTGAGCACGTTGTTGAAGTCGTGCGCGATGCCGCCCGCAAGCTGGCCCACCGCCTGCATCTTCAGGCTCTGCGCCATCTGCGCTTCGAGCGCCTTCTGTTCCGTGATGTCCACGGCATAGACGATGGCCGACTCCTCGGCGCTGTCGGTGTCGCCCTGGTCCGCTACCGCATTCACGTAGAAGCGGAGGTTGCGCCTTTCGTCGTTCGCCAGGGCGGTGTCGATCGGCGCGATGTCGGCCTGGCGCTGCCGCGCCTTTTCGAGCGCCGCGGCGAAGGCCGGCCGGTCGCGCTCGTGGATGACGGTGTCGAGCCGCACGCGCCTGTCCAGCGCGTCCCGGTCCACGACACCGGAGAACAGCCGGAGAAACGGCGCGTTGGTGCGCAGGATGCGCCCTGCCCGGTCCACGCCCGCGATCGCCATCGGGGTGGAGTTGAAGAAGCGGGTGAAGCGCACTTCCGCCGCGCGCAGCTCGGCCGAAGCGTCCTCGCCCTCTCCGCGGTTCAGCACGATGGTGCGGGTCGGCGCGGGCGTGCCTTCCCGGCTCGCCGAGACATGGTGGAGGAAGCGGACCGGCAGCGCCTTGCCGGAGGTGGTGGCCAAGTCGAGGTCGATCACCGCGTTGCGCGAAGCGCCGGGATCGGCCTTGATGGAGCGGATCAGCGCCATGCCGTCGCCGGCGACGATGTCGCGCATGGAGAACGCGCCCGGCGTGAACGTCGCGAGATCGACGCCGAGCCAGCCGGCCAGCGTCGCGTTGATGTAGGTGACGCGGCCCTCCGGGTCGGCGGCGAAGAAGCCCGCAGGCGCCTGGTCGAGATGATCGATAGCCTTTTGCAGGTCGAGGAAGAAGCGCTCCTGCTCCGCCCGCTCGCGCGAGATGTCGGCAAGCTGCCAAGCGGACAAAGGCAGGCGCTGGCCCGGAACGCTGAAGCTGTCCGCCCGCAGGCGATACCAGTGCGCGCCCGCCTCGGCGCTCGGCCGGATGGTCTGCCCCAGGCGGAACTCGCCGTCGTCGGACTGACCATCGCGCAAGCCGGAAGCCAGTCTGTCAACGAGGGCAGAGGCTTCTGGAACGTCCGACAGCAGCCCTTCCACCGTCTTCAGGTCGGCGGCGGACTCCGCCCCGGTCATCGCGGCGTAAGCGCGGTTCGCATAAACGACGCGCCCTTTTCGGTCGGTGACGATCAGGCCCTGCGGCATCGCATCCACAAACGCCTTGGACAATTCGTCGCCTGTCGAGCGCGGCGCGACCTGCACGAAGCCCATCGCCGTCGCGAAGAGGTAGCCGACGCCGACCATCGCGAGCACGCCTAGCATGCCGAGCAGGAAAGGATCGCCCAACCGGTCGCGAAAGATGGCGAAGACGATCGCCGCGCCCGTGAGCACGACGATGAAGACGACAAGCCGCACCACCGCGCTAGGCCGCATGTCCTGGTCGATGACCGGAACCGGATAGAACTCGCCCTGCGTCTGCTTGCTCATTGTTCCTCCGGCCAAACCGGACCCTTCGCGCAAAGGTCCGGCTGACGCTCAGCCTGCGCCACTCTGCATCCTCGCCGGCGTTCCGGTCCTGAAACTGCGCGCTTGCCGCCCGCGTCGAAGTTCCGGCTTCAGAAAGCATCCGACGCTTCCCTGATCTTCCCGCTTGCCCGCGGTCGGCATATCCGCCAAGCATGCGCGACGCCCAGGCGGATGTCCGATCGCTCGAATTATCACCAATGCCTTAGCGAATCACTGCCGCAGGGAACAAGAGGAAGCCTGCGCGGTGCTTGCAGCGATGAGCGGCACGCGGCGGTGGATGGCGCGGAAGCTGCCTTGCAGCGTAAAGCCGTGGCAGTCTAGTGTTTACCAAATTACCGGGAGCGGACGGCGCAATGCGGGAATGGCTGGCAGGTTTGGCGGGGGCGCAGTATGTCGATGCCATCCTATGGACGTCCGCCGCGCTCATCGCGCTCATCGTCGTCCTTGCGCTGATCAGGTTTTTCCGCAGCCTGGACAGCGGCACGTTTGTCGCCGGCGGGCGCAACCGCAAGACGCGGCTTGCCGTGATGGATGCCACGGCGATCGACAGCCAGCGCAGGCTGGTTCTGGTTCGCCGGGACGACGTGGAGCACCTTCTTTTGATCGGCGGTCCGACGGACGTCGTGGTGGAACAGCAGATCCGGCTGATGGGGCAGCGTCGCGCAGCGCCGGTGGAAGCAGCGCGCCCGGCGCAGGACAGCGACGAGTTCGAGGCCGACTTGCCGCCGCCGCCGCCCCCGCGCGCGCCGCAGCAAGCTCGCCCGGTTCCCGAACTTTCCCCGCCGCACGGAGGCAGGCCCGCTTCCCCGCCGGTTTCGGAACGGCCCGTCCGGCCGCCGCCCCCGGCGCCGCGCTCCGCACCTGACCGGCCCCCGCCGCCGGAACCCCGCATGGTGCAGCCGCCTCTTCGGGCGCCTGTGCCTGCCCCCAGGGTGCAGGCCGCGCCGCAACCCATGCCATCCGTTCGCCCGGCGCCGCGCCCGCCCCTTCCCGCAGCGCCCGTGCGGAGGGACAGCACCGAGAGCATCGAAGACGCCCTGATGAACGAACTCGATCTTTCGAGCGACGACTTGACGGGCGGCAATACTTCGGCAGCACCCAAGCCGAAGCAGGAAACCTCGCTGGACGACGAGATGGCGCGCCTGTTGGGCGAACTCGCCAATCCGCGGAGGTAGCAACAGTCGGCGATTGGGACGGTGGCCGCTCCGCCAGGTTTTTCACCGCCTTAGGACTCGGCGGCGTCAGTCGTCCCGATAAACCTTTTCGCGGCGCTCGTGGCGCTCCTGCGCTTCGATGGAAAGCGTGGCGATCGGGCGGGCGGCGAGGCGCTTGAGGGCGATCGGCTCGCCGGTTTCCTCGCAGTAGCCGTAGGTTCCGTCGTCGATGCGGTGCAGCGCGGAGTCGATTTTGGAGATCAGCTTGCGCTGGCGGTCGCGGGCGCGGAGCTCGATGGCGCGGTCCGTTTCGGACGAGGCGCGGTCCGCTAGGTCGGGATGGTTGGCGTTTTCCTGTTGCAGGATTTCCAGGGTCTCGCGCGCTTCGCGCAGGATCTCGTTTTTCCAGAAGAGCAGCTTCCCTCTGAAGTAGCTCTTCTGCCGTTCATTCATGAACGGCTCCTCGTCGGTCGGTACGTACTCACTCTCAATGATCAAAGCCATCGAGCTAGTCCCCCATTACCGTTTTTTGCCGCCCTATAGCTAGGCCTAACCCTTTGCACAAGCGGCCCCTGCGGGCAGTAACGCAAATTTCACGCCACCTGGCAGGAGAAGCTTCGGGCAGAGGCGTTCGTGCCACAACAACCCTAACGCTTTATTGACGTGGGGCGCGACTAGCGGGATGGATCGGCGATTCAGGAGGGACACGGATGGCCACGATTTTTTTGATGCGGCATGCCAAGGCGGAGAAGCCCGCGCCGGGCGTCGAGGATTTTGACCGGCCCCTTCAGGCCAGCGGAACGTCCGATGCGCAGAGGATGGGCAGGATGCTGGTTTCCCGCTTCGGCCTGCCGGGGCGCGTCGTCTGCTCCAGCGCCAAGCGGACGCGCCAGACTTTCGAGGCGCTCGGCCTCGATCTGCCGGAAGATCAGGTGGAGTTCTCCGACAAGCTGTTCGACGCAACGAAACAGGCCTGCATCGAAGTCCTACAGGGCCAGGATGCCGCGGTGATCCTGCTGGTCGGGCACAATCCCGGAACGCATGATGCAGCCATGGCGCTGACCTCCGAGGGAGAATCGCGCGCCTGGACGGAGCTTGCAGCGGGCTTTCCCACGGCATCCCTCGCCGTCCTAGAATTCTCTGGCGCTCTAAACGAGTTGAAGGAGGGCAGTTGCTTCCTGAAGGACTTCCTGACGCCGGAAGACCTGCCGGCTTAAATTAGGTTCCCCGCCCGCCTATATCGCCGCGAACAGGAACGGGGCATCCGCTTAGGTGGCATCGCGACTAAGTTTCGCCGACGAGGCGCTGATCGCGCTCGATACGCTGTCGGGGCGCGCGAGCGGCTTCTTCGCGCCCTCCTTGCGGCTCGGCGTCACTGGGCTCTCTCGCGCCGGCAAGACCGTGTTCATCACCGCTCTGGTTCATAACCTCACGCAGGGCGGACGCCTGCCGCTCTTCGAGGCGCAGGCGTCGGGGCGTATTGCCAAAGCCTACCTGGAGGAGCAGCCGGACGACGCCGTTCCGCGCTTCCAGATCGAGGACCATCTCCGCGCCCTGGTGGACGAGCGCGTCTGGCCGGAATCGACGCGCGCGGTTTCGGAATTGCGGCTGACGGTCGAGTACGAATCGGCCTCCGCCTGGAGCCGGATGCTCGGCCGCGGCAGGCTGTCAATCGACATCGTGGACTATCCCGGCGAGTGGCTGCTCGACCTGCCGCTGCTCGGCAAGACCTACCGGGAATTTGCAAGGGAAGCCTGGGAACTAGCGCTTCTGCCCGTGCGCGCCGACTTGTCGGCGGAGTGGCGCCAGCTTGCGGCAGCCTGCGACCCGAACGGCGCACCGGACGAGATGACGGTCCGCAGCCTGGCCGAGAGCTTCGCCGCCTACCTGCGCGCGTGCAAAGCCGATCGCCGCGCGCTTTCCACCCTGCCGCCAGGCCGCTTCCTGATGCCGGGCGACCTTGAAGGCTCGCCGGCGCTGACCTTCGCGCCGCTCCCCTTGTCGCCTGAGCAGCGCCCGAAATCCGGCAGCCTTGCGGCGCTCATGGAGCGGCGCTTCGAAGCGTACAAAAGCCATGTGGTGAAGCCGTTCTTCCGCGAGCATGTGGCGCGGCTCGACCGGCAGGTGGTGCTGGTCGATGCCATGCAGGCGCTGAATGCCGGCCCTGCCGCGCTCAGCGACCTCGAACGCGCGCTGACCGAAATCCTGGCCTGCTTCCGGCCGGGCCGCGGCTCGCTCCTAGGCGATCTGTTCTCGCGCCGGATCGACCGCATCCTCGTGGCGGCCACGAAGGCCGACCACCTTCACCATGAGAGCCACGACCGCATGCAGGCTATCGTGCGCCGCCTGGCCCAACGCGCCATCGCGCGCGCGGACTTCTCCGGCGCGGAAGTGGACGTGGTAGCCATGGCGGCGGTGCGCGCCACACGCGAAGGCACCGCAAGACAAGGCCGCGAAACGCTCCCCGTCATCATCGGCACGCCGCTCAACGGCGAAACCATCGCCGGCGAAACGTTCGACGGCAAGACCGAGACTGCGGTGTTCCCCGGCGACTTGCCCAAGAAGGCGGATGCGGTCTTCGAGGCGCGGGAGGGCGCGGCAGCAGAGGTGGCGCCGGTCCGCTTCGTGCGGTTCCGCCCGCCGAAGCTGGAGCGCAGCGCGGACGGCGTCACTCTATCGCTGCCGCACATCCGGCTCGACCGGGCGCTGCAATTCCTGCTGGGAGACCGTCTGGCATGAGCGAGCGCCGCCCCGCCGTTTTCCGCATCGAGCCTGAGGAACCGCCGGAAGCGCTTCCGCCAGACATGGCCCCACGGCCGCCCCGCGCGCTCCAGCCCGACGCCGTCACCGTGCAGGTTGACGCCGTGGACGTATTCGACTTGCCCGAAGCCGCAAGCGCACCGCCGCCGATCCGCGGCGCGAAACGCCGATCCTTTCTCGGCAGCATCTTTGCCGCCGCGTTTGGCATCCTGGTCTCGCTCGCCGTGGGGCTGTGGGCGGACGCGCTGATCCGCGACCTCTTTGCGCGCGAGCCCTGGCTCGGCTGGGTGGGCTTAGGCGCAGCCGCGCTGGCCGCGGCCACCCTCCTCTTGATCCTGTTCCGTGAAATCCTGGCGCTGAGCCGGCTCGGCTCCGTCGAGGCGATGCGCCGCCGCGGGCGTGAGGCGACCGCGCAGGACGATGCGAAGGCTGCCCGTGCGGTCGTGGCGGAACTGACCGCCTTCCTCGCGGCGAAGCCGGAAACGGCGGCGGGCCGGCGCTCGCTGGCTTTGACCGAAAACGAGATCATCGACGGCGCAGCCCTCGTGCGGCTTGCAGAAACAGAACTCCTGTCGCCGCTCGACGCACGAGCCAAGACGCTGATCCTCGATGCGTCCAAGCGCGTTTCCATGGTCACGGCGGTCAGCCCCCGCGCCTTCTTCGATGTCGCCTATGTGATCTTCGAAGGCGGACGGCTCGTCCGCAGGCTGGCGGAGCTTTACGGCGGCAGGCCGGGGACGCTCGGCTTCTTCCGGCTGGCGCGCAGCGCGCTGGCCCACCTTGCCGTGACCGGCTCGATCGCAGCCGGGGACAGCGTCGTGCAGCAGCTTGTGGGTCACGGGTTGGCCGCGAAGCTCTCGGCCAAGCTCGGCGAAGGTGTGATCAACGGCATGATGACGGCGCGCATCGGGGTCGCCGCCATGGAGGCCGCGCGGCCCCTGCCCTTTGCGGCGCTGAAGCGTCCTGGCATGGGCGACTTCCTCTCCGCCCTGGCTTCCTTCGCGGCCAGGGAGCGGCGGGTGGAGGATCGCGAGTGACGATCCATTAACCAAATCCCGCGATGGTCGGCCAAGCATTCGTTTTGCGTCGGGAAGCCACTGCATGTCCTTTTCCTCCCGCCTTTCCCTAGTGCCTCTGCTGGCCGTTCTGGCCGTGCCGGCACAGGCGGCCGACGGCGATGCGCAGTTCTTCCGCGGCGTCGCCGGCCAGTGGACCGGCCCTGGCGAGATCGTTGCGGGCAAATACAAAGGCACGAAGTTCATCTGCACCTTCACCGGCTCGCCCTCATTGGGCAGCCTCGGCGTCGTGCTGGACGGCAACTGCCGCGTCGGCGTCTTCACGCAGAAGATGCGCGCGACGGTGGAGCGCCGCGGCAATTCATATCGCGGCACGTTCCAGGACGGGGCGGAAGGCAAGGGTCTCGACATCACGTCGGGCAACGTCGTCGAAGGCCGCAAGATGGTGCTCAGCGTCAGCCGCGCCCAGCTGAAAGGCGCGATGCTGACGCGGCTCGCCGATGACAACACCTTGAATGTCACGGTTTCCGTCCAGGTGGAGAAAGATCTCGTCCCGGTAATCGGCGTCAGCCTGAAGCGGGTGGACGATGTCGCGGTAGGTTCGGTTTCCGGGCAGTAAGCGCCGCCTTTCCTGCCGCTCGCATAGTTGCCATCGCTTCCCCCTTCCCCTAGTCCCTTTCCAGGAGGACTGAGCAGGCGAACGAGGGGCAAAGCGTGGCGGCGGAAGCGGCGGGCAACGGTGATCTCGTTCAGGTAGTCGCGCTGCTGGCGGCCGGCGTTGTCGCCGTGCCGGTATTCAAGCGCTTGGGCCTCGGCTCCGTGCTCGGCTACCTCGCCGCCGGCGTGGTGATCGGCCCGTTCGGCCTGCGCCTGTTCACCGACCCGCAGGCGATCCTTCACGTCGCCGAACTCGGCGTCGTGATGTTCCTGTTCGTGATCGGGCTTGAGATGCAGCCCTCACGGCTGTGGAGCCTGCGCCGCGCCATCTTCGGGCTGGGCGTCGGGCAAGTCGTTGTCTGCGGCATCCTGCTCACGCTTCTGGGCATCGTTGCCGGAGCCAGGCCGGCGGTGGCCTTCGTGGCAAGCATGGGCTTCCTGCTTTCCTCCACCGCCATCGTCATGCAGCTTCTGGAAGAGCGCGGCGACGGGGCGACTCCGGAGGGGCAGCGCATCGTTTCGATCCTGCTGCTCGAAGACCTCGCAATCGTGCCGCTGCTGATCGTCGTGGCCTTTCTCGGAAGCGGTGGCGAGGCGCATTCGGGCGGGGAGCGCATCGCTTCCGTTCTGGTCGCGCTCGGCTCGCTGGGCCTGCTGATCGCCGCCGGGCGCTGGCTTCTCAACCCGCTGTTCCGGCTGCTCGCCAATGCGCATGCCCGCGAGGTGATGACCGCCGCCGCCCTGCTCGTCGTGCTGGGTGCTGCGCTTGCCATGCAGTTGGGCGGGCTTTCCATGGCGATGGGCGCATTTCTCGCCGGCGTCTTGCTGTCGGAATCGACGTTCCGGCACCAGCTGGAAGCCGACATCGAGCCGTTCCGCGGCATCCTGCTCGGCCTGTTCTTCCTGGGCGTCGGCATGTCGCTGAACCTTGGCGTGATCGCTACAGCGTGGCCGACGATCCTGGCCGTGGTGGTCGGCTGCATGGCTGCGAAGGCTGCCGGCATCACCATCGTTGCGCGGGCAACACACGCCTCGCACCGCGATGCCCTGACACGCGCGGCACTTCTTGCGCAGGGCGGCGAGTTCGCCTTCGTGCTGTTTTCAGCCGCTGCCGCCGCTGGAATTTTCGATGTGCAAACCAACGCCGTGATGACCGCGGCGGTGATCCTGTCCATGGCATTGACGCCGCTGCTGCTGATGGCGATGCACCGCCTCCTGCCGGCGGAAGCGCCGTCAATGGATGGGATCGACATGGCGGACGGTTTGCGAGGCAGCGTGCTGGTGATCGGCTTCGGCCGCTTCGGGCAGATCGTCAGCCAGCCGCTTCTCCTGCGCGGCGTGGATGTTTCCATCATCGACAACGAGGTGGAGATGATCCAGGCGGCCTCGCGCTTCGGCTTCAAGGTCTATTACGGCGACGGCACGCGGCTCGACATCCTCCACGCCGCCCGAGCGGCCAAGGCGCGGTCGGTGCTGGTCTGCGTGGACAAGGCGGACGACGCCTTGAAGATCGTGCAGCACGTGAAGGCGGAGTTCCCGCTCGTGCCGGTGCTCGCCCGCGCCTATGACCGCGCCGCTTCCATGCAGCTGATCGCAGAGGGCGTGGACTTCCAGTTGCGCGAAACCTTCGAGTCGGCGCTCCTCTTCGGCAAGGCGACGCTGGAAACCCTGGGAATTTCGCCGGAGCAGGCGGCGGAAACGATCGACGACGTGCGCGAGCGCGACGCCGCGCGCCTGGAAGCCCAGATCGTCGGCGGCCTCCAGGCGGGCCGCGGCTACATGAAGGGCAACATGCCGGTGCCGACGCCGCTCGCCCAGCCGCGCCGTCCCGGCCAAGCGCTGAACGAGGAAACCGCGGGCGTTCTGAAGCCTGATGGCGCCGTGGCGCGCTGAGAACTGGTACTTGCCTTTTCTTCTAGGTGAGAGCGCTCCAATAGTTACCTGCGCAGAGAGGAAACCTGCTTCTTCAGCTACGCTCTCCACCAATCCGCGCTGTCAGCCATCCGCTCGATTCCCGCGGCATCGATGTCGGCGATCCAGTCCGCAATCTGCCTGCCGCCCAAGACGAGCTCAGGGGCGATCTCGGCCAGCGGCACCAGCACGAAAGCCCGCTCGGTGAGCCGCGGGTGCGGGATGTCGAGCCCGCTCTCGTGGATTTCTTGCGCGCCGAACAGGAGGATGTCGATGTCGATCAGGCGCGGCCCCCACCGCTCCGCACGCACGCGCTTCAACTCCCGCTCGGCGCCCAAGCACAGGTCGAGCAGCGCGCGCGGCGTCAGGCCGGTGCGCAGTTCGGCAGCGGCATTGAGAAAATCGGGCTGATCCGTCTTGCCCCAGGGCGGCGTGCGATAGACGGTCGATACAGCTTCCACGGACACTCCGAGATCGGCATCCAGCCTCTGCAAGGCTGCGGCCATGGCTGCCTGGGGATCGCCGAGGTTGCCGCCCAACCCTAGAAAAACGCGCTCTTGCGTCAAGGCAGGATCACCGTGACGGACACCGCATCGAGTAGCCCTTCGATCGGCACCTGGGGCTTGCGGACGGTGATTTCGACGACGGCGATCTGGAGGAACGCGCCCATCAGCTTGCGCCCAATCGCGTTGGCCAGCGCTTCGATCAAGTCGAAGCGCTCCTCCATCACTACCTTCTCAATGATCTTGAACACCTCGCCGTAGTGCACCGTGTCTTCAACATTATCGCTGTCCAGAGCCGTGTCGGCATCGACCGTCAGCTCGGCATCGATGAAGAAGCGCTGGCCGAGCGACTTCTCCTCCTCCAGCGCGCCATGCCGGGCGAAGAAGGCGCAGTTGTGCAGGCGGATCACATACATGGCTGCCTCTTCAGTTTGGGTTTGCCGCAGCCAGCACGGCATCCGCCAGCAAAAGCGCGTCGCGGTTCTTCGCGACATCATGAACGCGAAACAGGCCGGCGCCTTTCAGCCGCAGCAAGGCGTTCGCCGCGGCGGTGACAACGTCGCGCCCTTCCGGGTCATGCCCCGTCACGGCGCCGAGAAAGCGTTTTCGCGAGAGACCGGCCATCAAGGGGACGCCGAGGGCGGTCAATTCTTCGAAGCGGGCGATAAGCGCAAGGTTCTCGGCAGGCGTTTCCTTGGCGAAGCCAAAACCCGGATCGAGCACGATCCGGCTTGTTTCCACACCTGCTTCGGCGGCGATGGCTAGGGAACGTTCCAGGAAGAAGAACTGGTCCGCGATCGGGTCGGACAGTTTTTGCCGCTCGCGGCCTGTGTGCATGATGACCAGACCCGCGCGGGCCCGCGCGGCTATATGCGCAATCTGAGGGTCCCGCTGCAACCCCCAGACATCGTTGACGATATGGGCACCGGCGGCAAGCGCCAAGCGCGCCGTGTCGGCACGATGGGTATCGATGGAGATCAGGATGCCGGTGCGCGCCAGCGCCTCGATCACCGGCATCACGCGGCGCTGCTCTTCCTCTGCCGAAACGGCTGTCGCGCCCGGCCTGGTGGACTCGCCGCCGACGTCGATGATGGCGGCGCCCTCTTCCGCCATCCGCCGCGCCTGGTCCAGCGCGGCATCGACCGCGGCGAAGCGCCCGCCGTCGGAAAAGCTGTCCGGCGTGACGTTGAGGATGCCCATCAGCACGGCGGCGGGAGCGAGGTCGAGAAAGCGGTCGTGCCCCACATGCCAGCGGCGGGAATTCATCTTCGCTTCATCCTGGCCGGAGATTTCCGCCCTAGATTAAGCGGACGTAGGAGAATTGGGCGTTGCCTTGGAGGCGCGCCACTATCCCAAGCTGTCCTCGGAGGCAACATGCGCCAGAGACCGGGTTCCACACTGCCGGCCGCCGCAGCGGTCCTTCTTTTCCTGATGCAGCCCGCATCTGCCGCGAGCGTTGCCAGAACCTACAGCTACTTCTCCATCGGCGGCTCGACGCTGGAGGAGATCGAGAAGGAATTGGGGCGGCGCGGCCCGCATGTGGAAAGCACGGGGAACCGGCACCCAGGCGCGACCTCGCTGCGTTTCCGGACGATGCTGCGCTATGCCAGCGGCGAAAACTCCTGCCGTATCGCCTCTGCGGATGTTTCGATCCGCGCCAAGGTCACGCTGCCCTCCTGGCGACGGCCGAAAAGGGCGGCGGCGGCGACGCGCTTCATCTGGGACACGCTCGCCGCCGACATCAAGCGGCATGAGGAAAGCCACATCGGCATCGCCAAGGCGGCAGCCTCCAACATGGAAGCGGCACTGCGCAAGCTCGGACATTTCAGCGACTGTCAGGCCGCGTCTGCGAAGGCGCAGGAAGTATCGGCCCGCCTGCTCGCCCGGCACGACGAGGATCAGGCCCGTTTCGACCGCATCGAGGCTAAGAACTTCGAGGCCCGCCTGATGCGCCTGCTCCAGAACCGCCTGGAGCGGATGCGCACCAGCGGCTGATTTCAGGGATTCAGGCGACGCCGAGCTTTTTTTGAAGGCTCGTGGATGAGGTCGTGTACTGGAACACCACGCGCTCGCCGGGACTGACGATGCGCTTGGCCGCCTGCGCCATCAGCGCGGCCTCGTGGAAGCCCGACAGGATCAGCTTGAGCTTGCCGGGATACCAGTTGATGTCGCCGATGGCGAAGATCCCAGGCTCGCTCGTTTCGAACTTTTCCGTGTCCACGGCGATCAGGTTCTCGTGCAGGTTCAGGCCCCAGTCCGCGATCGGCCCCAGCTTCATGGTCAGGCCGAAGAAGGGCAGCAGCCGCGTGCAGGGCACTTCGACCAGGCCTTCCGGTCCCTTGATGGTCACGCCCTGGAGCGCTCCGCCGGCTCCCGTCAGGCCCGTCACCTGCCCGACCTGGAATTCCAGCTTCCTCATCTCCTGGAGCGCGTACATCTTGTTGACGCTGTCGGGGGCGGCGCGGAACTCCGGCCGGCGGTGCACCAGCGTCAGGCTCCTGGCGATCGGCTGGAGGTTCAGCGTCCAGTCCAGGGCGGAGTCGCCGCCGCCCACGATCACCACATCCTGGTTGCGGAAATCGTCCATGCGGCGGACGGAATAGAAGACGCTCTTGCCTTCATAGGCCTCGATGCCGGGAATAGGCGGGCGCTTGGGCTGGAACGACCCGCCGCCGGCAGCGATCACCACGACCTTGCACTCGATCACCTCGCCTTCGTCGGTGGTCACATGGAAGGTACCATCCGCCTGCCGCTCGATGCCTGCGATCATGCGGTTGAAGGTGAAGCCCGGCTTGAACGGCGCGATCTGCTCCATGAGCCGATCGACGAGCCCCTGGCCAGAGATCGAAGGCCAGGCGGGAATGTCGTAGATCGGCTTTTCCGGATAGAGTTCCGCGCACTGCCCGCCTGCCCGGTCGAGAATATCGACCAAGTGGCATTTCATGTCGAACAGGCCGAGCTCGAACACGGCGAAAAGCCCGACCGGCCCGGCGCCGATGATCAGCACATCGGTCTTGGTGTTGCTGTCCATCTCTGGCGAAATCCTGAAGTAGCTTCTAGACGGCGTGGGGAAAATCAGCCCTGGCGCTCTGGCACGCGCACCACAAGGCCGTCGAGTTCGTCCCGCACCTTGATCTGGCAGGAAAGGCGCGAGTTCGGCCGGACATCATAGGCGAAGTCCAGCATGTCCTCCTCCATCGCTTCGGGTTCCCCTGTCACATCAGTCCATTCGGGCTCGACATAGACGTGGCAGGTCGCGCAGGCGCAGGCGCCGCCGCACTCCGCTTCGATGCCCGGAACGGCGTTGCGGATGGCGTTTTCCATGACTGTGGAGCCGTTCTCCGCACTCACGTCGAAGCGCGTCCCGTCAAAGGCGATAAAGGAAATCTGCGTCATGGAGAGCGAGGCCGGAATGTCCTGGAGGAAGGTTCCGACATAAGCACTGGCTGCCCCAAGTCAACCTGCCGGGCTGTGTCGGCCAGCGCGGCGAAACAGGCTCAGCCCATATGGGCACTCACGGCCCTGAGCGTGGCGGACAGCATCGCCGGAAGCGCGTCGGCCCCTGCGGCACCGGCGCCCTCGCCTTCGAGTTGCTCCGCGAGCTGCGCGAGGGCCGTGGCGCCTACCGCTCGCGCGGAGCCTTTCAAGCTGTGCAGCAGGGCGCCCCGCGCGGCGCCTTCCGCCGCTTTCAGCTGGGAGCCGAGGCTTTCAAGCTGTTGAATGAAAAGCTCAAGCACTTCCCTTGCGAGCGCTGGGTCGCCAAAGGTCTGGCGGGCCAGATAGGATTCGTCCAGAAGCGGAGGAGAAGTGGCCACGCGCTGCCCCTTGTTGCGCCCGGCTATCAGGTCTGAACGCACGATTGCCGAATTGCCTAAAACTGCGCATCCACGATGGATGCGGCATAAAGGCGTAAGCTGTAAGGGAAGTGTTCCCATTGGGTTAAGGCGTCCGGCGCGCCGCCGCGTTAACTTTGTGTTTAAAGTTTTAGGCATGACGCGCTTTGCGTGTTCCCTCTCCGTCCATGTGTCGATACGATACAAGTGGGTGGAAAAGGCGCTTTCGACGGGGTGATGAGCCCCTTGGAGGCACCGGCGTTTCGAGTACGGAGTGAAGCAGCGGCATGGCGCGCAATCCGAACAATCCCCGGAACATCGACAGCGAAGTCGCGAGAGAGCTGGAACAGGCCCTCGATATCGATCTGAACCCGAAGCCCGAAGACGGCCTCGACATCGCCGCTTCCATGGAAGACCTGGAAGCGCAGATTTCCGCCGCCGCAAACGAGCTTGCGCGGGAAGGCCGCACGACTGCCCCCGCCTCCAAGCCGGCCGCCGGCCAGCCAAGCGCGCGTGCCGAGTCGGCTGCGCCGGAACCGGCACCGAAATCTGAGGTCCGCGCGGAGCGGCTTCAGCCCGCCGGCATTTCGGCCGCCAACGACCCCGGCCGCCGTACGGGCCGCGTGCTCAACCGCGCCACTGGACCCGCGCCCTCCAACGCGGTCTATTGGTTCGTGGCGATCCTTTCGCTGGTCTGGATTGCCGGCGGCTTGGCGCTCGGCCAGCTGATCGTACAGCCAGGCCTTCAATCCATCAATTCTCTCCGGGATGCGCTCAGCGCGCCGAACGTGATCCTGGTCGGCGTGATCACGATCGTGCCGCTGATCCTGTTCTGGGCCTTTGCGGTGATGATCCGCCGCGCGCAGGAGATGCGCCACGCCGCGCAATCCATAGCCGAGGTCGCCTTCCGGCTGTTTGAGCCGGAAACGCTGGCGCAGGACCGCATCGCCGCGGTCAGCCAGGCGGTGCGGCGTGAAGTCTCGGCCATGGGCGAAAGCATCGAGAAGACGCTGGCGCGTGCGGTGGAACTGGAAACGCTGGTGCACACCGAGGTCGGCCAGCTTGAGCGCGCCTATGCGGAGAACGAGACCCGCATCCGTGCTTTAGTGGATGGCCTCGGCAGCGAGCGCGAGGCGGTGGTGAGCCATGCCGAGCGGGTGCGCGTTTCCATTTCCAGCGCGCATGAGACGCTGAAGGACGAACTCGGCGCGGCCAGCGACATCATCCGCGACAACGTGCTCAAGGCGTCCGGCCAGCTTTCTGCGACCATCACGGAGTCGGGCGACGCCCTGATCGACCGGATGAACAACAGCGGCAGCTCGATCTTCGACACGATCGACAACCGCCTCGACGCGCTTGGCGGGCGTATCACCGCTTCCGGCGAGGAGTTCGCCGAAGCCCTGGACAGCCGGATCGCCTACCTGAGCGAAAGCACGGACGCGGCGACCAAGGCCATGTCCGCGACGCTGGAGCAGCGCGCGGCGAAGGTGGTCAACCTGCTGGGCCAGGCCTCGCAGGAACTGCAAACCGAGTTCGACAGCCGCCTGGGCGGCTTGAAGCAGTCGCTTGCCGAGCAGGGCCAGGGCCTTATCGGCGAATTCCAGGCGCGCACCGAGGCGTTGGACAACAACACTGCACGGCTGAACACGGCGCTCGACAACCGCGCCCGCCAGATCAACGAGATGCTGGTGGAGCGGGCGCGTGAGATCGCCAACTCCTTCTCCGACGGCGGCGTGGCGCTCTCGGCGGCCATCGACGCCGGCAAGGCGCAGATTGGCGCCGAGATGGGCGACGTGATCGCGCAGGCTTCGCAAACGCTGGAACAATGCGGAGCGGAGTTCACGCGGCGGCTAGAGGATGGCCGTTCCGTTATGACGGCGGCTCTGGAAGCCGATCTGGCCAAGCTTTCCGATGCTCGGCTGTCCATCGACACGTTGGTGACGGAGCATGGCCGCATGCTCGAAGACCGCAGCCAGGAGTTCGCAGAGCGTTTGGCAGAAGGCCGGGAGGTCATGGCGGGCCAGCTTGCCGACGATCTCGCGCGGCTGGATGGCGCACGCGAAGCGATCGACTCCGGCTTTGCGGCGCATCGCGGCGCGCTGGCCGACCAGCAGGCCGCCTTCACCGCGGACCTTGAGGCGGGCCGCGCCGCCGCGGTCCGCGCCGTCGCCGCCGACCTGCAAAGCATCGGTGCCGCGCGGCGCGAGATGGATGCGCATGCGGAGAACCAGATCCGCCTTCTGGCGGAGCGACAGGCGGCAATGGCGCGCAGCCTGGAGGAAGGCCGCAACTCCGTCAGCGGCATGCTGGAGCGCGACCTCGAACACCTCGCTGCCAGCCGCATGGAGATGGACAACCTGATCCACGACCATGCCCGCATGCTGGAAGACGGGCGCACGCGCCTTTCCGCCACGCTCCAGGCCGACCTTCAGAACGTCGCGGAAAGCCGGGCCGCTCTGGACGAGATGGTCGGCGTGCACACGCTGAAGCTGGCGGAAGGCCGCACCGCGATCTCGCATGCTCTCGAAGACGATCTGCACCGGCTGGACGAGGTGCGCGCCGGCATCGACGCCAATCTGCTCTCGCAGCTTCAGCGGCTGGACGAAGGCCGCGCCAATCTGGCCCACCTGCTGAGCGACGACCTCGCCAAGGTAGGCGATGCGCGCGCCCGGCTTGACGAGTCGCTGTCCACGCATGTGAATCATCTCGCGGAAGGCCGCAGCCTTCTGGCGCAAACCCTGGACGCCGATCTGCTCAAGCTCGCGGAAAGCCGCGCCAGCATCGACGGCCTTGTCGCCGCCCAGGTGGAGAAACTGGCGGAAGGCCGCGACATCCTGCGCCGCGCGCTGGAAGCCGACATCGCGCGCATCGACCAGGGCCGGCAGGAACTCGGCGCCACCGTTTCGGCAGTTGTCGCCGACCAGGCGGCACGGCTGGCCGAAGGGCGCGATCTGCTCGGCAAGGCGCTGGCCTCCGACCTCGACAAGCTGGCGGAAAGCCGCGCCAATATCGACGGCCTCGTGGCTGGGCAGGTGGAGAAGCTGGCCGAGGGCCGCGACATCCTGCGCCGCGCGCTGGAGTCCGACATCGCGCGCATCGACCAGGGGCGGCAGGAGTTCAGCGCGGCCGTGACGAACGCGGCCGCAGAGCAGGCCGATCGGCTGGCGCAAAGCCGCGATCTTCTCGGCCGCGCGCTTCAGGCCGACATCGCGAAGCTGGACGCCAGCCGCGCCGAAGCCGATGCCGCCGTGTCGCGGCTGGCGGAAGCGCAGGCGCAGCATCTGTCGGAGGGCCGCGACGCGCTTTCCGCGGCCTTGGACGCCGACTTGCAGCGGCTGGCCGCAGCGCGCGCCGACGTGGACGGGCTGCTGAGCGACGGGCTCCGCAACCTCGCGGACGGCCGCGAGGCGCTCACACAGGCCGTCGATGCCAATCTCGCGCGCCTGGAAAGCGGCCGTGCCGACGTCGCCGAAACCGTGTCCCGCCTTCTGGAGGAGCAGGAGCAGCGCCTTGCCGCCGGCCGTGCCGCACTGGCCGAGGCCGTGGAAGCGGATCTCGGCAAGGTCGAGGAAAGCCGCGACGGCCTGGTTGCCGCCTTGCGGGCCGGGGTGGCCGAGCAGGCCGAGCGCATCGCGCAGAGCCGCGAAGCACTGGCGCAGGCACTGCGGGACGATCTGCACCGCCTGGAGGAAGGCCGCGTCGAGATCGTCGAGCGGTTCGGCGTTCTGGCCGCCGGCCAGGCGGAAAGCCTGGCGCAGGGCCGCGCTTTGTTGAGCAGCGCGCTGGAAGCAGATATGCAGCGCCTGGCGGAAAGTCGCGCCAGCATCGACGGCCTCGTGGCGGGCCAAGTGGAAAAGCTCGCGGCGGGCCGCGACATCCTGCGCCGCGCGCTGGAGGCCGACCTGGCCAGCATCGAGCAGAACCGCACCGAACTCGACAACACCTTCGTCCGCCTTGCTTCGGCGCAAGCGGAAAGCCTGACGGAGGGACGCCGCGCTCTCGGTGACGCGCTGGAAGCCGACCTGGCCAAGCTCGGCGAAAGCCGCGCCGACGTGGACGGCATGGTGACGCGCCATGTCGAGAAGCTGGCCGAAGGTCGCGCCCTGCTCCGCCGTGCCCTGGAAACCGACCTCCAGGCGCTGGCGCAGGGCCGCGTCGATCTCGACGCGCGGATGGTCGCGATGGCGTCCGAGCAGTCCCGCCTCTTAAGCGAAGGACGCGAGGCACTGGCGCAGGCGCTCGAAGACGATCTGAGAAAGCTGGGCGAGAGCCGCAGCGCCATCGATGCGCTGATGGCGGACCAGGCGGAGAAACTGGTCGAGGGCCGCGACGTTCTCCGTCGCGCGCTGGCCGAAGATCTCCAGGCGCTCGGCGAAACGCGCGAGGACCTCGACAGCCGCGTGGCCGCGATCGCCGGAGAGCACCGCCGCACGGTGGAAGCCGGGCGCGACATGCTTTCCGAGGCTCTGGAAAGCGACCTCGCACGCTTGTCCGAAGCCCAGGCCGGCATGGCGGACGCCATGAACGACCAGTCCGCCAAGCTGCTGGAAGGCCGGGAGTTTTTACGCCGCGCGCTCGACGCCGATCTGCGGGCGATGGAAGAAGGCCGGATCGACCTCAATCACCGCCTCCAGGCCGTGGCGGCGGAGCACGGGCGCGTGCTCGAAGAGAATCGCGCCGCGCTGGCAGGTGCCCTGCGCGAAGACCTGGCGCGGCTGGCCGACGCGCAGGCGCAGATGGACGGCGCCATGCGCAGCCAAGCCGCCGTGCTCGCGGAAGGCCGCGACGCCCTGCGCCAGTCGCTCGACGCGGACCTGACGGCCATCGCCGACAGCCGCGCGGAACTGGAGCGCAAGGTGGCTGAAGTGGGCGCCGAGCAGAGCCGGATCGTAGCCGACAACCGCGAAGCCTTGACCCAGGCGCTGGAGGGAGACCTCGCGCGCCTGGCGGAAAGCCATGCGGGCATGACGGATGCGATGAGCGCACAGGCTGCCAAGCTGATCGAAGGGCGGGAAATTCTCCGGCGCACCCTCGATGCCGATCTCGCCGCCATCGCAGAGACCCGCGCCGATCTCGACCGCCGTCTCGCTTCCGTCTCGGCCGAACACGGCCGCGTGCTCGGCGAAAACCGCGAAGCCCTCACGCAGGCGCTGCAAGGCGACCTCGCGCGTCTAGCCGATGCCCAGGGCGCCATGACGGATGCGATGAGGGAACAGGCTGCCAAGCTCGTTGAAGGCCGCGAGGTCCTGCGCCAGTCGCTCGACAACGATCTGTCCGTCCTCGAAGAGACCCGCGCCGGCTTCGACCGCCGCCTGGCCGACATCGCGGCGGAACAGGGCCGCTTGCTGGATGAGAACCGCGAAGCTTTGACGCAGGCGCTGCAAGGCGATCTTGCACGGCTCGCGGACGCTCAAGCAGCGCTAACCGATGCGATGGGCGCACAAGCCGCCAAGCTGATCGATGGCCGGGAAGTTCTCCGGCGCACCCTCGACGCGGATCTCGCCGCCATCGCGGAGACCCGCGCTGATCTTGACCGGCGCCTCGCCGCGATCGCGTCGGAACACGGCCGCGTGCTGGGCGAAAACCGTGATGCCTTCACCCAAGCGATGGAGAGCGATCTTGCGCGCCTGGTCGATGCGCAGGCTACCATGACGGACGCCATGGGCGCACAGGCGGCCAAGCTCGTCGAGGGCCGCGAGATCCTGCGGCGCTCGCTCGATGCTGATCTGGCCGCCGTCGCGGAGACCCGCGCCGACCTCGACCGGCGCATTGCCGGCATCTCGGCCGAACACGGCCGCGTGCTGAGCGAAAACCGCGAAGCTCTGACGCAAGCGATGGAGGGCGATCTCGCGCGCCTGGCCGAAGCGCAGGCGACCATGACGGACGCCATGAGCGAGCAGGCTGCCAAGCTCGTCGAGGGCCGCGAGATTCTGCGCCGCTCGCTGGACGCCGACCTGGCAGCGTTTGCGCAAACGCGCGCGGATCTCGACCGACGTCTCGCGGCAATTTCGGCGGAGCAAGGCCGCGCCCTGAGCGCCAATCGCGACGCGATGACCCAGGCGCTTGCCGCAGACCTCCGACAGATGGCGGAAGCCGGTGCCGCGATGGACGCCACGATGGCGGACCAGGCGGCCAAGCTCGCCGAGGGTCGCGACCTGCTGCGCCGCGCCTTGGAGGCCGACCTTTACGCCTTGGCGGAAGGCCGCGCCGACCTGGACGCCCGCATCCGCTCGATCGCGGAAGAGCATGGCCGCACCCTGGCGCAGGGGCGCGAGGCGCTGGCCGTTTCGCTTCAAGCGGACATGGACCGGCTGGCGGAGCAGCGCGACGCGATCGCGCGGCTGATGTCCGAACAGGTGGAAAACCTCGCACAGGGCGGCGACGCGCTGGCCTTGGCCGTGGATGCCGATCTCGCCCGCATGGCGGAAGGCCGCGCCGATCTCGACACGCGCGTCCAGGCCATCGCCGCGGAGCACGGACGGGTTCTGGCCCAAGGCCGGGACATGCTATCGCGCGAGTTGGAAGCCGATCTCGCCAAGCTTGCCGAGACCCGGACCGCGATCGACGGCATGGTTTCCGCGCAGGTGGAGAAGCTGGCATCCGGACGCGACATCCTGCGCCGCGCCCTTGAAGCAGATATGGGACGCCTGCTGGACGCCCGCGGTACGCTGAACGACATGGTGGCGCAGCAAGCAGCGCAGCTTTCGGCCAGCCGCGAGGAACTGGCGCGCCTGCTCCAGTCCGACCTGGAAAAGCTGGCGCAGGCGCGCCGCGCGGTGGAAGACGCGGTCGGCGGCATCGCCATCGACCAAACTGCTCAACTCGCTCAGGCCCGCGACTCGCTCCTGCAAGCGCTCGGCCAGGGCCGCGAGGATTTGACGCGCGCGCTCCAAGCCGACCTGCTCAGAGTCGCCGAAGATCGCGGCGCTATGGATGCGGCGGTGCAGGCGCAGATCGACAGGCTGGCGGAAGCCCGCGCCGATCTGCGGCGCGAAGTGGAAGCCGACCTCGAAGCGCTCGGCGCCAGCCGCGGTGAGATCGAGCGCTCGGTTTCCGATCAGGTCGCGAAACTGGCGGAAGGCCGCGACATCCTGGGCCGCGCGCTGGAAAACGACATGCGCAAGCTGGCGGACGGTCGGGCCGAACTGGATACGCTTGTCGCGAGCCAAGTCGAACGGCTGGTGCAGGGCCGCGAGTTGCTTGGCCGCGCCATGGAAGACGACCTGCGGCGGCTTGCCGAAGACCGGGCGGGGCTGGACGCCATGGTCGCCGGCCAGGTGAGCCGCCTTTCGGACGGGCGGGACATCCTTCGCCGCGCGCTGCAAGCCGACCTGGATGCGGTTGCGGCCGCGCGCGCCGAAATCGGCACCGCTGTTGCCGGCCACTTGGAGCAGCTTGCCGAAGGGCGTACCGGCCTGGCCCGCGCCTTGGAAGAAGACATCGTCCGGCTTGGAGAAGTGCGGAGCGATCTCGACCGGCAGGTAGCCGGTCACGTACAGACTTTTGCACACAGCCGCGACCAGCTCTCGGTAGCTCTCAACGCCGATGTCGAGCGCATCGAGGACGCCTTCCGTCTCCACAGCGATCTGATTGCGGAGCGGACTGACGGGATCGGGAATGCACTTGCCGGCGGCGTCGAGAATGTGCGCGTGGTTCTGGAGCGCAGCACACGGGCTGCGGCTTCCGACCTGCGCGAAAAGGTGCTGGACGTCACCGCACGCCTCAGCGACGAGGCCGCGAAGGCGTTCAGCGACGCCGACGAGGCGATCGCGCGGCGGGCGGAACTGACCGCGGAGGCCCTGCTTGTGCAGGCGAACAGCGTCGCCGACACGTTCGACGCGGCAGATCGCCGCTTGGCCGAGCGCTCGACGGAAAGCGTCGCAGCACTGATCGCCCGCAGCGAAGACGCTGCCGCGACGATGGAAGATCGTGCTGCCCGGCTCGCCGGGAGCTTCGAAGCGGCGGAGCAGCGGCTGTCCGACCGGACGGAAGGCTCCGCTGAGGCGCTGGCCGCAAGGCTGGAAGCGGCCGGCGACACGCTGAACGCCCGCGCTGCGGAAATCGCGGACGGCTTCGGCCGGGCGGAAGCCCTGCTTTCCGAGCGCGCCGCGCGCAACGTCGCGGACCTCGTCGGACGCGCCGACCGCGCAACGGCGGCAATCTCCGAACGCACGGTTCTGCTGGCGCAGAACCTCGAACAGGCCGACCGGAACCTCGGTACGCGGGTGCAGGAGATTTCCGGCACCTTGCAGGCGCGTGCAGACGAGGTCACCGGCAGTTTCGATCGCGCCGAAGCCCGCTTCACCGAGCGTGTGGCGCAGGCGGCGATGGACATCGCGTCCCGCACGGGGGAGATGACGGCGGAAATCGCAGCGCGCGGCGAGGCGCTGGCCGGCACGTTCGCCGACACCGATCGCCAGATCGCCGAGCGCGTCGCCCAGACCGCTGCTGCGCTCCGGAGCGGCTCCGAAGAAGTTGCGGCGACATTCGACCGCGCCGAAGCTCGCTTCTCCGAACGCGCGGCGCAAACGGCAGTCGATATCGCTAAGCGCACGGGAGAGTTGACGGCGGAGATCGCCTCTCGAACAGAAACGCTCGCCGACACCTTCGCGGATGCCGACCGGCAGATTGCCGAGCGCATCGCGCAAAGCGCGACAGTCCTCCGCAGCGGAACCGACGAAGTCGCGGCAAGCTTCGAGCGGGCCGAAGCGCGCTTCTCCGAACGCGCGGCGCAAACCGCCATCGAAATCGCCACCCGCAGCGGCGAGATCGCCGCCGAGCTCGGCTCGCAGGCTGAAAAGCTCGTGGAAACCTTCTCGGACGCAGACCGCCGCATGGCCGACCGCGTCGATACGAGTGCGGAGATCCTGCGGGATCGTACAGCCTCGATCGCCGAAACCTTCAGCCAAGCCGAAGCGCGCATCGCGGAGCAGGCGGTCCGTTCAGCCGGCGAGCTTGCCGCCCGCGTCCAGCGCGCCACAAACGACATGGCTGCTCAGGCGGATAGCGTCGGAGTCAGCTTCGACGATGCCGACCGCCGCTTGGGCGAACGCGTGGAACAGGTCGGTGGAGTGCTGTCCGCGCGCGCCGATGAGATCGCGGAGCGCTTTGGCCGTGCTGAGGCGCTGATCACGGAGCGTGCGGCGCAGGCGGCGGTAAACCTGCTGACGCAGACGAACGAAGCCGCGGCCGAGATCGGCGCACGGGCCGACCGCATGGCCGAGAGGTTCGGCGAGCGGGCCGCCGACATGGCGCGGGTGTTCGCGGATGCCAGCACGCAGCTTTCGAGCGACGCGGATGAGCGCACGGCAGCCCTGATCCGGCGTTCCGAAGCCGCGGCCGACGCCATCCTCGGCCGCGCCGACGCCATCGCCCGCACCTTCGAGGAGGCCGACCGCCGCCTGGTCGTGCGCGCCGACGAAACGGCAAACGCCGTTGCCATCCGCGCGGACGAGATCGTGCGCATCTTCGGCGAAGGCGAGCAGAAGCTCAGCGTTCACGCCGTGGACACGGCCGGCACGCTGGCCAGGCGCGCGGTGGATATCGTCCGCTCCTTCGACGATGCCGACAAGCAGCTTGTGCGCCGCGTGGACGAGACGGCAAACGTGCTTTCCGCTCGCGCCTCGGAACTCAGCCGAAGCTTCGACACGGCAGGTGAGCATCTGGCGACCCAGGTGGAAGCGGTGTCCGCGACGCTCGGCGTGCGCGCCGACGACATCGCGGCGATGTTCGAAACAGCCGACCGCCGCATTGCGGCGCGCCTCAGCCGCGGCGCAACGGAACTGGATGGCCGCACGACGGCGATCCTGAACACCTTCGACCAGGCGGAGGAACGTGTCACCGCTTTGGGCGGACGCGCCGCTGCGGAGCTCGCGGGACGCGCAGACGACATAGCCCGCGCCTTCGATACGGCGGAGCGGCGGATCGCCGATGCGTCGAGCCAGACCTCCGGCGAGCTTGATGCCCAGGCGACGGAACTCGCCGCCCGCTTCGACCAAGTCGGCCAGCGCATCACTGCGCGCACCCGCGAAACGGCGGTGGAGCTTGCGGCGCGTGCCCGCGAAGTGGATGCCGCCGTCGCGTCTGCGGACCGTCGTCTTGCCGCCAGCGCGGAAGAAGCTGCCGCCAACGTCACTGGGCGCATGGCGGAAGCCGGACGCCAGCTGATGGAAACGGCGCATGCGGTGGGCGATGCCGTGCAGGACAAAGTGGCGGAAAGCGAGAAGCAGATCGCCAGCCGCAGCGCGGTGATCGCGGACACGTTCGCGACGGTCGGCCAGCACATCACGCAGGCGACGAACGACGCCGCCCGCTCGATCGGCGACAACACGCGCGAACTCAGCCGCATGCTGGGCGAGCGCTCCGACGAGATCGCGCGCATCCTGGACGACACCGCCCGCCCGCTGGTGGAACGCTTCGGCACGCAGGGCAACGAGTTCCAACGCGCGATGGAAGACTCCGCCCGGCAAGCCTCCGACGCCATGCGCGGCGAAGCAGACGCGGTGTCCCGCGCCATCCTGGAGCGCACGCAGGCGCATCTGGAAGCCATGTCCGGCGCCGGCGAAAGCTTGTCGCGCGGCGTGGACCGGATGGTCGGCAAGCTTTCCTCCTCCAACAACCAGCTGAACGACCTGATCGGCTTGGCGGCGGAAAGCCTGTCCAGCGTGGACAACCGCCTGACGGCATCGACACAGAACTTTGCGGCTTCCGCGGAGCGGTCGGCGCAGAGCTTTGCCGCCTCGTCGCGGCTGATCGACTCCAACGTCAGCCGCGTCTCGGAACTGTCCTCGAACACGTTGAAGGAAGTCGCCGCGATCGCCACCCGCTTCGAGGAGCATGTTCGCCTTCTGACGACGGCTTCCGAGTTGCTCGGCTCCGCCCAGTCAAACCTCATCTCCACGTTGGAAAAGCAGGGAACCCTTGAGGACGTGGCGGTCGCGCTGGTGCGCAAGTCGGAGGACATCGAGCGTTTGATGAAATCCTTCGAGAGCTTCATCGACCAATCGTTCGACAAGGCCCAGGGGCGTGCGGAAACCGCCATGGGCACCATCCGAAGCTCGGTTACGGAAGCCATCGAAGCGGCCACCGGCCGCTTCGCGGAAGCGACGGAGGAGTTGCGTCGCACCGCTGGCTCGATCCGCAGCGAGTTGAACGACACGCGGGCGGAGTTGAAGAAGGGCGTGCTGGACATGCCGGAAGAGGCCAAGCAGTCCACTACCGCGATCCGCCGCGCCGTTACCGAACAGATCAACGCGCTGAAGGAGTTGTCGGCCATCGTGGCGCGTTCCGGCCGCGTGGTCGATGTTTCAGAACCGACAGCGGCACCGCGCGCGCCGGAGCCAAGGTCTGCGCGCAGCAGCGCCCCGGTGCCGCCCCGCGATGCCGGCCGCACGCCGACCGCGCCGGTGGAAGCGCCGCTTCGCGGCGGCTTGGCGCAGGCCGAGCTTCCGGCACCAAAGCCGCGTCCCCGTGAGGAAGCGGAAGCAGCGGCGCCGGAAACCGGCAACCGCAATCCGGACTGGGTTCAGAAACTGTTGCGTGGGACTTCGGTCACTGCGGAGGAAGACACCGCTCAATCGCGTAGCGCGCGCCCTGCCGCGAACCGGGGGCCGCGCCTGCCGTTCCCCGTCCCCTCCGAGATCGAAGCGCTCTCAGTGGAGATCGCCGGGGCAGTGGACGGGGATGCGCTGGTCGAGCTTTGGAGCCGCTACCGCTCCGGCGAGCGCGACGTGTTCACCCGCCGGCTCTACACGCTGGACGGCTTGCAGACCTATGACGCGATTCGCCAGCGCTACAACCGGAATGAAGGCTTTAGGGCGGCTGTCGATCGCTACTGCGACGACTTCCAGAAACTGCTGCGGCGTTCCGCCGACGACGACGCGCGCACGCAGGAAACTTTGTCGTCGGAAGGCGGCAAAGTCTATACGATGCTCGCCCACGCCTCCGGCCGGTTGCGTTGATTGGGAGAAAGGCACGGCATCGCAGTGCCCGTCCGTTGATGAGAAACCATCCGCGCTTTGCGCGGATGGTTTCGTTTGGGAGAGATTGCTGATCGGACAGTCGCCCTGACGTACGATACGAGGTCTCGATGATCGCTTCAGAACAGCCGGCGCCGCTTCCTGCCTTCGTCCTGTTCGGCAAGGCTAGCGGCAGCCTCAACGTTCCGGCATGGACTCTCGGCTCAAGCCCGAGAATGACGAATAGGAGGGAGGTTTAGGGCCAATCTCCAACGCCGGCGACTTGCCATAAACCTTCCTGCCTTCGTCATTCTCGTCTTTAAGGCGGGAATCCATGCTGGAACGAGGAAACCGCTGCCGGCGCATCGAGCGGGATTGCTAGAGCATCGGACGGTTAATCGGATGTAGACTGGCGGCTGGGGGCGGGATGCAGGCTAGGCGGTGGGCGAGCGTCGGGCTTGTTGCCCGGCCGAGGCCAACAACAACGCCTGCGCCCGCCCCCGGCCGGCAGACTGCGTGCGGTTAACTGTCCGATGCTCTAATATCCGGCCATGTCAGGGTACTCCGCCGCGAAGCCGAATCGATCAACCAGACTTTGTGTGACTTCGCCGCCGTTCCTGCTGCGCTTCGAGACGTGCGCCGATAGCCGATGCCGAGGTTGAAGCAGTCGGCGGGAGATCAGATCGCCGTGCGCGTCCAGGCCACGATATCTGATGCGGCAGCGCCGAAGGCCCGGTCGAGGGCGGCGACATACGCTTCGTTGGTGGTGCCGGAGACCGCGGCCTGTTCGCTGAACTCGCGCGTGGCGCGCACGGTGCCGGTGCGGTCGTTCAGCAGCTTGACGTAAATTCGCACGGAAGCCTTGCGCGTGCCGTTCACGACGATGCCGAACTCGCGGATTTCGGTGATCACCTGGTAGTCGATGGCTAGGCCCTGCCCCGGCCGTCCGACGCCGCCGAAGCCGCTCCCGCGTTGGAACGTCTCCACGAGCCTTGTCTGGATGATGCGCGGCAAGCGGTCCGCCCACTGGGCGCCGTCGAGATACTCTATCGCGCCGGGGGATGGGGAGATTACGACGTTCTGGCTGTCCAGCGCCTTCAGCGCGGCTGGCTCCGCAATCAGAACCTGCGTGCGGCCGCGCATCGGCCGCGGGGAAACGGCCGGCGTGGTGAGCTCATAGGTGTCCAGGGGAGCCGGGCCGGCGCCGAGCACCGCGCAGCCGGAAAGCATCACCGAAAATGCCGCAGCCCCGACCCAGAAGCGGAGAAATTTCAAACCGACCCCTCGCTCACAGAAGGAAAGCGTTGCCCCCTTCGCCTTCCTTGCGTCGCCTCGTGCTTCAAGTCAACGCCGCGCGCGCCCGTTGTAGCGCCGCACTTCGCCGTCTCCCCCGGTTATGATGCGCTGCGGGTTGCGTTGAATGTCATCCACCGCACCCTCGATCCGCGTCACCGCGCGCTGGCTGTCCTGAACGAAGTTGCGCACGTCGCTCAGGCCCTGGCCGGAAAAGCGCGAAAGGTTGTCGGCGATCGTGCCGATCCGCGCGTTCAGCGTATCGGCGACGCGCCGGTAGGCAGCCAGCGTTTCGGAGGCCTGCACCACGAGCCCATTGGTGGCATCGGACCCCAGCAGGTTGTCCGTCTTCTGGAGGATGCCGTCCACGCGCACCGAGGCCGCATTGAGCCGTGCCGCCAGTTGGCTCGCGTCGGCCACGAATTGGTCGATCTGCGGCGTGCGGGCGGAAACGCTCGACGTCACGCGGTCCACATCGTTCGCCACGTTGCTTGCGGTCTGCGCGACATCCTTGAAGGTGGTGACCGCGCTGTTGGCGGTGCTGGCGGCTTGGCTGATGTTGTCCACCGCATTGCGTACAGCCTGCGGATCAACGCCGCTGAGGATGCTGTTGGCACGCTCGATGGCCTTGCCGGCGGTCTCCGACGCGGCGTTGAGACGGCCTGCGAGCGCGCCGGCGTCGGCGATCAGCAGATCGATGTCTTCAGCGCGGTTGCCGAATTTTTCGGCGACCTTGCCGACATTGTCCAGGATCGGCGTTGCGCGAGCGCTCAGGTCCCGGATGTTCGCGGCGGCGGCATTGGCCGAGCGGCTGGTCTGCTCGATGTTGTCCACGGCGGAGGCGATCTTCGCCCTATCGACTCCGCTCAGGATGTCGTCGGCCTTGCGGATCGCGCCGCCTGCATCCTGGAGGATTCCATCGACCCGGCCTGAGGCCGCACTGAGGCGCCCGGCCAGCGTGCCGGCGTCGGCGATCAGTCCATCGATCTCACCCGCACGGTTGCCGAACTTTTCGGCAACCTTGCCGATGTTGTCGAGGATCGGCGTCGCCCGGCCGCTGAGATCGCGGATGTTCGCTGCGGCAGTGACGGCCGAACGGCTGGTCTGCTCGATATTGGAAAGCGCCGAGCGCACCGTTGCCGGATCGACGCCGTCCAGAATGGTTTCGACCTTGGCGATCGTGCCCTGCGACTGCTTGGCGACCTGGTTCACCGTCGCGGCCGTGTCGTTGAAGGAGCGCACGATCGTGTCGGCCTGCGCCACCACCGCATCGACCTTCGCAGCGATCGCATCGACGCGCGTGCCGGCGCTGCGCAGGTCGTTGCTCACCGCTTCCGCGTTCGAAACGATGGTCTGCACCTTCTGCTTGTCAACCGCTTCCAGCAGCCCCTGCGCGGCGGCAAGCGTGCGGTCCACGCGGGGCGCGATGCCAGAAACCTCGTCGGAAAGCTGCGAAACGCTGGACAGGAACTTGTCGATACCGTCGGCATTGCGCGCCAGCGCGTTGGAGAAGGTTTCCGCGTTCTTCGCCGTCTGCGCCAGAGGGCCGCGGGCGTCGCCCGTAAGCCCTTCCAGGTTCGTGATTACCGTGTCGGCGCGTTTGAAGATGTCCTGCGCGGTTTGGAGCAGGTTGGTCACCGCTGACGGATCGGCATCGATCTCGGCGATCCTGCCCTGGTTTGCGGCCTCATCGAGCAGGTTCGGCTCCTGGAGGCTGCCGCCGTTGAGTTCCACGTTCGCTTGGCCGGTTAAGCCGGCGATGCCGATCACCGCCTTGGTGGACTTCGTCAGCGGCGTGTTGCGGTCGATCGTAGCGTCGGCGATTGCAGCCTTCGGGTTCTGGACGTCGATGAAGACGCGGGTCACGTCGCCCACCTTGACGCCGTTGAACATCACGAAGCTGCCGCGGCCGAGTCCGGAAGCCGAGCCGGGGATGCGGATGCGCAGCGTCGCCACCTCGCCGCGGTCGCCGATGCCGGCCGTCCAATAGACGAAGCCGAAGGCGGCCAGGATGGCGACCAGCGTGAAGACGCCGACGAGGACGTAGTTGGCTTTGGTTTCCATCGGTCTTTCGCGTCAGTCCTGCTCCGAGCGGTCGATCTGCCGCGCCCGCTTGCCGCGGAAATAGCTTTTCACCCACGGCTCGTCGCTCGCAAGCATGTCTTCGATCGTGCCCGCGACTTTGACCTTTTTGTCGCCAAGCACGGCAATTCGGTCACACACCGAAAACAAGCTGTCGAGATCGTGCGTGACCATATAGACGGTCAGCCCCATCGTGTCGCGCAGCTTGGCCACGAGTTCGTCGAAGTCGGCGGCACCGATCGGATCGAGGCCCGATGTGGGCTCGTCCAAGAAGACGATGTCCGGATCCAGCGCCAGAGCGCGCGCGAAGGCGGCGCGCTTGATCATGCCGCCCGACAGTTCCGACGGGAACTTTTGCGCAGCGTCGCGCGGCAAGCCGACCAGTTCGAGCTTGAGGATCGCCAGCTCGTCCATCAGAGATTGCGGCAGGTCGAGGTATTCGCGCATCGGCACCTGGATGTTCTCACGCACCGAAAGCGCCGAAAACAAGGCGCCGTGCTGGAACAAAACACCCATGCGCATATCAACGCGCGTTTTCTCGTCATCGTCGGCGTTGTCGATATCCACACCGAGGATTTTGACGGTGCCGCCCTGTTTCTTGTTCAGGCCGAGGATCGTGCGCAGGAGCACCGACTTGCCGGTGCCAGACCCCCCGACAAAGCCGAGAATCTCGCCGCGGCGGATGTCCAGATCAAGGTGATCGAGGACGACCTTCTCGTTGAACGCGACCGTGACGTCGCGCGCTTCGATGACGATGTCCTCGCCGTCGTTCTTGGACGACTCATCCGCCGCCGGCTGCTCCGCAATGTCCGCCGTGTCGCTCATCAGAAATCGATCGCCGCATAGAAGATGGCAAAAAAGCCGTCGATGATGACGACAACGAAGATCGCCTTGACGACGGACGCCGTGACGCGGGCGCCGAGCGATTCGGCTGACCCGCCGACCTTCATGCCTTCCACTGCCGCGACCGTGCCGATGATCAGCGCCATGAACGGCGCCTTGATCAGACCTGCGAAGATCGTGGATAGGTCGATGCTTGTGTGCATCCGCTCGATAAACGTCGAAGGCGAGATGTTGGAATAGACATAGGTGGTGAGGATGGCGCCGCCGAGAGCGGCGAAATCCGCCAGGATCGTCAGCAGCGGCACCACCAGCACAAGCGCCACGAGGCGTGGGAAAACGAGGACGCCCACGGGATTGAGGCCGATGACCTTCAGCGCATCCACTTCCTCGCGCATCTTCATCGAGCCGATCTCGGCGGTGATGGCGCTGCCGGAACGGCCGGCGATCATGATGGCGGTCATCAGCACCCCAAGCTCGCGCAGCGCGAGGATGCCGACCAGATCGACTACGAAGATCTCGGCGCCGAAGTAGCGCAGCTGGTAGGCGCCCTGCTGCGCGATGATCGCGCCGACGATCGCCGACATCAGCACGACCACGGGAATGGCGCCGACGCCCATCCTGTCCATGTGGTGCACGATGGCGGTCAGGTTGATGGCGTGCCCGCGCCCTGCCTTGGACTGCGCCCCGCGGATGGTCCCGCCCAGCACGTTCATCGCAGCGATGAAGTCGTCGCGGATCGCATAGACGTTGCGCCCAAGCGCTTCCAGCCAGCGCAGGAAGAAGAAGGGTTTTGCCGGCTTCTTGACTTCGTCCTTGTTATGCGCGGACTCGCCCACCGCGTCGAGCAGGGTGGAAACGGCCTCGCTGCCCCCCAGCACTTCCGTGTCCGCTCCCTTGTCGGCACGCGCGGCGACGAGCCGCTCGACCACCCAGGCGCCGGCCGTGTCCATGCGTTCGATGCCGGAGAGATCGATGGAGATCGCGCCGTTGTCGTTGTCGGCGAGCTTGCGCATCTCGCCATCGACGAGCTGGATGGTGCGCGTGGTCCAGACGCCGGACAGCGCCACGGTTGTGCGGCCGTTGTCTTCGCGCGCCTCTATCTTCGGGCGGCCCTTTTCCGCGTCGGCGCTCTTTGCGCCGCCGCCGCTTGCGTCTTTTTCCGCGATGGACAAAACATCCGTCCCCGATCAGCCCGATTTGTTCTTCTATCTGGGCGCGTGCCGCCTGTCACGCGCGCCGCCTTTAGCCTCGAAGCCAAGATGCCACGCCAACTTTTGACCGTTTCAGAGCGATTTCCGATCAACGGCACGTTCACGATATCGCGCGACGCCAAGACGGAAGCCGTCGTCGTGGCGTGCACCATCCGCGAGGGCGGCTTGGCAGGGCGCGGCGAGTGCGTGCCGTACCGCCGCTATGGCGAAAGCGTGGAAAGCGTGCTGGCGGCAATCGCGAGCGTGGCGGGGGCAATCGAAGCGGGCGCGAGCCGCACCGACCTGCTCCGCCTCCTGCCCGGCGGCGCTGCCCGCAACGCCGTGGACTGCGCCTTGTGGGATCTGGAAGCCAAGACGAGCGGCCGCCAAGTGCAGGCGATGCTCGGCCTGGAAACGCCCGGCCCCATGGAGACTGCCTTTACGCTTTCCCTGGGCGATGCTGCCTCAATGGCGGCAGAGGCGAAAGCCAATGCGCACCGGCCGCTCCTGAAGATCAAGCTGGGGCGTCCCGGCGACCCTGAGCGGATGCGCGCGGTGCGTGATGCAGCCCCCCAAAGCCGCATCATCGTGGACGCCAACGAGGGCTGGGGCGAGGACGTGCTCGCCCAAAACCTCGCCGCGGCGGAGAGCTTAAGCATCGCGCTGATCGAGCAGCCTTTGCCGGCCGGCGCGGACGATGCGTTGGCGGATGTCTCGCATGCCGTGCCGATCTGCGCGGACGAAAGCGTTCACGGAGTCGGCGATCTGCCGCGCCTTCGAACGCTCTACGACGCGGTCAACATCAAGCTGGACAAGACGGGCGGGCTGACCGCTGCTTTGGACCTTAAAGAGCGCGCCGAGGCCTGCGGGCTGAAGATCATGGTCGGCTGCATGGTCGGCACCTCGCTTGGCATGGCGCCGGCGACCCTGCTGGCGCAGGGCGCCGCCTTTGTGGACCTCGACGGGCCGCTGCTGCTGGCGCGCGACCGGGAGCCGGGTCTGCGCTACGAAGGCTCGCTGGTGTATCCGCCCGAACCCGCGCTTTGGGGCTGAACGGAACGGGCGACCAGCGCGACCGCGAAGCCCGCCGCCGCCATCACCGCCATCACGTAAAAGCCGCCCGCGCGAAAATGCTCGTAGAGCCAGCCGGAGCCGAGGGTGGCAAAGGCGATAGCGGTATTCGCGGTGAGAAATGAGATGCCTTGCGCGCCGCCGGTCTGGTGCTCCGGCACGGCCTCCCCGATCATCTTCTGAAGCCCCAGGATCATCAGGCCGGTGGAGATGCCGTGCAGCGCCTGCACGGCGAAGAAGCCGATCACCCCCGCTCCCCCGGACCAGACCAGCGGGAACAGCGTCCAGCGCAAGGCCGCAGCCGCACCCGAAGCGTAGAGCGTTTGCAGCGGCGTCACATGACCGAGAAAGCGCCGGAAGCTGGCGAACACCATCACCTCGGCGATCACCGCGAAGGCCCAAAGCGCGCCGACAAAGGTGTCGCTCAAGCCTAGCGACTTCCAGTAGATAGAACTGAAGCTGTACACGAAGGCGTGGCTGCCCTGGATCAGCCCCGCGGCGACCACGAAAAGCAGGAAGAAGGGCTGCCGCAGCAGCGGCTCACCACCCGCGATGCTTTGGATTTCCCGGCGCGGCGAACCAAGCCGGGGCGTGAACAGGCTCACGGCCAAAGCAGTGGCCATCATGGTCGAAAAGAGCAAAGGCACGACCTTTGCTCCCGCATGGGAGAGGATCACGCCGCCGCAAAAATTCGCGACGAAGTAGGCGATCGAGCCCCAGATGCGCATGCGCGAATAGTCCGCGCCGAAGCGCCGGACGCCGGACAAAGCGATCGAATCGGCTAGGGAAGCCTGCACCGGCCAGACCACGGCCAAGCCCAGCGAAACGGTAAGAACGATCGCATAAGTCGGCGCCAGGAAGTAACCGAGGGAGAGCAGCAGCGTTGCTCCGATGCAGGCGATCAGCACGCCCGCGCGGTCCCGGCTCCGGTCGGCATAGGCGGATATTGCCGGCGTGGTGAGCAACCGGAAGAACATAGGCAGCGCCAGGATCACCGCGATCGCCGCCGCGTCGAAGCCGGCATGCTCCAGCCAGAGCGGGAAATAGGGGAGGAATAGCCCGTTCACCGCGATGGTGGTGACGTAGATCAGCGCCATCCGCGTTTCGAACAAAGGCGGCGCTGTCGGCGCAGCAAAGGTTGGCTGAGTTTGAAGCATGAGCCGGGCGGGAACCGCGTTTGCCGGCGGGGCGGGTAGCACGGCACGGCGGATCGCGTAACCCGCTGGCTCAACAAGCCGGCGATCGTTGTGCCTGAAACGTGCCGCGTGTTGCCGCGGCGGCGCCCTGCGGCTATGGCACAGGCGAAAAGCGAGGCGGCCATGGATCTCGGCATCAAAGGCAAGAAGGCAGTCGTCTGCGCGTCGAGCCGGGGGTTGGGGCGCGGCTGCGCGCTGGCGCTGGCCGAGGCCGGCTGCCACCTCGTGGTCAACGGGCGCGATGCCGCAATCCTCAGCCGGACGGCTGCGGAAATCCGCCAGCGTTTTTCGGTCAATGCGGAAGAGGTCGTGGGCGACGTGTCCGACCCGGCTGTACAGCGGGCGTTGCTTGCCGCCGCGGGCGAACCGGACATCCTGATCAACAACAATGGCGGGCCGCCGCGCCGGGATTTCCACGAACTCGACCGCGAAAAGATCCTGGCTGGCGTGACGCAGAACCTCGTGACGCCTTTCGAACTCATCCGCGCGGTGATCGACGGCATGGCCGGGCGCGGCTTCGGGCGCATCGTCAACATCACCTCGCTCTCAGTCTATGTGCCGATCCCCGGCCTCGACCTTTCCTCCGCGGCGCGCGCCGGGCTGACATCCATGCTGGGCGGCATCGGCAAAGGCGTTGCCGCCCGCAACGTCACGATCAACAACCTCCTGCCGGGCAAGCTCGACACCGACCGGCTCACCGGCGGCTTCAAGCCGGAAAACGGCTCAGCGGACGAGCAGCGCGCCAGGCTCGCGGCCGACATCCCGGCGCGGCGGCTGGGCCGGCCGGAGGAATTCGGGCAGGTCTGCGCCTTCCTCTGCTCGGTGCATGCGGGCTACATGACCGGCCAGAATTTTCGCGTCGATGGCGGGCTGTATCCCTCCGCCTTCTGAGTTCCGGAGGCACCCCCTTGAGCGAACCTAAACCCCCGCTGTCCGACCTTGACCAGGCCGCCCTCGCCTTCCACCGCCACCCCAGGCCGGGCAAGCTGGAGATCCAGGCGACCAAGCCGCTCGGCAACCAGCGCGACCTGGCGCTCGCCTATTCGCCGGGCGTCGCGGCGCCGTGCCTCGCCATCCGCGACGATCCGCAAACGGCAGCGGACTACACCGGCCGGGCAAACCTCGTCGCGGTGATCTCCAACGGCTCCGCCGTGCTGGGTCTGGGCAATATAGGGCCGCTCGCTTCCAAGCCGGTGATGGAAGGCAAGGCGGTGCTGTTCAAGAAGTTCGCCGGGATCGACGTCTTCGACATCGAGATCGACGCGCCGGATATTTCGCGCATGGTCGAAACGGTGTCCGCGCTGGAACCGACCTTCGGCGGCATCAACCTCGAAGACATCAAGGCGCCGGAATGTTTTGAGGTCGAGGAGCAGTTGAAAGCCCGCATGGGCATCCCGGTGTTCCACGACGATCAGCACGGCACCGCGATCATCGTCGCCGCCGCGGTGCTGAATGCCCTGGAATTTGCGGGCAAGCGCATCGAGGAGGTGAAGATCGTCACTTCCGGCGCAGGCGCCGCGGCTCTGGCCTGTCTGAACCTGCTCGTCGGCTTGGGCGCGAAGATCGACAACATCACTGTCACCGACCGCTTCGGCGTCGCCTATCAGGGCCGCACGGAGGAGATGGACCGCTGGAAGGACCCCTACGTCAGGGACACCGAGGCGAGGACGTTGGCGGACGTGATATCAGGCGCGGACGTCTTCCTTGGCCTCTCCGCGGCAGGCGTGCTCAAGCCCGAACTGCTGCAACATATGGCGGAGCGTCCGCTGATCCTGGCGCTCGCCAATCCGACGCCGGAGATCATGCCGGAACTCGCGCGCGCCGCGCGGCCGGATGCGATGATCTGCACGGGACGTTCGGACTTCCCGAACCAGGTCAACAACGTGCTCTGCTTCCCCTACATTTTCCGGGGTGCGCTGGACTGCGGCGCGACGGCGATCAACGAAGCCATGAAGATGGCCGCGGTGCGCGCGATCGCGGCGCTGGCGCGAGAGGAGCCGTCGGATGTCGCGGCGCGCGCCTATTCCGGCGAGACGCCCACCTTCGGCCCGGATTTTCTCATTCCCTCGCCTTTCGATCCCCGACTGATCCTGCGCATCGCGCCGGCGGTGGCAAAAGCTGCGGAGGAGAGCGGTGTCGCGGCGCGTCCGATCGCCGACATGGCAGCCTACATGGACCGGCTGAACCGCTTCGTGTTCCGCTCCGGGCTGGTGATGAAGCCGGTGTTTTCCGCCGCCAAGGGGGCGCAGGCCAAGCGGGTGGCGTATGCCGACGGCGAGGACGAGCGCGTGCTGCGCGCCGCGCAGGTGGTGCTAGAGGAGGACATCGCCCGTCCCATCCTGATCGGGCGGCCGCACGTGGTCGAAGTCCGGCTCAAGCGCTACGGCCTGAGGATCAAGCCCGGCGTGGACTTCGAGCTGATCAACCCGGAGGACGATCCGCGTTACCGCGACTATGTCGATCTCCTGATCGAGCTTGCCGGGCGGCGCGGCTTCACGCAGGAGGTGGCGCGCACGGCGGTCCGCACGGACTCCACCGTTATCGCGGCGCTGGCGCTCAAGCGCGGCGACACCGACTGCATGATTTGCGGCCTGGAAGGCCGGTTCGAGCGCCACCTGCGCCTCGTCTCGCTGGTCATCGGAAAGCGCCCAGGCATGGGCGAGCACGAGCTTTCCGCGCTTTCCCTGCTGATCGCGCAGCGCGGCATCACCTTCTTCACCGACACCTATGTCAACGTGGAACCCACAGCGGCCGAGATCGCCAACATGGCAATTCTGGCCGCGGAGGAGGTCCGCCGCTTCGGCATCACGCCGAAGGCGGCGCTGCTGTCGCACTCGAATTTCGGCTCGCGCGACTCGCCCTCCGCCCTGAAGATGCGCGAGGCCGCCGGCATCCTGCGCCGGCTCGCGCCCGACCTGATGAGCGATGGCGAAATGCACGGCGACTCCGCGCTGTCCGAGTCCTTGCGCGCCCGCGTCTATCCGCACTCGCGGTTGACGGGCGAAGCGAACCTGCTGGTGTTTCCGAATCTCGATTCGGCCAATATCGCGCTGACCACCGCCAAGGAGATGACCGACGCGCTGCATGTCGGGCCGATCCTGCTCGGCACGGACAAGCCCGCGCATATCCTGACGCCGTCGGTTACCTCCCGCGGTATCGTCAACATGACGGCGCTGGCGGTGGTGGAAGGGGCGCAAAAGGTAAAAAGCAGAACACCGGCTTAAAGCGGGTCTAAGCCGCTTGGCTTATGCGTGCTGCTTTCTTCCCACGGAGGCGCGGCATGCCAGCCGTCCCGCAAAGCCGCAGAGTCTGGATCGCCGTCTTCGCGACGGCTGCGGTTCTGCTCGCCGCTGCGCCGGCCAATGCCGCTTCGCGGCTTTGCCGGCAGCTTGAAACGGCGCTCTCCCAATCCGGCAGCGGCGGGATGGCTCGCGCCTATGATAAAGCCATTGCGGCGCAGACCGCCGCGATCGCCACGACGCGGGCGAGGCTCGCCGCATCGGCGTGCAGTCCCTCCTTCTTCGGACAAAGCGGCTGCAACCGGCTTCAGGCTACGCTGCGCGACATGCGGCAGAACCTGCTTTCCCTGCGTCGGACCCGCTCCGGTCTCGGCGCAAGCGGCGACGGCGCAGAGCGAAGCCGGCTGCTCGCCTCGCTTGAAGCCAATGGCTGCCGCGCGGAAGGTTCGCCCAAGCCGGTCCCGGTCCGGGCGGACGTTGCCAACTCCCAAAATCCCGCCGCGACGCAGCAGTCTTCGCGGCGGCCCAGACGCTTAAACGGACAGCCGTTCTGCGTGCGCACCTGCGACGGCTACTTCTTCCCCATGACGCGGACGACCGCGCCGTTCGAGGACCAGACGGTTTGCGAGGCCGCGTGCCCCGGCACGCCGATGGAGGTTTTCTACCGGAGCCGCGGCGTGGATGCCGGCGGCATGATCTCCGGCAGGAACAGCCTACCCTATTCGAAGCTGGAAACCGCGAACCTTTTTCGCGATGCCGGCAAGCCGCGGCCGCTCAGCTGCGGCTGCAACATGGCAAAGAGCTACCAGGTCATGTCGAAGCCGCAGCAGCCGATCGCGGCGGAACCCTCGAATGGCGTCATCGGCACGGAAGTGCCAGAGGAAGGCACCGACTCTAAACCGGAGCAGGCTGGCGCCGCGGGGATGAAGCTTCCGCTGCCCTCCGGGCTCCCGGATACTGCCGCAGATCGCAAGGTCAGGGTCGTCGGGCCAACGTTCCTTCCAGCCCCAAAAGCGGCAGCAGCTCCGCCAGTTCCGGCCCCGACTCCTGCCCCGTGAGCGCTAAGCGCAGCGGCCGGAAGAGCGCCTTGCCTTTGCGCCCGGTCGCCTCTTTGATGCGGTCGGTCCAAACTTTCCAGGTGCCTCGGTCGAATGCTCCCTCCGGCAGAAGTGCGAAGGCTTCGCGCAGGTAAGCTGTGTCCTCGTCCGAAAGCACGGGCGGTTCGGCCGGCCCTTCCCGCACGATGCGCCACCAGCGCGCGGCGTCTGCCACCGTGTCGAGGTTGCCGCGCACCGCCAGCCAGAACGATTCCGCCTGCTCTCCTGAGATGCCCAAAGCCGCCAGCCGCGCCTGAACGGCCGCAAACGGCATTTCGTGCAGCAGCGCGCGGTTCAGCACCTTGAGATCGTCCGGGTCGAACTTGGCAGCCGACTTGGACGTGGCGGCAAGGTCGAATCTTTCCGCCAGCGCGCCCATCGTGGGAACGGCGCTTACCGACTCCGCCGTGCCGATCAGCACCGCAAGCGAGGCCACCGCCATCGGCTCCAGCCCGCTTTCGCGCAGGGAGGCGACGGAAAGCGCGCCGCTGCGCTTGGAGAGCCCCTCGCCGCTCGCGGAGGTCAGCAGGTTGTGGTGCCCGAACTGCGGCGGCTCGCCGCCGAGCGCGCGGAACAACGCGATCTGGACGCCGGTGTTGGTGACGTGATCCTCGCCGCGGATGACGTGGGTGACACCCATCTCCAGGTCATCGACGACCGAAGGCAGCGTATAGAGGTAGCTGCCGTCCTCCCGCACGAGCACGGGGTCGGACAGGGACGCGAGGTCAACGGTTTCGGGTCCTCGTGCGAGGTCGTTCCATGCCACCTCGGTGCGGATCGGCTCGGCCGGGTTGCCGGAAAAATTCGGCAGGAGAAAGCGCCAATGCGGCTTGCGGCCGGAGGCTTCCAGTTCCGCCTTTTCGGTATCCGAGAGCCTGAGCGCGTCGCGGCCATAAACCGGCGGCAGTTTGCGCGAGAGCCTGATCTTGCGCTTGAGGTCGAGTTCCTCCGCCGTCTCGTAGGCGGGGTAAAGCAGCCCCGCCGCCTTCAGCCGGGCCACCGCGGCATCGTAGTGCGCGATGCGGCGGGACTGGTAGTCCACGGCGTCCGGGAAGATGCCGAGCCAGTGGAGGTCGTAGAGGATGGCGTCGGCATTCGCCTGGGTGGAGCGGGCCGCGTCCGTGTCGTCGAAGCGCTGGATGAAGCGCCCGCGATTTTGCAGCGCAAACAGCCAGTTGAAGAGAGCTGTTCGCGTGTTGCCGATATGGATCTTGCCCGTCGGCGAGGGAGCAAAGCGGACCGTGACACTCATGGCGTGCGGGTTAAAGGAAGGGGGCGGAAACGACAAGTGCGAAGCCCGCTTGTAGCCAAGCCTTTCAAACGGCGCATTTGCGGGCATTACGCGGCTGTTTCGCCTCGTGACTCCCGCACGCCCTGGATCGGCGAAAGCAGCCGTGCCAGGAAGGAAGAGGACGCGAGCAGCACGAGTGCCGAGCGGATGACGGAACATGGGGCGGAACAGGTCGGGCGCTGGTTGAAGCACTCCCTAAGCCAAACGCACGAGACGGCCGCAAAGCTCGAAGCGCGCGCTCCGGCGCCGGTGCGCTGATGGAAGCGATAACCAAGCTCATCGAGCATTACGGCGCTATCGTCGTCTTCCTCGGCTGCCTCGCCGAGGGCGAAAGCGTCGCCGTCGCAGGCGGCTTCTTCGCACACCAGGGCGTCCTTTCCGTTCCCGTCACCTTTCTCGCTGCCATGGTCGGCGCATTTTTGGGGGACGGCCTGCTCTACCTGGCCGGACGGCATTTTGCGGACGCGGCTTGGATACGGAAGCTGCGAAGCCAGACGGGCTTCAGCCATGCGCTCGAACTCGCCGCCAAGCGCCCGCGCGCCTTCGTCTTCTGCAACCGCTTCGTCTATGGCATGCGGCTGATCGGCGGCGTCGCGGCGGGTCTCGCCAAGATAGAGCTTGGCCTGCTCCTCTTCTGGAACCTGCTTTCCTCGATCGTCTGGGCCTGCGCGTTCTTCGGCGTCGGCTACTTCTTCGGGCTAGGAGCGGAAGCGGTGCTCGGCCGCGCGCTGCACAACCACCAGAAACTGCTGATCGGGCTGGCGATCGTCGTCGCGCTGCTCGTGGTCGGCACCGTGGTCGCCAAGCGCGTCAGGCGGCACGAGGCGCGCCTCAAGGATGCGGCGACCGCCGGCAGTGGCGAAGGGTCAAAGGGTTGATCAGGTCTGCTTCGTCGTTTCAGAGCAAGTTGTCGGCCGTGTCGGTAAACCTGCGCCTTCCTCAAAATTATCCGGCCAGCCGGTCGATAACGGCAAGGAGCCATGTTCCCGCAGCCAGCACTACGGCGATGGCGACAGCCAGCGAGCCGCAGTCCTTGGCGAGTTGAATCTCAGGCTGGAACTCGCGCGTGACTGCGTTGCAAGCGGCTTCCACCGCCGTGTTGACGACCTCGACAAGGATCAGAACCAGAATTGACCCCAGCAGCAGCGCGTAGCCGTGCCAGTCCGGGGCCAGCCACCAGCCGACCGGCAGAGCGGCAAGCAGCAAAACGAACTCCTGCTGAAATGCCGCTTCGCTTCGGATCAGCCGCCCGAAGGCGCGGCCCGAATTGCGCGCGGCTTCCAAAAGGCGCTTCAACCGTCCGATCCCTGAAAGCAGGGCAGCCCATCTTCCGGCATCGCGTAGAAATCGCCTTTGTCGGCGACGAAGATGTGAGCTTCCCCCTTCAGACCGCTCGGCTGGTCGAAAATGCCGGCCAGCACGGAGGTCTTGGCGCTGCCGTCGCGCTTCCAGAACAAGGCGGAACCGCAAACGCGGCAGAAGCCGCGATTCGCCTCGCCGCTTGCGGCAAACCAGGTGATGTTGTCGCCGCCTGCGACCTCTAGTTGATCATCCGGAACGTTCGTCGCCGCATAGAAGAGGCCGGTCTGCCGCCGGCATTGCCCGCAGTGGCAGAAGATGACGCCGCGCAACGGGCCCCGCGTCTCGATCCTCACCGCGCCGCAAAGGCAGCGCCCGGAGCGTTTGTCTTCCACGTCTGCCTCCTCGGTCGTCATCAAGCCAGGGAGAAGGCAGATGACCGATACTCCGTCTTCGGGCAAGACGGAAAAACTGCCGCCGTCGCCGGCATCTTGCGCCACGACTCCTGCGTGCCCTTAAGGAAACATTAGCTGCGCGCATCCTATCCTCTCAGCCTTAGAGGGTTGCGGCGGGAGCGCCGATCTGGTCGCCGCAGGGCGGGCCGGCGCGCGTTCCATCGGCATTGCGCCGAGCAGCCGTGGAGTGGGGCGGTTCACCGGGCCGCGCGGGGTTGAGAAGATCGATGCAGCCTGTTGCCGCGCATACCGACCGCGTGTCTGACACCGCCGCAGCCGTTGTGGCGACGATGCGGCAAATGGGCGTAGTCGCGCTGCCCCGCAATTACGAGATCTTCTACGAGGCGCTCAACGGCACCAACAGCGATTTGAGCCTGGAAGTCGTTTCGCTGTCCAAGCACCCGACCCAGGAGGAACTCGACGCCATCGGCCGCAAGTTCTTTGCGCACCACCACGGCCTCAGCATCGTGGACAGCGCCCGCCAAGTCGTCGCGGGCGAACTGGAGGAGGTCGCCTCGCTCCTGCGCAATGAGCGCTCGCACTTGGAGAAATTTGGGCAGATCCTGCACCAGACGACGGGGGGCTTAAACGGGCGGAATTCGGCAAGCAAGGAACTGCTCCAGAAAATTCTCGGCGTGATGACCGTCGCCGCGACATCGACGATCGAGCACGGCCGGCAAACGGCGCAGACGCTCGGCGACAAGTCCACCGAACTCGAAAGCGTCAAGCAGAAGCTTGAGGAATACAAGAAGCTTGTCGATACCGACTCGCTGACGGCGATCGCCAACCGCCGCGCCTTCGACCGCGAACTGACCAAAATTTACGATTCGCAATCGGGCATGATGTTCAAGAGCCTGATCCTCGCCGATATCGACCGATTCAAGAACATCAACGACCGCTTCGGCCATCCCGTCGGCGACAAGGTGATCCAGATCATCGCCGGCGTGTTCCGTTCACAGACGCGCAGCGACGTTTTCGTGGCCCGCACAGGCGGTGAGGAGTTCGCGGCAATCGTCGAAAGCGCTTCCGAGGACGCCACGGTGGAGATCGCCGAGCGCGTGCGCCAAGCCGTGGAGCGCACGTCGTTCGCGCCGCAGCTTGGCTCCACCTATGGGCCGGTGACGGTTTCCATGGGCATCTGCATGGCCTCGAACGCGGAAGGGCCCGACGACCTCTACTCCAAGGCCGACCGCGCGCTCTACCGCTCGAAAGTCGGCGGCCGCAACCGCGTGACGCGGCACGGTGAGGTCAACGACCCGAAAACGTCCAAGAACTGGCTGCTTTACCGGAAGGATTGATCGGCTTCACGCGAAGCCGACCAACCTTCAGGCGTTGACGACTTGGCGCCGCGGCGCGGCGTTTTCCTTTTTCAGCAGTTCCGCGACGAGGAAGGCCAGCTCGATCGCCTGATCCGCATTGAGCCGCGGGTCGCAATGCGTGTGGTAGCGGTCCTGAAGCTCATCGGCCGTGATGGCGCGGGCGCCGCCGGTGCATTCCGTGACGTTCTTGCCGGTCATCTCGATGTGAATGCCGCCGGGATGCGTCCCCTCCGCGCGGTGGACGGCGAAGAAGCTCTCCACCTCGCGCAAGATGCGGTCGAAGGGCCGCGTTTTGTAGCCGGCAGCCGTGATCGTGTTGCCGTGCATGGGATCGCAAGACCAGACGACCTGCTTGCCTTCCTTCTTCACGGCCCGCACGAGGCGCGGCAGGTGCTCGTCCACCTTGTCGTAGCCGAAGCGGGCGATGAGCGTCAGCCGCCCCGGCTCGTTTTCCGGGTTGAGCATGTCGATCAGCTGCAAAAGCCCATCCGCGGTGATCGAAGGGCCGCATTTCAGGCCCAGCGGGTTCTTGATGCCGCGGCAGTATTCCACATGCGCACCATCAGGCTGGCGCGTGCGGTCGCCGACCCAGATCATGTGGCCGGAAGTCGCATACCAGTCGCCGGACGTGGAATCGACGCGGGTCAGCGCCTGCTCGTAACCAAGCAGCAGCGCCTCGTGGCTGGTGTAGAAGTCGGTTTCACGTAAGGCGTAGTTCGTCTCCGACGTGATGCCGACGGCCCGCATGAAGTCCATCGTTTCGGTGATGCGGTTGGCTAGGGCCTCGTACTTCTCGCCCTGCGGGCTGTCCGACACGAAGCCCAGCATCCATTTGTGGACGTTCTCCAGGCTCGCATAGCCGCCCTGCGCGAAAGCGCGCAAAAGGTTCAGCGTCGCCGCCGACTGGCGGTAGGCCTGCTCCTGCCGCGTGGGGTCGGGCACGCGGGCCTTCCCGTCGAACTCGATGCCGTTGATGATGTCGCCGCGGTAGGCTGGCAGCGTCACGCCGTTCACCGTTTCGTCGCCCGACGAGCGGGGCTTGGCGAACTGGCCGGCAATGCGGCCGACCTTCACCACCGGCTGCGAGCCGGCGAAGGTCAGCACCACCGCCATCTGGAGGAACACGCGGAAGAAATCGCGGATGTTGTCGGCGCCATGCTCGGCAAAACTTTCCGCGCAGTCGCCGCCCTGGAGCAGAAAACCCTGCCCAAGCGCGACCTGGCCGAGCTGCTTCTTGAGCTTGCGCGCCTCGCCTGCAAAGACCAGCGGGGGGTAGGTGGCAAGCCGCGCCTCGGTGTCGGCAAGCGCAGCCATGTCGGGATAGGTGGGCGCCTGGCTGATCGGCTTGCCGCGCCAGCTATCCGGGGACCACTTCTTCATCGTCTTCAACTCGGTTGAACAACAGGCGACGCAACGAGACGCCGCGAAAGGGCGGCTCTATACAGGAAGCTGTTCTTTCCGGCCAGTGCGTAAAGCGCCGGCTCAGGGACAGGGATTGCCCCAGCGCTGGTGCAGCGCATCCACCGCATCCTGCATTTCCGCCGTCCACCGTACATCGGCGCAGGCAAGCGCCGTTTCAAGCTGCGGGATGGACGTCGCGCCGATGATGCTCGCCGTGACGAAGGGGCGGCTCACCGCGAACGCACCGGCAAACAGCGCCGGCTCCATGCCGAACTGCCGAGCCAACTCGTTGTAGGCGAGGATCGCCTCTGCCGCATGCGGCGTCTGATAGCGCTGCGAGCGGTTGAACAACACTGCGCGGGACCCTGCCGGTCGCGAGCCGTGGTCGTATTTGCCAGAAAGAAAGCCTTGGGCGAGAGGCGAATAGGCAAGCATCGACACGTCCTCGCGCCCGCAAACCTCGGCCAGGTTCACCTCGAAAGTCCGGTTGACGAGATTATAGGCGTTCTGGAGCGAAGCGACGCGCGGGCCGACGCCTTTGTCGCCTTCGGCGAGAAAGCGCATCAATCCCCAGGCGCTCTCGTTCGAAAGGCCGAAGTGCCGGATCTTCCCCTGAGCCTGGAGTTCGGCGAAAACGGCGAGCGTTTCCGCAATCGACGTTTCGTCGGGAAGGCGCTCCACCGGGGTGATTGGCTGGCGCGTCGGGTTGCCGCCGAAACCGGCCACGTTCCGCTCCGGCCAGTGGATCTGGTAGAGGTCGATGAAATCCGTTTGAAGGTTTCGCAGCGAGCGCTCGACTGCGTGGATAATGTCGGCCCGCACGAGCTTGGAAGGCCGGCCGTCGCGGAACCAGCCCATCTCCGTGCGGCCTACGACCTTTGTGGCAAGGATCACGCGATCGCGGTTCTTCCGGGCAGCCAGCCACGTGCCGATGATGCGCTCGGTGGACCCTTGTGTTTCCGGCTTCGGCGGAATGGAATAAAGCTCGGCCGTGTCCAGGAAATTGACCCCGCGCTCAAAGGCGCGGTCCATCTGCTGATGACCTTCGGCTTCCGTGTTCTGCTGGCCCCAGGTCATCGTTCCCAGGCAGATGGCGGAAACGGAGAGGCCGGTGCGGCCGAGAGGACGCATTTCCATGCTTGCGAAAACTCCGGGAAAGGCAGCCGAATGAGCGGGGCCGCTCCTTAGCCCGATCTTTCCGCCAGTTCCAGGCTGCCGCTAGGTGCGGCGCGCAGCGCGGCGCAACGCCTCGTCGATCAGAGCATTGGCGATCTGCATGCGGCGCGCGGCGCGCTCGCGCAAAGGTGGGGCCACGCGGTCGGGGTGGTTGCGAAAGGCGAAGTCTCTTCGCGCCTGAACCAATGCTGCGGGATCGGAGCCGGAAAGGGTCAGTTCGGCGGCAATGTCGGCAGGTTCGAGCGAAGGCAGGCGTTGCGGCGACGGAGAAGGCTGCTCCGCCGCAGACTCCCCCGCGGCAGCCTCGCCATGCTGCTGGTACTCCGCCGCGGCAAAGCCCAGCGAGGACCGGAGAGCGGCGGACGAGCCTGCTGCCGCTTCGCCGGGCAGGCTGAACGGAATGTGCGGCGCCTGCGGGATTGATTCAGCACCACCTTCTCCGTCGAGATCGTCGAGCAATCGCGTGAAATCGGATCGGCGATTCAGCGGTGTTCTCCCAATCTTTGGAACTGGTCGCGCAGCGGACGAGCATGATGCCCACGGGTTAACGTCTGTCAAACCTTTCGACCTGAAACGATCCAGCGGCGACACATGGCTGCCCTGCTTATGTTGCACTGCACAATGAACGCCGATCCGCTATCTCCAGCATGGGAGGTTTCAAAAGGGGTTTCAGCATGTTCCTCACTGAGCTTTTCGCCAGACCGCGCCCGAAGCAGGATCATCGCTACGGCCAAGCGATGCGCCTGCTCAGTTCCATGAGCAGCCGCGACATGGCCGACATCGGGATCAAGCCGGCCGATTTCCCGCGCATCGCGCGCGAGATGGCCGGGAGGCCCTAATTACTTCGGTTGGCGCGACAGCATCCAGTTCAGCGTGTCGCGCCAGTCCGTCATGCGGATCGGTGTACCGTGGTTGCCGCTCTCGAACACCACGAAGCGCGTGGGGTAGTTCGGCGCTTTGGCGCGGATCGCGTGAAAGAACGCGCTCTGCCGCTCCAGCGGGAAGACCGGATCGCGGCTGCCCTGCCCAAAGAAGATCGGCACGCGGCGCTTGAAGGCGGGGCTGGTCAAGAACGAGTCGTCCCAATGCGATCCCAGCAGGATCAGCCCGCCGAGGTTTGACGCAATGGCCGGATCATAGGCCAAGCGGTAGCAGACGCCGCCGCCCATCGAACCGCAGGCGACGAAAACCGGAGCGCCCGGCGACGCCGCTGCATAGTGCGCAATGAGAGCGGAGACCTCCGCCGCGCCTTTGTCGCCGAAGTCGGAAAAGTCCGGCGAAAGGTAAAGGCCCCCTGCGGAAGCCACCAGGTTTTTCACCCGGTTGAAGTTGCCGCCGAAGGTGTAGTCATCCGCGCCCTGCTTGCGGCTTCCGCCCTTGCCGTGGAGATAAAGCACGATCATCGAAGCATCCGCCTCGCGCCCGACCGCGACATGCGCGATCTTTCCCCATTCGGTTTGCAGCACGAGGTCGCGCTGGAGCTTGCGCACGCCGAGCGCGATGTAGCTGCTTTTCACCCGGCGTTCCGGCACCTGATCGCGGCCGTTGATGTCGCGCATCTCCTGATAATCGACGGTCATGGAGGCGCCGTCGTCCGCGGTGGAAAGCGTGCGCGGGTAAGCGAAGAGGTCATCCTTGAACGGCGGGATCCGGGAGGCGGCCGGGCTGGAAACACCGCTCGCAAGGAGGCAGCAGAAGACAAGGAGGAAGCGGCGCAGCATCGGTGGAAAAATCCAGGTTTCGGCCGCCGATGGAAAAGAATTGCGGCGCAGGCAAGGAAGGCCTCTCCCGTGGCGGCTTCTTCAACGCCATCTTTCGCCTCATGGGAAAGATGAGACGCAAAGCCGATCTGCCTGAAAAACCTTGCGCCGCCTGCGGCCGGCCCTTTGCCTGGCGCAAGAAGTGGAAGGCGAACTGGGAGTCGGTCCGCTACTGCTCCGACCGCTGCCGAACTTCGGGCGCCAAGCCCAAGCCCGGGCAAGCGCCTCAGCCCTGAGGCGTGCCGCCGGCATGCGCCAGCATTTCCGGCGTGTCCACGTCGAGCGCGGCGCCCTCGCCCAGCTCGACGTCGATCACGGCGCTTTTCTCGACGAGGTGGCGGGCCCCGGTGTCACCCTCCAGCGTGGCGACTTCCGCGAAGAGTTCACGCGGCAGGATCACCGGGTTGCCGCGCTTGCCTCCCGCCGTGGCGCGCACGACGGCGCTGCCACCGGCTGCCTCGAAGGCGTCGATCATCCGGTTGAGGTCGGCCGTGCCGACGCCCGGCATGTCGCCCAGCACCACCAGCGCTCCCGCCGCACTGGCTGGCAGGGCGGCAATGCCGGTTTGAAGCGACGAGGCAAGGCCGGATGTGTAGTCGGGATTGTGCGCGACCTTGACGCTCAATCCCACAAGCGCGCCCTCGCTGCGCTCGGACTGGTGGCCGGTGACGACTACGGCTCCCGCCGCTTTCGATGCCAGGACGCGCTCCGTTACCAGATACAAAAGGGGCTTGCCGTCGAACTTCGCCATCAGCTTGTTCGAGCCGCCCATCCGGCTCGACCGGCCGGCGGCGAGCACGACCGCATGCACCTTTGCTTCCGCTTTTCGCCGCGAGGCTTCCCGCGGCTCCGGCCGGGTGGGTATCTCCGTCAGCAGGCCGCCGACGCCCAAGCCGGCAATGTCGCGGCTCGTGATGTCCAGCCCTGCCGTAATCCGGTCCAGCACCCAGTCAAAACCGTTTTCCTTCGGGCTGCGGGCGCAACCCGGCGCGCCGATCACCGGCGTCGCGCCGACGCGGCCCAGCACCAGCAGATTGCCGGGATCGACCGGCATGCCGACGCGCTCGACCTCGCCGCCTGCCAGCCTTGTGGCAGCGGGGATCACGTCTTCCCCGTCGCTCACGGCGGACGCCCCGAACACCACGACCATGTCGGCCTGTTCCAGCAGCATGCCGATCGCGCCCGCAACCGCCGCGGCGTCATGGCCTACCCGGATTTCCCCGACGATGCCGCTGCCGGAGCGGGCGAGCCGCACCTCCGTCACGCGGCGCGTCTTGTCCAGCACGCTTGGCTTCAAGCCCGGCAGCCGCGTCTGGACGAGACCGACACGGTGGGGCCGAAAGGGATGAACGGCGAAGGCGGTCCTGTTCGTGTTGAGGTCAGTGACGCTCGCGAGCACGGCTGCCGGCACGGCAAAAGGGATGATCTTCACCGTCGCGACCATCTGCCCCCTCACGACGGCCGCAAAGGGCGGCAGAGTTGCGAGCGTAACGGCCGGATCGACGGCGTTCACGGCATCGACCAAAGCCTTGTCCACGGTGAAGACGCCATCCCTCGTTGCATGGAGGTTGACGCGCCCCGTGGCGGGGGTCCTTGCCTCAACGCGATCGAAGCGCAGCGCAGCGGCAATGGCTCCCGCTGCCGCATCCTCGGTCAGATCGCCCGCCGCCGGGAGCGCAACAAGCACCTGCCTCACGCCGGCTTCCCGCAGGGCGACGATGTCTGAGGCGCTGATCTGCCGGCCCTTGCGCCAGATGCTGCCGCCGACCGGCAGCGCATGCACCAGCAGTCCTCCTTCGGCATCGGCCGCGGCGACGGGGCCGAACCTCACCGCCCCTCCGCTTTGCCGCGCGAACGCAGGGCGGCGATCACTTCGGCCAGCACGGCGACCGCGATTTCCGGCGGACTGGCCGCGCCGATGTCGAGACCGATCGGCGAATGGATTTTCGGCAGCGCTTCCGCGCTCACTCCCGCTTCGGACAGGCGCTCCAGCCGCTTTGCATGCGTTTTCCGGCTGCCCAGCGCGCCGACATAGAAGCAGCCGGCATCCAATGCTGCTTTCAACGCGAAATCATCGATCTTCGGATCGTGCGTCAGCGCGGCAAGCGCGGTGTATGGATCGAGGGGGGCCTCTTTCAGCGCGTCTTCCGGCCATTCCGCGCGAATTGCAACCGCCGGGAAGCGCTCCGGCGTCGCGAAGGCGGTGCGCGGATCGATGATCTCGACATGCAGCCCGGCAAGCGCCGCCATCGGCGCCAGCGCCTGGCTGATGTGGACTGCGCCGATCACCACGAGCCGCGGCTGCGGCAGATAGGCGGACAGCAGGACATCGCGCCCCTCGACCGAATGGGCGCCTGATTTTCCGCTGCGAAACGCCGCCTCCACGAGAGGCGCGAGCGCGCCGTCGGTGCGTTCGCCTTCGCGTACGACGCGCGAAGTGCCCTCGCCCAGGTCGGTCAGCAGGATCACCGCGCGCCGTGCCCGGCGCTCGGCGTTCACCTGTGCAAGCGTTGCAGTCTGCATGGACGATTCAGTTCAGCGGCTCGACCAACACCCTGATCCGGCCCCCGCAGGAGAGGCCGACGCGCCAGGCCGCCTCGTCGGCGACACCGAAGTCTAGGGTGCGCAGCTTGCCGGTCTCGATGACGTCCGCCGCCTCGGTCACAACCGCGCCTTCGACGCAGCCGCCCGAAACGGACCCTTCGAAATTGCCGTCTGCATCGACCACAAGAGAACTGCCGGCAGGCCGCGGTGCGGAGCCCCAGGTCTCCACCACGGTGGCGAGCGCCACGCGCCGGCCTTCCGCGATCCAGGCCTCTGCCGTGAAGAGCGGGTCGCGGCTTTCATCCGATGCGGTCACGGCGAAGGTCCGAAATCTGTCGTCCAACCTTCAAAAAATGTCGGGCTGCGACGCTGGTTGCTGAAGGGATTCACGCCTCACAAAATGCGATAACTGCGGTCGTGGTACAGCAGGGGCTGCCGCTTCTCGCCGATCCGCAAGCCCGTCACCTTTCCGAACAGGACGAAATGCGTGGCCATCACCTTGGCTTCCGCGATCTCGCAGTCGAACACGGCGAGCGCGTCGCGCAGGGTCGGCACGCCGGTGGCTAGCGTATCCCAGTCGCCCAGGGCAAAGCGTTCCTCGGAGGAAAGGCCGGTGACGCCGGAGAATGCCGTTGAAAGCGCCTGATGGTCCTCCGCCAGCGTGTTGAGCGCGAAGACGCCGTTCGCCGCGAACAAGGCGTTGGAAGGATTGCCGGCGTTGACGCAGACCAGGATCGTGGGCGGTCCGTCCGACACCGAGCAGGCCGCGATCACCGTGACGCCGCGCAGGCCGGCCACGCCGTCGGTCGTCACGATGTGGACGTGGCCCGCGAAGCGGCTCATCGCTTCCCGGTAGAGCTGCGGCTCGACTTCCGTGGGCGTCACTTGGGGCGTCACTTGCAAGCCGGTCTGTGCGAACTGGAATGTCATGGCAGGAGTATATAGGAGCAGTCTGCCGGGCAACAACGCTGCGGCGAGCCGACATCCCCTGCCGCATCAAGAGTCAAGCCAACAATCCGCCGAGGTGTTAAACGCCGGGTAATGCGCATCCTTCCTTTTTTCCAGACCGCCGCGGCGATGCTTGCCCTGGCACTCCCAGCCGGCGCCGAGCCTTTGGCGATCGGCGTGGCGGCGCCCATTTCCGGGCCTTATGCGCTGTTGGGCAAACAGGTGGTTGCCGGCGCACGTGCCGCCGCGGCGGTCGCAACGCCCGCCCGCATCCAGCTTCAACTCGCGGACGATGCCTGCACGGCAGCCGGCGGCCAGGCGGCGGCGGAACGGCTCGCGGCGGCAAAGGTGCGGGTGGTGGTGGGCTTCCTCTGCGCGGAAGCGATCGACGCCGCCATGCCGGCGCTGCACGCCGCAGGCATTCCGGTCATCACGATCGGCGTCCGCGCCAGCAGCCTGACCGACAACAGGACGAAGACAGGCTGGGTCGTGGCGCGGCTCGGGGTCCGCGCGGATGCGGAGCGGCAAGCGGCGGGCAGCCTGCTCGCCGACCTCTGGCGGAACACTTTGTTCGCCATCGTGGACGACGGCACGATCTACGGCCGCGAACTCGCCGAAAATGTGCGGGAAGCGGCCGAGTCGGCCGGCCTGAAGCCGGTTTTCACCGACACGTTCCGGCCGGGCAGCGACAACCAGATCGCCCTTGTCGGCCGCCTCGCCCGCGCCGGCGCGGCGCAGGTCTTCGTCGGCGGCGAGCGCAGCGATGTGGCGACCATGACGCGGGATGCCGCAACGCTGGCGCCGGGCACCGTTTTCGTGGGCGGCGAAGCGTTGCGCGACGATCCGGGCGGCGTGGGCCTCGCCCCCGGCACGCTCATGGTCGGCCTGCCCGAACCGGCGGACGGCGCAGCAGTGGCGGCGCTGGACGCGATCCGGGCGCAGGGCGTGCATCCGGAAGGCTATGCGCTGCCGGCTTACGCGGCGGTGGAGATCGCCGAGAAGGCTTTAGAGAATGCGCAGCCGCAGCGGGGCAGCCCCTTCGACGGGCGCACCTTCGGCACGGCGCTTGGGCCGGTGAGCTTCGACGGTAAAGGCGACCTGGCGCAGAACCCCTACCGCCTTTTCCGCTTCGACGGGCGAGATTTCCTGCCGTTCGACGCCCCATGACGTTTCGGGCGGGACCGCGCAACCTCCTGACCGACGTCGCCGGACTGCGCGTCGGCAACGCGGACGACGAGGCGTTGAAATCCGGCGTCACGGTCGTGCTTTGCGACGAACCGGCGGTGGCCGGCGTGCAGGTGCTGGGCGGCGCCCCCGGCACGCGCGAAACGGACCTCCTGGAGGCGCACAACGCGATCGAGGCCGTCAACGCGCTGGTGCTTTCCGGCGGCTCCGCCTTCGGGCTGGACGCGGCTTCCGGCGTGCAGGCGGCGCTGCGCGAGGACGGCGTGGGCTTCGCCGTGGGAAACCGGCGCGTGCCGATCGTGCCGGCCGCGATCCTGTTCGACCTGCTGAACGGCGGCGGCAAGGACTGGGGCCGCTATCCGCCCTATCGCGAACTCGGCTATGCCGCCGCCCGCAGCGCGGCGCAAGATTTTTCCCTCGGCTCGGTTGGTGGGGGCGTGGGAGCGCGGAGGGGGGGTTTGACGGGCGGGCGCGGCTCGGCCTCGACGGTGCTGGGCAGCGGCATCACCGTTGCGGCGCTGGCGGCCGTCAACGCGACCGGCTCCGTCACGGTCGGGAGAACACGCTCCTTCTGGGCCGCGCCCTGGGAGATCGGCGGCGAGTTCGGCGGGCTGGGGCTGCCCTCGCCGCTGCCGGCCGACGCCCAGGCAATCCGGTTGAAGTTCCGCGACCTGACCCTTGCCTCCACCACGATCGCGATCGTCGCAACGGACGCCGTGCTGTCCAAGCCTGCGGCCAAGCGGCTGGCGATCGCCGCGCATGACGGCTTTCCCCGCGCGATCTGGCCGACGCACACGCCCGCCGATGGGGATCTGGTCTTCGGCCTCGCCACCGGGCGCAGCGGGGTAACGCCCTCGGCGGAGCAGGCGTTGGAGCTTCACGCGGCGGCCGGCGTCACCATGGCCCGCGCCATCGCGCGCGGCGTCTTCTCGGCCGGCCCGCGAGCGCCGGGCGACATCTATCCCGCCTGGGCGGACCTTCTTTGACCCGCGTGGAGCGCGCCGCGCCTCTGCTCCGCGCATTGCGCCGCCGCGTGCGCGCGGCTCGCCCCACTGCGCGCACCGCGCTCCGGGGCACGCTGCTGTGGGCGGCGTGCAACGGGCTCAACGCCATGGCAATCCTGTGGCTGCGCGGATGGCGTGGCTTCCAGCTTGGCGAGATCGGCCTCCTTTTCGCGGCTGGCGCCCTGCTGGCCTTTGCGCCGAGCCTGTGGATCGGCTCCTTCTTGGGAGGGCTGAAAAGGCGGGCGAAAATCTTCGCCGCGGTGTTCCTGAGCGTTGGGACCGCCACGCTGTCGGCGACGGGCCTCCTCTTCGCCCTGGAATATCGGAGCTATTACGCGCGCTGGCACGATGCGGCCCTTTCCAAGCTCTGGCTGATCGAGTTCCTTTCCACGGTGGCGGGCGCGCTCTACCAGTTCGCGGCGCTGGGTCTTTCGCTGTTTTTTCCCATCAGCTTCGCCGCGCTGTTTCTTGTGGCGTTCCGGGCGGCGCGGCGCCTGCGTTGAGCCGCGGGCCGGGTTCGGCTATGGAGCGCTTGCCGCTCTGGCTAGGGCGTGCCCGCTCCGACGATCGCAAGGCTTTATCGCATGATCCCGCGCTACTCCCGCCCGGAAATGGCCGCGCTTTGGACGCCTGAAACGCGCTTCCGCATCTGGTTCGAGATCGAAGCGCATGCCGCCGATGCGCTGGCCGAACTCGGCGTCATTCCCAGGCAAGCCGCCGCAACGATCTGGGAGAAAGGCCGCGACGCGCAGTTCGATGTCGCCCGGATCGACGCCATCGAGCGGGAAACCAGGCACGACGTCATCGCCTTCCTGACGCATCTCGCCGAAATCGTCGGGCCGGAAGCGCGCTTCGTCCATCAGGGCATGACCTCTTCCGATGTGCTGGACACCTGCTTTGCCGTGCAGCTTGCCCGCGCCAGTGACATCCTGCTGGCCGACATCGACGCGCTGCTGGCCGCGCTGAAACGGCGCGCTTTCGAGCACAAGGATACGGTGACGATCGGCCGTTCGCACGGCATCCACGCCGAGCCGACCACGTTCGGCGTCAAGCTGGCGCAGGCCTATGCGGAGTTCGCCCGCGCCCGCGAGCGGATGGTGCATGCGCGGGAAGAGATTGCGACTTGCGCCATCTCCGGGGCGGTCGGGACGTTTGCCAACATCGATCCTTATGTGGAGGAGCATGTGGCGAGAGCGATGGGGCTTAAGCCCGAACCTGTCTCCACGCAGGTCATCCCGCGCGACCGCCACGCGATGTTCTTCGCCACGCTGGGCGTGATCGCCTCTTCCGTCGAGCGGGTCGCCACGGAGATCCGCCATCTCCAGCGCACCGAAGTGCTGGAAGCCGAGGAGTATTTCGCGCCGGGCCAGAAGGGCTCGTCGGCCATGCCGCACAAGCGCAACCCTGTTCTGACGGAAAACCTGACCGGCCTCGCCCGCATGGTGCGGTCCTATGCGATGCCGGCGATGGAGAACGTCGTGCTGTGGCACGAGCGCGACATCTCGCATTCCTCGGTCGAGCGCATGATCGGCCCGGACGCCACCGTGACGCTGGACTTTGCGTTGGGGCGGCTGACCGGCGTGATCGACAGGCTGGTCGTCTATCCCGACAACATGCTCGCCAACATGAACAAGTTCCGCGGCCTGATTCACTCCCAGCGCGTGCTGCTGGCGCTGACGCAGGCCGGCGTTTCCCGCGAGGCATCGTATCGGCTGGTGCAGAGAAACGCCATGAAGGTGTGGGAGCAGGGTGCTGATTTCCTGGAAGAATTGCTTGCCGACCAGGATGTCCGCGCCGCTCTGTCAGAGACAGAATTGCGCGAGAAGTTCGATCTCGGCTACCACACCAAGCACGTCGATACGATCTTCCGCCGCGTGTTCGGCGCGGAAGCGGCTTGATCTGCCCAGAGCGGCACGGCGCGTGCCAGCTTCGGTCTTCACGATCAAGCTGCGGGTTTGAGGCGGATCGCCGTGCTCCAAGGGTCGGCATAGTCCGCGGTTGCCGACACGCCGCTGCCCGTCATCTCCACCCAGCTCAAACCGGCGCGCGAGGCGTCGCGCGGCCCCGCGCCGGCGCTTTGCCAGGCGTTGGAGCCGATATGGTGGTGGTAGCCGCCGGTGGACAGGAACACGGCCTGCCGCCCGTAGCGGGCCACCGTGTCGAAGCCGAGCGTGTCGCGCCACCAGCTTTCGGCTTGGGCGGGATCGCCGACGCGCAGGTGGACGTGGCCGACCACCGTGTTCTCCGGGGCGCCGTGCCAAGCCGCATCGTTTTCGGGCACGGAAGCGAGGACATCATCTAAGTCCAGCCGGATGGTCGCCATCTCGATCTGGCCGTTCTTCCAGGTCCAGCTCTCATGCGGCTTGTCGGCATAGATCTCTATGCCGTTGCCTTCGGGATCGTTGAGGTAGAGCGCCTCGCTGACGATGTGGTCGGATGCGCCGTCTATACGAATGCGGTTCTCGGCGGCATGCCGGATCCAGCGGCCCAGATCGGCGCGGGACGGCAGGAGGAAAGCGGTGTGGAACAACCCGGCCGCACGCGGATCGTCGGGCTTGGCCGAGCGGTCGTCTTCAATCGTCAGCAATTCGCGCCCTGCCGCGCCGAGCCGGATGGCGCCATCGCTTGAACCGAGCCGCTGGAGGCCGACAACAGTTTCATAGAAGCGGGCAAGGGTCTCGGCATCGCGCGATTTCAGGCCGACGCGGGAGACGTGGATAGGGGCTGTGGCGGCAAAAGGCAGGTCGGACATCGATTCTCTCGCCGGCAGGGCGATCTGCCGGCTCTCCTTTGGGAAATCTGAACCGGAATGTCTGCTCCGGGACGCCGCCCAGCAAGCTGGGGGAAAGCGAACACGCTGTTCACTAAGAGATGGGGACAATACCTATGGGCTGAGGATGGTCGAGGGATTTTGGCTGACCCGCGAGGCGCCGAGCGCAGCCGATGCCG
>CAXTCF010000008.1:0-59194 GCA_964242945.1 uncultured Rhizobiaceae bacterium | reverse complement strand
CTCAGTCGCTCCCATCCCACAATCCAAAAATCGTAGATACAAGGGGTGTTGGACGAAGTGCAAATGGCTCAGTCCAAGTTAAAAACCGTTTCCAGCGGCACCGCCACCGGCTCGTTGTCGGCGTGTGTCTCCATCAGGTCGGCCATGTATGCCCACCAGCGCTGCATCACGGGATGCTGCGGCAGATCTGCCATCCCGTGATCGTCGCGCCGCCAGAGCACGCCGAACAGGGTGCCGGTCTCCCGGTCGAGGTGGATGGAGTAGTCCGACACGCCAGCGTCCTTCAGCAGTGCGCCGAGCTCCGGCCAGATTGCATCGTGCCGGCGCTTGTATTCCGTCTCCATGCCTGGAAGCAGCTTCATCCGGAAAGCGTATTTCTCGCTCATGCCGCGCGTCTGCCGCGCAGGCGGCTCCACAGGATCGGCAGCGCGATCACGCAGATCAGAAGCAGGCCGATGAAGATCGACATGACGATGCCCGGCACGTTGAGCAGCCCGAAGCCGAAGGTGACGAGGCCCATGATGAGGGCGGCCAGCATCACGCCGGGGATCGTGCCGGACCCGCCGAGGATGTTGACGCCGCCGAGCACCACCATCGTCACGACTTCCAGTTCCCACCCTTGTGCGATGTTCGGCCGGGTGGAGCCGAGGCGCGCAGTGAGGCAGATCGCGGCGATGCCCGACATCAGGCCTGTCAACAGAAAGAGTGCTGCCTTCACCCGCGCCACTTTAATTCCGGAAAAGAGAGCAGCGGTCGGGTTGTTGCCGATGGCATAGACGGCGCGGCCGAAGTTGGTCTTGTGCAGGATCACGCCGAACACGACGGCGAGCGCCAGCAGGAAGACGAGTTCGAAGGTGAACACATAATATACGTAGCCCTGGCCGAACCAGGAGAAGCCGGCAGGATAGCCTTTGAACGCCTGGTCCCCCAGCACGATGAAGGAGATGCCGCGGAACAGGCTCATCGTGCCGATCGTCACCACGATGGAGGGCAGACCGAGCCGCGTCACCAAGAGGGCGTTGAACGCGCCGCAGAGAAGGCCGACGCCGACGCCGATCGCGACCAGTTCCGCCGTGCCGGCACCCCAATGCGTCAGCGCATAACCCATCGCCGTGGAGGCCAGCGCCACGATCGCCGCCACCGACAAGTCGATTTCCCCGGCGATGATCAGCATCGCCATCGGCAGCGCGATGAGAGCTTTTTCCGTGAAGTTGTAGGTGGCGTCGGAAAGATTGTAGGGGTCGAGGAAATACGGCGAGGCGAACGAGTTCACCGCGAACACCGCGACCGCCACGACGACAAGCAGCGTTTCCCAGCTTTTCAGCGCGAGCTTTGCCCGGCTTTCCAGCCGATCGGGGATGTGGCGGGGGGCAACGGTATCTGCGGCCGTCATGCGAGAACCTCCGCCTTGCGCAGGATGACGCGGCCTTTTTCACGCTCGGCGCGGGCGTTGATCACCACCGCGACGATGATGGCCGAACCGGAGATCGCCAGCTGCCAGAAGGGCGAGATGTTCACGACCGGCAGCGCGTTCTTGATGATGCCGAGGAACAGGCTCCCAAGCACCGCGCCCGGCACCGAGCCGATGCCGCCTGCGATCGACACGCCGCCGATCACGCAGGCCGCGATCACGTCCAGCTCGAAGCCGCCGGCGATATCGACATAGGCGACCGCATAGCGCGCCACCCAGAGGTAGCCGCACAGACCCGCGACCGCGCCGGCGATGGCATAGGCGGCGAAGCGCGTGCGGCCGACATCGATGCCGGTATAGATGGAAGCCGTGGGGTTGCCGCCCACCGCATAGAAGGCGCGGCCGAGCCGGGTTCGCGTCACCAGCAGGCCCATGACCAGGATTGTGACGATCGCGATCCAAGAGAGGACGGGCAATCCGAGGAGCGGCGTGCGCTGCAACTCCTTGAAGGCCGGGCTCATCTGGTGCGCGTTGATCCAGGCGCCGCCGGACAAGAGGAAGATGATGCCGCGGTAGATGGTGAGCGTGCCGAGCGTCACCACGATGGGCGGCATGTCGAGCTTCCATACGAGCAGGCCGTTCAGGCTGCCGAGCACGGTGCCGAGCGCGATCGCCACGAGGATCAAGAGCGGCACCGGGATTGCGGGGAACGCCGCGTTCAGCATCGCCGCCGCCATGCCGCACAGCGCAAGGTTGGCCGCGATGGAGAGGTCGATGCAGCGGGTAAGGATGACCAGCATCTGCCCAAGCGCCAGCATGACGAGGATCGACGTGTCGTTGAAGACGGAGGCCAGGTTCTGCGGCTCCACGAAAGCCGCGCGGCGCGAGGCGATCAGCCCAAGCAGAGCCAAGATCCCTGCCACGAGCAGCATCTCGCGTTGCCGGAGGATTCTTGCCAGCATCACGCGGCCTCCCGGATGCCGGCAGCCGCGCGCACGAGCTTTTCCGCAGTGAGTTCCACGCGCGGGAACTCGGCCACCATCAAGCCTTCGCGCATGACGATCACGCGGTCGGACATGCCCATGATCTCCGGAATCTCGGAGGAGACCATGATGACCGAAAGCCCCTGCGCCGCGAGTTCGCTCATGAACTCGTGCACCGCCGCCTTGGAGCCGATGTCGATGCCCTTGGTCGGTTCGTCCAGGATGATCACCTTGGGCTTGGTCGCCAGCCACTTGGCGATGACGACCTTCTGCTGGTTGCCGCCGGAAAGCGTGCGGATGTCGCGGTCGAGCGAGGCGGCGCGCAGGTCGAGCCGCGAGGTGTAGTCGCGCGCCAAGCGGAATTCTTCCGCGAGCCGGATGAACCCTTTCCGCGAGGTCTTGCCGAGGGAAGGCAGCGAAACGTTCTGGAAGATCGGAAGCCCCAGAACAGCGCCCTGCCGCTGGCGCTCTTCCGGCACATAGACGATGCCGAGGTCCACCGCGTCCGCCGGGCTGCGGATGACCGCGACCTTGCCCTCCACCGACACCGCACCTTTCGACGGTTTGGTGATGCCGAACAGCGACTGCATGAACTCCGAGCGCCCGGCGCCGACCAGCCCGTAGAAGCCGAGGATTTCGCCGCGCCTGAGCGAGAAATTGATGTTCTCGAACTCGGTCGGATGGCTGTAGCCGGCGACCGTCAGCACGGTTTCGCCGGTTTTTGCTTCACGCTTGGGGAAAAGCTGGTCCACCGCGCGCCCAACCATCATGCGCACCAGTTCGCCCTGGCCGACATCCGCCATCCTCCCCGCGCCGACCGTGCGGCCGTCCCGGAACACAGTCCATCGGTCGGCGATGCGGAAAATCTCATCGAATTTATGGGAGATGAACAGGATCGCCTTGCCGTCGGCTTTCAGCCGCTCCACCAGTTCGTAAAGCTCCGCGATCTCCTTGTGCGAAAGCGCGGCGGTCGGCTCGTCCATGATGACCACGCGCGCATCCACCGACAAAGCGCGAGCGATGGCAACGAGGTGCTTTTTCGCGATGCCGAGGTCGCGCAGGCGTATGCCCGGATCGAGCGGCGCGCCGATGCGCTCCAGCAGCGCCTTGGCATTGGCGTTGAGCTTCTTCCAGTCGATCAGCCCGGCTTTCGTGCGCGGCTGGTGGCCGATGAAGATGTTTTCCGCGACCGACAGGTCGTCGAACAGCACGGTTTCCTGGTGGATCGCCGTGACGCCGGCCTTTTGGGCGTCATACGCGGTCGGGAATTTTTGCGGCTCGCCGTCGAGACGAATTTCACCCTCATCAGGCTGGTAGATGCCGGTGAGGATTTTCACCAGCGTGGATTTTCCCGCGCCGTTCTCCCCGATCAGCGCGGTGACCTGGCCGGGGAAAAGCTCCAGCGCCACCTCGCTCAGCGCCTTCACGCCGGGAAAGCTCTTCGAAACGCTGCGCAGCGACAGGAGAGGAACATCCTGATCGGTGTCGAGCTCGGCTGAGGGGAGGGATTGAAGCATGGTGCGCCTGTGTTCGCGCGGTTGCCTGTGGTGGGTTCTACGCCGCTGGCGAGGATGGAACGGTTACGGCATGGATTCTCGGGCTTGACCCGAGAATACATGCCGTACCGCTGAACCCGCTGCCGACAGCGCAGAAGAAAGAACAGCGGGCGCAGGCATTCGCCCGCACCCGCAACAATCCGCCTCAGAAAATCTTGGCGAACTCGTCCACGTTCTTCGCGTCATAGACGAACGGGTCGGCCATGGCGCCTTCGCTGTTGGCGTCGAGCTTGACCTTGCCCATGCGGCCCATCGGGATTTCGCCGTCCGGCTTGGCTTCGGCTTTGCCCTTCACGAGGTTGTAGGCGATCATGGTCGCGGAGTAGCCGAGGTCGATCGGGTTCCAGATCGCGAAGGACTTGGAGGAGCCGGCCTTGACGTGGCCCGCCATCTCGGAAGGGAGGCCCAGACCCGTCACGTTGATCTGCCCCGTCTTCTTGGCGTCCTCCACGGCCTGCGCCGCGGCCACGATGCCGACGGAAGTCGGCGCGATGATCGCCTTGAGGTTGGGGTAGGACTGGATCAGCCCCTGCGTCTCGCGATAGCTCTTGTCCGCCAGGTCGTCGCCATAGACGGTCGCCACAATGTTCACGCCGGGATAGTTCGGCAGCACCTTCTTAGCCTCTTCGATCCAGGTGTTCTGGTTGGTCGAGGTGGAGGTCGCCGACAAGATCGCGACGTCGCCCTTGCCGTCTGGCAACTGGTCGGCGGCGAGCTTGACGATCATGTTGCCGATCAGCGGGTTGGACGAGGGGTTGAGGTGCATCATGCGGCCTTCCGGCGCCACGCCGGAGTCCCAGGAGATCACCTTGATGCCGCGGTCCATCGCTTTTTTAAGCGCCGGCACCAGCGCGTCCTTGTCGTTGGCCGAAACCGCGATGGCATCGACCCGTTGCGCGATCAGCGAGTTGATCACCTCGATCTGGCCTTCCGCCGTGGTGGAGGTCGGGCCGGTGTAGATGATGTCCACGTCGCCCAGTTCCTTGGCCGCTTCCTGCGCGCCCTTGTTGGCGGCATCGAAGAAGCCGATGCCGAGCGCCTTCACGACAAGCGCGATCTTGACGTTCTCCGCATGGGCGGGCGCGCCTAAAAACGCTGCCGAAACGGCCGCGGCCGCCACCAGTTTACGAAACAAGCTCATGAAAACTCCTCCTTTTGAGCGTTGCATTCCCTCAGCGCCGCCGCGTCTCAAGCGTGCAGCGAAGACTTCTCCCCGGCCGACCCCGCGGACGGCCTTGCCACGACGAGCCGCACGCCGGCTGATTCCAGCATGCCGGCTTCCGCGTCGGTTATTCCTTCGTCCGTGATCACCGTTGCGATGCGTTGAAGCCCGCACAGGATCAGCGCCGAGCGCTGCCGGAATTTCGACGAGTCCACCAGCACGACCAATTCTTCCGCCTGGCCGATCAGCTTGGCTTCCGCCTGGATCAGCAGCGGATCGCCTTCCATCAGCCCCAACGGTCCCAGCCCCTTGGCGCCCATGAACATGCGGCGCGCGAAGAAATTGCGCGTCACGTCGTTCTCGAAGGGAGAGAGCACGATGTTCTGCTCGCGATACACCGTGCCGCCGGAAAGCATCACCGTGCTCTTGGAATGCTTCAGCAGGTGCTCGGCGATCGGAAACGAGTTGGTGAAGACGGTGAGCCGCTTTTCCACCAGGAAGTGCACCATCGGGAAGGTCGTGGTGCCGCCGTTGATGATGATCGGGTCGCCGTCCTCGCACAGCGCCACCGCTTCGCGCGCGATCAGCCGCTTGGCTGCGGCGTTCAGCGTCTCATTGACGCTGAATGTGCGGCCCGCCAGCCCGATCACCTGAGGCGGGGAAAGCGCCTCGGCGCCGCCGCGCACCCGGCGCAGCCGTTTTTGCAGGTGCAGCGCCGCGATGTCGCGCCGGATCGTCGCCTCGGACGATTCCGTCAGCTCGACCATCTCCCCCACCGTCACCACGGGCCTGGCCTGGACGGCGGAAAGGATGATGCGATGGCGCTCCTTCTCGTGCATCCCGTTCCTCCCTTGGATCGCGGTTATGCCGCAGCCGGCTAGCTTTGTCAATCAACTTCGATCATCATTTTGCATTGTGCGGCGCAACATGAACGAACATGATCGTTTTTGATTGACACCATCCGGTTGGTGAGTCAGGAAGGGCACCGACGCAGCGTGCCGCCTTTGTCACGGCTTCCCGTGCCTGAACGGCGCGCCGATCACCTTGGGGAGAGGAACCGATGCTGGACAAGCCCGCGGCCAAGCGCCTTTCGAACCTGTGGGACGACGCCAGGGCTGCCACCATGAGCGAGCCAGAAAAGCTGCTCTACCGCTCCAACCTGCTAGGGTCCGACAAGCGCATCACCAATTTCGGCGGCGGCAACACCTCGGCCAAGGTGATGCAGGCAGACCCGCTGACATCAGAAGAAGTGGAAGTGCTTTGGGTCAAGGGCTCCGGCGGCGACGTCGGCACCATGAAGCTCGACGGCTTCTCGACCCTGTATATGAGCAAGCTCGAAGGCCTCAAGAAACTCTACCGCGGCGTGGAGAACGAGGATGAGATGGTGGGCTTGCTCCCGCACTGCACCTTCAACCTCAACCCGCGCGCCGCCTCCATCGACACGCCGCTCCACGCCTTCGTGCCGCAGAAGCATGTGGACCACATGCACCCCGACGCGATCATCGCCATCGCGGCCTCCGCCGACTCCGAGCGGCTGACGGCGGAAATCTTTGGCGGTGAGATCGGCTGGCTGCCGTGGAAGCGTCCGGGCTTCGAACTCGGCCTTTGGCTCGAAAAATTCTGCAAGGGAAACCCGGACGCCAAGGGCGTGATCCTGGAAAGCCACGGCCTGTTCACCTGGGGGCCGACCGCCAAGAAGGCCTACGAGACCACGATCCGCATCATCAACCGTGCGATCGAGTGGCTGGACGCTCAGACGCGGGACAAGGCAGCCTTCGGCGGCTCCGCCCGCCCGACGCTGCCCGGCATCGAACGCCGTGCGGTCGCGGGGAAGCTGATGCCGGCGATCCGCGGTCTGATTTCATCCGACGAGCGCAAGGTCGGGCATTTCGACGACTCCGCCGCCGTGCTGGAATTCGTCGGCTCGAAGCAACTGGAAGAACTGGCGGCGCTCGGCACAAGCTGCCCCGATCACTTCCTGCGCACGAAAATCCGGCCGCTCGTCGTGGATTTCGATCCCTCCCAGCCCGACGCGGAAAAGACGCTGGCCGGCCTCGCGCAAGCGCTCGAAGCCTACCGCGCCGGCTATGCCGGCTACTACGAGCGCTCGCGCCGTCCGGACAGCCCGGCGATGCGCGACCCCAACGCCGTCATCTACCTCGTGCCCGGCGTCGGCATGCTCTCGTTTGCCAGGGACAAGGCGACCGCGCGCATCGCCGCCGAATTCTACGTCAACGCCATCAACGTCATGCGCGGCGCCTCCGGCGTTTCCACCTATCGGGGCCTGCCGGAACAGGAAGCCTTCGACATCGAATACTGGCTGCTGGAGGAGGCGAAGCTCCAGCGCATGCCCAAAGCAAAACCGCTCGCCGGCCGCGTGGCCCTGATCACCGGCGGGGCAGGGGGCATCGGCAAGGCCACCGCCGAGCGGCTGCTCGGCGAGGGCGCCTGCGTGGTGCTGGCCGACATCGACGAGACCGCGCTGGAGTCCGCCGAAGCCGAACTCGCCGCCCGCCACACGCGCGACCAGGTGCGCGGCGTAAAACTCAACGTCACGGCGGAAGTGGAGGTCGCGGAAGCCTTCGCCCACGCCGTCACCGAATACGGCGGTCTGGACATCCTTGTGTCGAACGCCGGCATCGCCTCCTCCGCGCCCGTCGAGGACACGACCCTGGAACTCTGGGACCGCAACCTCGACATCCTGGGCAAGGGCTACTTCCTGGTCTCGCGCGAGGCGTTCCGGCTGTTCCGCCGGCAGAAGGCCGGCGGCAACATCGTCTTCGTCGCTTCCAAAAACGGTTTGGCGGCGTCGCCCAACGCGAGCGCCTACTGCACCGCCAAGGCCGCCGAAATCCACCTCGCGCGCTGCCTGGCGCTGGAAGGGGCGGAAGGGCAGATCCGCGTCAACACGGTCAACCCCGACGCGGTTTTACGCGGCTCCAAGATCTGGACGGGCGAGTGGAAGGAGCAGCGCGCCGCCGCGTATGGGAAGTCAACCGACGACCTGGAGGAACTCTACCGCTCCCGCTCCCTGCTGAAGCGCTCGGTGTTTCCGGAGGACATCGCGGAAGCCATCTATTTTCTCGCCTCCGATATGTCCGCAAAATCTACCGGCAACATCATCAACGTGGATGCGGGTAACGCGCAGAGTTTTACACGGTAGGTGGGGAAGGGAGTGCTCTACCGGGGTGCTGGACGGAGCGCCATCTTGCCGGAGAACTTCACCGCCGCAGGATCACCCAGACCGCGTGGACGATGCCGGGGATATAGCCGCAAAGCGTGAGCAGGATGTTCAGCCAGAATTGCAGGCCGATGCCGACCTGGAGGAACACGCCGAGCGGCGGCAGGATGATGGCGAGAAGGATGCGCAGGATGTCCAAGGCTTTGCTTTCCGCATGAGAGCCAGAAGGGCGTTCAACGCGCTGTCGGCGTGATCGTTCGCCGGAGGAACAAGGGAGGACAAGATGACCGAACGCATGATCGGGCCGGACGTGCTCGAAGCCGACAACGCCGCGCGGGAAGCAGCGCTGCGCCGCGACTACGACCATCTCGGCGAGCAGCTCGACCGGCGCGGCATCGAAATCGACGCGATCAAGGAGAAGGTGAAACGCTTCGGTGTGGCCATCCCCTCCTGGGGCGTCGGCACAGGCGGCACGCGCTTTGCGCGCTTTCCGGGCGAAGGCGAACCGCGCGATGTGTTCGACAAGATCGAAGACTGCGCCGTCATCGCCGAACTGACGCAGGCCACGCCTGCCGTTTCTCTGCACATCCCCTGGGACAAGGCCGACCCGCAGCGGCTGAAGCAGGCGGCTTCCCGCTTCGGCTTGGGTTTCGACGCGATGAACTCCAACACCTTCTCGGACGGGAAGGACCAAAAACTGTCCTACAAGTTCGGCTCGCTGTCCCACGCCGATGCCGCTGTCCGTGCCCAGGCCGTCGAGCACAATCTGGAGTGCATCGGGATCGGCGAACAGATCGGCTCAAGCGCGCTGACCGTGTGGATCGGCGACGGGTCCAACTTCCCCGGCCAGGTCAACTTCCGGAGCAGTTTCGAGCGCTATCTCGACGCCATGAAGGAAATCTATGCCGGGCTCCCGGAAGGCTGGCGCCTGTTTTGCGAGCACAAGATGTACGAGCCCGCCTTCTATTCGACCGTCGTGCAGGACTGGGGCACCAACTACCTCATCGCCCAGGAGCTTGGGGAAAAGGCTTTCTGCCTCGTGGACCTCGGCCACCACGCGCCGAACGTCAACATCGAGATGATCGTCTCGCGGCTGATCCAGTTCGGCAAGCTGGGCGGCTTCCATTTCAACGATTCCAAATACGGCGACGACGACCTGGATGCCGGATCGATCGATCCCTACCGCCTGTTCCTCGTCTTCAACGAGCTAGTCGATGCGGAATTGTCAGGCGCGAAAAACTTCCACCCCGCCCACATGCTCGACCAGAGCCACAACGTCACCGATCCCATCGAGAGTTTGATGGTGTCCGCGGCGGAAGTGGCGCGCGCCTATGCCCTGGCTCTGCTGGTGGACCGCAAGGCTCTCGAAGGCTTCCAGGAAGCCAACGATGCGCTGGCCGCTACGCAAACGCTGAAAGCCGCCTTCCGCACCGACGTCGAGCCGATCCTGGCGCTCGCCCGCCTGGAAAAAGGCGGCGCGATCGACCCCGTCTCAACCTACCGCCGCAGCGGCTACCGCAAACAAGTCGCAGCCGAGCGGCCGGCGATAAAATCCGGCGGAGGCGGCATCGTCTGAGCCCCGTGCCGGGCTCTAAACCGCCGGCGTCGCAGACACATTCTCCGCCTGTTGCCGCGGCGGGCGCCGAGACGCCGGATCAGGCAGGCGAAAACGGGCTGACAGCGCGATCTCTCAGAACCGAAGCTCCCCGCGGATGCATTCCGTGACATCGCCGCCGATCCAGACGTCAAAACCATCCTTTTCCACATGGATGCGCCCGGCACGGCCGAGAACGGTGCCCTGCGCGGCGACATAGGCTTCCGGCGCGATCCCTGCGCCGATCAGCCATTGGGCGAGGCCGGCGTTGAGGCTGCCGGTCACAGGGTCTTCGGGGATCGCCGTGCCTGGAACGAAGGCGCGCACTTCGAACTGCGCCTGCTGGCCGTCGGCGCCTGCGTCCCACGGCGCGACGGCGCCGATGTGCAGGCCGGCCAGCAGGACGGGATCCGGCTTCAGCGCGAGAACTTCGGCGCGCGAGCGCAGGAGAACGCCGATCCAAGGCGGGCCGTTGACGATCCAGCGGCACGCGCGGATCGTGTCTTCCCCAATGCCGAAACCTCGCGCGATCCGCGCGGCAAGCTCCGGCGCGGCTGGTTCGTCACGGAGTAGGGGCGGTGCGGCAAAGGCCAGCCGCCCGGCTTCCCCGCGCCTGATCCGCACGAGCCCGACGCCGCATTCCTGCACGATCACCTTGTCGGCGCAGCCCGGATTCGCATCCAGCCAGACATGGCAGGTTCCCAGCGTCGGGTGGCCCGCGAAGGGCAGTTCGTTCCAGGGCGTGAAGATCCGCAGGCGGTAGTGGGCTGCGGGATTTGCCGGCCGGAGGAGGAAAGTGGTCTCGCTGAGGTTCGTCCAGTTGGCGAAGGCCGCCATCTCCGCGTCGCTCAGGCCGTCCGCGCCGAGAACCACCGCAAGCGGATTGCCTTTGAGCGGCTCGCTCGTGAACACATCGACTTGGCGGAAAGCAAAGGACGGCATGCTCTTTCCCATGTGGCGGTGCAAAAGCGCGTTGCTTCAGCAAGGAGACTGCCGCTGAACGGGGAAAACCTGTCGCACCGGGGCAGATCTGTCTTTTTTCGGTCACGCGACGCGACATATTGTGGAGCATGTCTGAGCAGCAGGAACAAGGGACCATGTCCCTTCCGCGCGGTGCGGTCCCCTGGCCCTATTCGGCTCCCGAATTGTGGGCTGACGGGGTCGTGCATGCGGTCGGCATCGCCGCCGTGCTGACGGCTTCCGTTCTGCTCGTTCTGTTTTTGGCGGACAGCGGTCTGCCGTCCGCGCAGTTCGCTGCCGTCGGAGTTTATCTCTGCACGCTCGCCATCTCCGTCGGCGCTTCCGCGGCCTACAACATCTGGCCGCTGACGCGCACGAAGTGGATCCTGCGCCGCCTCGACCACTCCGCAATCTACCTGCTGATCGCCGGCACCTATACGCCTTTCATGGTGTCGCTCAGCGCTTGGAACATGCTCGCGGCGGTGTGGCTGTTTGCAGCGGCCGGCATCGTGCTCAAGCTCCTGGCGCCCGGCCGCTTCGACCGGCTGGCCATCGCGCTCTACCTGGCGATGGGCTGGAGCGGCATCGTCATCTTTCGCACGCTGGCCTCCGATCTGCCGCTTGTCGTGCTGTGCCTGATGGCGATCGGCGGCTTGATCTACTCCGCCGGCGTGGTGTTCCACGTGCTCGACAAACGCTTCTTCAATGCGGTGTGGCACGGCTTCGTTCTGGTCGCGGCCGGCGTCCACTTCTCCGCGGTGACGCTGCTCGCCTTCAACGCTCCGCCGGCCTGACGCTCACCAGCGTTGGTGCACGAACGGGGCGATGTCCTCGCGGTAGATCGCTTCGACCGCGGCAAGAGTGTCCGGTGACAGTGCAGGCAGGTCCGCTGCCGCGGCATTGCCCTGCGCCTGAGCAGGGTTCTTCGCGCCGGGTATGACCACGGACACCGCATCGAACATCAGAATCCAGCGCAGCGCGAACTGTGCCATCGTGGCGTTTTGCCCGACGAGCGGGCGCACCCGCTCCACCGCCTTCAGACCGATCTCATAAGGCACGCCCGAAAAAGTTTCGCCGACGTCAAAGGCCTCGCCGTTGCGGTTGAAGTTGCGGTGGTCGCTCGCTTCGAAGCGCGAGTCCGGCTTGAACTTGCCGGTCAAGAGGCCGCTCGCCAGCGGCACGCGCGCAATCACCGCTACGCCTTTTGCCTTGGCTTGCGGGAAAAACAGTTCGGCCGGGCGCAGGCGGAAGGCGTTGAAGATGATCTGGACGCTGACCACGCCGGGGAACTCGATGGCCTTCAGCGCTTCCTCCACGCGCTCGACGCTGACGCCGTAGTCCGCGATCTTGCCCGCTTCCTTCAGCCGGTCGAGCCGCTCGAAGACTTCCGCGTGGTAGAACAGGTCCGTCGGCGGGCAGTGGAGCTGCACGAGGTCGAGCCGTTCCGTCTTGAGGTTTTGCAGGCTGCGGTCGATCCAGGCTGAAAGATTTTCGGCGGAATATCCCTCCACGGTTTGCGCAGACAGCCGGCGCCCGGCCTTGGTGGCGACGAAGGGCTTTTCCCCGCCGCGCTCCTCCAGCACGCCCGCAATCAGCCTTTCCGAGTGCCCGTCGCCATAGACGTCGGCCGTGTCGATGAAGGTCACGCCGGCATCGAGCGCGGCATGGAGTGCTGCGCGTGATTCCCGGTCGTCCGTTTCGCCCCAGGAGGCGCCGATCGCCCAGGCCCCGAAGCCGATCTCGCTAACCTGACGGCCTGTGCGACCGAACGCTCTCGAATGCATTCTCTTCTCCTTGGAGGCGTTTCGCCGCACACGGGCCGGATGGGCCGGGAGGACGATGTGAAAGAAAAAGTCGGATTTATCGGGCTGGGATATATGGGCTCCGGCATGGCTGGCAATCTCTTGAGAAAAGGTTGGCCGCTTGCCGTTTGGGCACGTGCGCGCCGCGACAACCTGGAAAGGCTGGTGGGGGAGGGCGCGCAGGAGGCTGCTTCCCCGCGCGCGATGGCGGAAGTTTCCGACATCGTCGTGCTCTGCGTGACCGGCTCTCCGGAAGTGGAAGCGGTGGTCAACGGGCCGGACGGACTGGCTGCGGCGGGCAAGCCGCTGCTGATCCTGGACTGTTCCACCTCTGATCCCAGCCGGACGGTGCGGCTCGCGGGTGAGCTTGCCGCGAAAGGCATCGTGCTGATCGACGCGCCGCTCAGCCGCACGCCCAAGGAAGCAGCCGAGGGCACGCTGGACGTGATGGCGGGCGGCAGCGCCGAGGATTTCGCCCGCGCCAAGCCGGTGCTGGACGCCTTCGCGCGCCGCGTGATCCACACCGGGCCGACCGGGAGCGGCCACACGATGAAGCTCCTCAACAACTTCGTGTCGATGGGCTATGCCGCGATCTATGCCGAAGCTCTGACCGTGGGTGCGAAGGCCGGGCTGACTCCCGCGACCTTTGATCAGGTGATCCGAGACGGTCGGATGGACTGCCCATTCTACCGGACTTTTTTCGACTATGTGCTGAACCGCAACGAGAACGCCCACCGCTTCGCCATCGCCAACGGGCTCAAGGACATGAACTATCTCGCCGCCTTCGCGCAAGGAACGGGCGTGGCGAACCCGATCGGCGCGGCAGTGCGCAACAGCTTCGCGTCCGCCGCGGCGACTGGCGGGGGTGAAAAGTTCGTGCCGATGCTTTCCGACATCATTGCGGGCCTGAACGGCGTTTCGCTGGATGTTCCCGCGCCAGGAGGCGGCAGGGAAGACTGAGGCGCGTCAGGCTGCGGCAACGGCGGAAGCGGGGTGCGACCACTTCTTCCAGCTTCCGCGCCGCCGCGCCTTGGCCTCGTAGAGCGCGGCGTCGGCGTGCTTGAGCAGGCCTTCGGCATCGGCATCGTCCTCCGAAAGGAGGGTGTAGCCGATCGTGCCGCCCGGCAGCAGCGTTTCCCCGCCGAACGTCATGGGCTGGACGAGAGCGGCCATCAGCCGCGTCGCCACCATCACATCGACCGGGATCTCCTGCGAGCCGGGGAGCAGCAGCGCGAACTCGTCGCCGCCAAGCCGCGCCACCACGTCGCCCGGCCGCACGGCGCTGGAAAGGCGCTGCGCCACCTCGACCAAAAGCGCGTCGCCGGCCGCGTGGCCCAGCGTGTCGTTGACCTCCTTGAAGCGGTCGAGGTCGAGCAGCATCACGACCAGTTCGCTTCCGTCCCGCCGCGCGCGCTCCAGGAGCCGCCCGAACTGGCGCGCGAAGCAGGTGCGGTTTGCCAGCCCCGTCAGCGGGTCGTGCATCGCCTGATGTTCCAAATGCTCGGTCAGGCGGTGCTGCGCCGTCACGTCGCCGACCGTGCGCACGGCGCTGCCGTCGGGCAGGAGCGCCGTGCGGCAGGAGAACAGGCGGCCGTCGGCAAGCCGGATCGTGTATTCTCCTGCCCGATGCAGCGAGGCGCAGATGCGCGCAACGTGCTGATCTGCATCGGTGCCGGGTTCGAGGCGCTCCTCGCCCGTTTCCAGGGATGCCCGCAGGATCGCCTCGAAGGACGCGCCGGGCACGCGCAGATGGGCGGTAAGCGGGAACAGGTCGCGGTAGCGCCGGTTGCAAAACAGCAGCGTGCCGGCCGCGTCGTACATCGCCAGCCCGTCCGTCATGTTGGCGAGCGCCTGGTCGAGGTAACCTTGCGTCCGCTCCAGTTCCGCTTGCAGGGCCTTCGCGCCGGTGATGTTGCGGTTGTGCGTGACGAGGCCGACGATGTGGCCGTCGGCATCCGCGATGGGCGTCTTCTGGGTCGAAAGCCAGACGGCGGACCCGTCCGAGCGCCGGCTCTTCTGCTCGATCGTCAGGTGCTTGCCCTCGCGCAGGACTCCCTCTTCGAACTGGCGGAACTCCGCCGCAAGATCGGCGGGGTAGAAGGCGGCGTCGGTTTTTCCGAGCAGCGCCACCGGGGAGGTGGCGCGCATCAGCGCAGCCGTCGCCGGGTTTGCGGCGAGAAAACGCCCTTGCGTGTCCTTGATGTTCAGGCAGTCGGGCAGCGCCTCCACCATCGCGCGATAGAGCTGATTGGAGCGGGCCAGCTCGCGGCGGCGCTTCTCATGCAGAAGCACGGCGCCGAGCAGCATGGTTCCGGCAAAGGACAGGCATATCAGCACGGGATACCGCGAAAGCACCGGCATGCGGCTTTCCACCGGGAGCAGGAAGACAAGCGGCAGGCTGTGCAGAGAAATCAGCAATGCCAGCACGGTCAAGCCGACATGGCAGGCCGGACGCAGCTTGGTCAAAGCGTGAAAGCTTAAGCCCAGAAGCGCTGCAAGCCCGATCTGGAGAAGGCCGATAAAGCCGGCGCCGCCCAGATGCAGCCGATAAATCGCCGCCGCCCCGGCCGTTATCAGAACAGCGGGCCAGCCGCCGAAAAAGGCCGACACAGCGATCAACGGGCCGCGCATGTCGAAGAAGATGCCGGGGAGAGGCTCGAACGACATCGCCATCGAGCCGACCGTCCCGACAGCCAGGGAGGTGCCGAAGGCAAGGCGCCAGCGGTTCGGGCTGAGCTTGGCCGTCCGGTCGCCGAACGCGTTCCAGGCTACCAGCACCATCGCCGTGAAGGCCAGATTGGCAAACAAAGGCTGCCACATCGCAGCAAACATCCCCCAGGCCGTCATGACCTTGGATGATTTGATGGCACGGCCGGATTTCCGGCTGGTTACCGCCAAGCCGCATCGGCTTGACAGAAGCGCCCGGTGGGGACAGGTCGAAGCGGCATGGCGAAGAAAGGGTGAAGCTGCATGTTTCTGGAGAAGTTCAGGCTGGATGGTCAGGTCGCCGCGGTGACGGGCGGCGGGCGCGGCATCGGACTGGCCTGCGCGGAGGCCTTGGGCGAGGCCGGGGCAAGGCTCGTGATCCTGGAGCGCGACGAGAGCGTTGCCGCCGAGGGCATGGCAGCGCTCACTGCCAAGGGCTACGACGCCAAGCTGTTTGCCTGCGACGTGACCGACGCTGCCCGCGTGACGGCAATCGCCGACGAGCTCGCGGCGGGCGGCGCGGCACCCTCCGTTTTGGTCAACAATGCCGGCATCGCGGACGTCACGACGCCGGCCGAAGAGATTTCGGACGCAAGCTGGCGCACCATGTTCGAGGTGAACCTGCACGGCACCTTCTGGTGCTGCCGCGCCTTCGGCCGGCACATGCTTGCCGCCGGGCGCGGTGCGGTGGTCAATGTCGGCTCGATGTCGGGCTTCATCGTCAACCGGCCGCAGGACCAGGCGCACTACAACGCTTCCAAGGCGGCGGTGCACCACCTCACACGCTCGCTGGCGGCAGAGTGGGCGGGCCGCGGCGTCCGGGTAAACGCCGTCGCCCCGACCTATGTCGAAACCGTCATGACCAAGATCCGGCACGAGCGGGCGGACTGGGTGGCGGAGTGGGAGCGCGGCACGCCGATGGGCCGCCTGGGAAAGCCTGAGGAGATCGCCAGCGTGGTGCTGTTCCTGGCTTCCGAAGCCGCCAGCCTGCTCACGGGCTCGATCGTGCTGGCCGACGCCGGCTATTCCGCGTGGTAGCCGTTCGATTCTGAGGCTGGAGGGGATGAGCGCTCGTCCAGCGGCCTTGCCATGGCCGGGCGCTTGGCTTATGTAGCTCCCCTGTTTCCCGCGCCCATCGTCTAGCGGTTAGGACGGCGCCCTCTCACGGCGCAAACAGGGGTTCGATTCCCCTTGGGCGTACCAGTTTTTCGATGGCTTAGCAGAGCAAGCAGCAAAGTTTCCAAACGGCGGCCGATAAAGCTGTTTGCGGGGCCGCGACTGCTTGATGCTTTTGGTGCCTGGCTGAACTTGTGAACTTTATTCCGAAACGGGCATTGGCTATGTCCATCCGAGGACAAGCCGATGAGCACCGAAGACGACGATCGCAAGCCGGAAGAAGGCAACCAGCCCAGCCCGCCACCGCCAGGCTCTCCTCCTGACGAAGGCGTTGCCATTACGGGCGGCGCAGACCCGACCAAGCCGGCTTGGGAGGGCGTCAGAGCAGCCAAGGTGGACCCGCCGATTCCCGAGTCGGAAAGGCCCAGGGCAAGCGACACCTGACAAGCTGCTTCACCCCGACGGATAAATGGAACCCTTTGCACGGCAGTCCTTTGTGCCTTGCACACCCAGGACGCGATGCAGATGAACCTATCTTCGAACTTCCGGCTCTCCCTCCTCGGCTACTTGGTTGTAGCTGGGCTTTGCGCGACGGTAGGCTTTGTCGCCTACAACAGCTTCTTCACCTCGGATACCTCGCCAATTGCAGTAAGCGACGCGGCGGCCGAGCCGGCGAGCTAGTCTCAGGTGGAACCGAAAGCCAGCCCGTTTGCCATCATCATCGCCTTGGGCGTTGCGGGGCTGCTGTGCTGGTTTGCCTTCAATGGATACCTTTGATGCCCCAGATTGCTGAAGGCGCGCAACCATGACCGACAGGACGACAGCCGCCTACTCCATCCGCAAGGCGATGACGGACGAGCATCGCAAGTTCGAGGAGGAACTAGGTCCAGACCAGGAAGCGGTTATGACCGTCTTCATGCCTGGACGGGAGATCCAACTCCGTGTCGGGCGGATTGACTCATCGGACGCCAGCTTGATCAGCATCTCCGGTGAGGACACGGAGGGCAAGCCTATCAAGCTGATGATGTTCTATTCCTCTGTTGCCTACATGCTTGAAGCCGTATCCACCGCCAAGCCGAAGCGGTTTGGCTTCATCCCCGAAACCAACGAAGCTCAGGCACCGACGACCGTTCGCTCCGGCGACACGGAGCAGATGACGGAGTAAGGCGTTGAGTCCATCAGTCAACCACAGCAGGTACCTCCCCATGCCTCTCATCGATTGGTCGCAACGTGTTGAGCAAATACGAGACGATGTCGAGCCGATCGCCTCGGAACTACCTAGCCATCTAAAGAAAAGAGACTTGTCTCAGGCTCAGGCAAAGAGCGTCTATGACACGCTTGATCGTCTGTCCGAACGAACCTCAATTCTGCTGGACGAGATGGATGATGCCAAGGCTGCAAGCGGAACGATTGAAGCGACCGAGGTTCTTCAGGAACAGATCGAAGGACTGCGGGAAACTCTCAGCGGCAGCCGCTACCGCAGCAAATCACCCCGCTGGTCGGCGTAATCGCCTCCTATGCAACTCTTTTGGCCCCCACGAACAGAATGGCAGGTGCTGCGCATGCTGGTCATGAACCGGCTTCGCAGCCTGCGGCCGGCCTATGGCAAAGGGGCAGGCGCCGGACCGCCCCTTCTCCAAATCATGACGGCCTGGGCCGGTTCGGCGGTCTTCAGCTTACCACTGAATCGGGCCTTCCATGCCGCCCCGCTTGTTAAGGCGGCATCTGCGGATTCAGCGAGATCGTAGCCCGCCTTCGTCACGGCAGCCACATTGCGGAAGCCCATAGGCGTACTGTCTTCCCTTAGAGCATCGGACGGTTAATCGGATGCAGGCTGGTGGTTGGGGGCGGGATGCAGGCTAGGCGGTGGGCGAGCGTCGGGCTGTTGCCCGGCCGAGGCCAACAACAACGCTCGGCACCCGCCCCCGGCCGGCAGACTGCGTGCGATTAACCGTCCGATGCTCTAGACTTATTTGCTGCTCTCCCGATCTGCCTGGATCGTTCAAGCCGAGGCGCGGAGCATGATTTCGGCGGTCAGCAAGCGGCGCTCGCTGGAGGGCCGCTCCTCCGGGCGGTTCAGCTTGCCCAGAAGGAGTTCGATGGCGAGGCGGCCGATCTCCTCGTAGTTCTGCGCGACCGTGGTGATCGGCGGGCAGGTGTAGCGGGACAGGGGGTGATCGTCGTGACCGGCGACGCGCAGGTCGCAGCCGCTGCCGTGACCGACCTTCAGGCCGGTTTGAAATGCCGCGGAAAGCACGCCGAAGGCCACGCGGTCGTTGGCGCAAAGCACGGTGCGGGTCGGGAACCCGCCTGAGCGCAGCGCGCGCATCGCTTCGTCGAAGCCGAATTTCTCGAACTCCCAAGTCCTCAGGTCGGGAAGTTCCACGAAGCACGGCTCCCTGCCGAACCGCGTCATGGCTGCGCGGTAGGCCTCGCGCCGCGCCAGGGCGTTGGCGTTGACCAGCGGCATGCCGAAATAGCAGGGCGGCTCGCCTGAGCGGCAGAGATAATCGGTGATCAGGCCGATGCTCTGGCGGTTGTCGGTGCCCACGAAGTCCGACGTCTCGTCGAGCGGCGAGTCCATGGTGATCAACGGGATGCTGGCGCCGAGCCGCGCCAGGATGTCGTGGTGGGACGCGATCCCCAACGGCGCGATGATCGCGCCGGCGATATTCATCGACTTGAACGTCTGGATCGCGTGGTCTTCCAGGTTCGGCTGGCCGTCCGAGGACATCACGATGGCGAGGAAGCCGGCCTCGCTGGCGATCCGCTCGATGCGCCGCGTCAGCGCGGCGTAGAAGGGATCGGCCAGGTTCGGCACGATCACGCCGATGATGTTGGAGCGGCGGCGGTTGAGGTTCACGGCAAAAAGGCTGGGGCGAAAGCGCGACTTCTTGAGCGCGGCCTCGATCACCTCGCGCGTCTGGCGGCTGACGGACTGGGCGTCGTTGAAGTAGCGGGACACGGTGGGGCGGGACAGGCCGGCGAAGACGGCGAACTCCTCCATCGTCCTGATAGGCTTGCCCATGCGGCGTGCGCTCCGTCCAGCGTTCCGCGCAGAGCCTTACAAGAGGCGGAAATGTTGGGAAAGGCGCCGCGCCCCTCAGCCCGCGCGCCTCCAGCGTCAGGGCGAGCAGCATGCCGATCGGTCCTGCCCCGAACACCAGCGCGTTCTCAGCCTTGAAACCGGGCGCTGAGACGCCGGCCGCATCATGGCCGTTGAAAACGCAGGCAAGCGGCTCCGCCAACGCCGCCGTCCCAAAGGGCAAGTCGCCGATAGAATCCCGCCTGATTCGGTTTGCGCTCAACTCATCCAGTTGCCACCGTCCACGTTGTAGGTCTGCGCCAGGATGTAGTCGCTGTCGGAGGACGCCAGGAACACGGCCAGCCCCGCGATGTCCTCTGCCCCAGCGAAGCGGCCGATCGGCACTTCCTTCGCCACAGCCGCTTTCTTCTGGCCGGGCGCCAGCCCTTCCCATTTTGCAAAGGCTGCATCGACTTGGTCCCAATGCTCGCCATCCACCACGCCCGGTGCGATGGCGTTGACGTTGATGCCGTGCTTGACGAGCGCGAGCGCCGCCGACTGCGTGGCGGAAATCATCGCGGCCTTGGAAGCGCAGTAGAGCGTCACCAGCGCCTCGCCGCGCCGACCGGCCTGGCTCGCCATGTTGATGATCTTGCCGCCCTTGCCCCGCCGGATCATGGCGTTGGCCACCGCCTTCATCATGAACAGCGGCTCCTTGAGGTTCACGGCGAAGACGCGCTCGTAGCTCGCCTCGGTGATGTCCTGGATCGGCGCCATGTCGAAGATGGCGGCGTTTTTGACGAGGATGTCGATGCCGCCGGTCGAACTCTCGACGTCCGCGACCACCCTCTCGATTGCGCCCAGGCCGGTCACGTCCAGCTTCACTGCCGTCACGGGGTCGCCGATGCCGCAGGCAGCCTCAGCAACGCGCTTCTCGTCGATGTCCGCGATCACGACCCTGGCGCCTTCGCGCACGAAAGCCTCAGTGAAACCAAGCCCGATGCCGCGCGCTCCGCCGGTGATGAGGGCGACCTTGTCCTTCAGCTTCATGGATCGTTGCTTCGGGAAATGTACGATTCAGCAGGTCGTCGTAGTCGTAGTCCGCGCCGAGATCGTCGAGCGGCGTGAGCCAGCCCTGCTTGCCCCAGATCGGCGCCTCGTAGCCGCCGATCGTCATGATGTCGAACTGGCGCCCTTGTTGGCGATGTCGGTGGTGACGCGCTGGCGCAGCACGTTCTCTTCCAAGATGACCCAGTTCACCTTGTTGCCGGTGTCCTTCTCCCACTGAGGAGGAAGGTTTGCATGATGATCATGTCGCCGTTGTTGACGGTGCCGACGGTTATCTCCTCGGCGGCGGCAGACCCGGCCATCAGGCGCAGACCGATGGCGGAGCCCGCCAGTTTCCTGAGATATCCTCCCAAGCGCATCCAAACTCCTCCTTGGCAGATGCATCAGACTGCTTTTACATGCGTAAAGAAACATTCTCGTTTGTCTCGATGCCCGTCAAGCGCGCCTCAGAGTAAAATTTTCGGTCAACGAGCCTGGGATGCATGCACAAGTCAAAAAACCGCAACTTTTGGTCGGAGCAGTTTCCGGGCCCACGCATGCGGCATCGTTCGCAGGTGAAAGAAAGCTTTTACGGATGTAAATGAAGGCGAAGCGAGAATATCCTGTGATAGGGAGCGTCATGGCAGGGGGAGACGATTCATGCCTTTGACGGATGCGCTTGCGACGGAAGCCGGAACGGCCGCGCGTGCCGCGCGGGGGATCAGCCCCGAAGCTCTCGGCCCGACGATCACGGTCGGCGAGATCCTCGTGGAGATCATGGCGGTGACGCGCGGGCAGGGCTTTCTCCAGCCTCAGGCGCTGACCGGCCCTTTTCCCAGCGGGGCGCCGGCGATCTTCATTGATCAGGTGGCCAAGCTCGGCGGAAAGGCGTGTCTCGTCGGCACCGTCGGGCGCGACGACTTTGGGACGCTCAACGTGGAACGGCTCCGGCGCGACGGCGCGGACGTTTCCGCCATCCGCGTGGACGAGCGGCTGCCGACGGGCAGCGCCTTCGTGCGGTATCGCGCCGACGGCGGCCGCGACTTCGTCTATAACATCGCGACCTCGGCCGCCGGGCGCATCAGCCTGACGCCCGAAGCGAGAGCCGCGGCGGGGCGTGCCGGGCACCTGCACGTGATGGGCTCCGCCCTGTCGATCCCAGGCGCGTGGGAGGTCATCGCCTTCACATTGGCCTCAGTAAAGGGTCGTGGCGGCTCGCTGTCGGTCGATCCGAACCTGCGCAAGGAACTCGCGGGTGCGGAAAACGGCGGGCATTTTCGCGAGCTTGTGGCGCAGGCCGACCTGCTGCTGCCCTCAGGCGACGAGCTTCTGGTCGCTGCCGGGTTGGACGCCGGAGAGGGAAATGAATTGGAGGCGGTCGAGAAGCTGCTTGGGCAGGGCGTCGCCGAGATCGTGTTGAAGCGCGGCGCAGCGGGATCGACCTGGTTCGGGCCAAACGGCGGCCGCATCGATCGCCCGGCCTTGTCCGTGGAAGAAGTGGACCCGACCGGAGCAGGCGACTGTTTTGGCGCGGCCTATCTCACCTGCCGCCGGCTTGGGCTGGAGCCTGCCCGCGCGCTCGCCTACGCCAATGCGGCCGGCGCCCGCAACGTCACGGTCCAGGGACCGATGGAAGGCGCGGGCACGTTGGCCGACCTCGATGCTTTCGCGGCCAAGATGGAGCGCTACCCATGAACGTGCTGGATACGCTGACCGGCCTGGCTGCCGCGCGGCGGGCGGGAAAGCCCTATGGCATCCCCTCGATCTGCTCGGCGCACCCGGTCGTAGTCCGCGCTGCTGCGCGCCGCGCTGCGCGGGAACAAAAGCCGGTCCTGATCGAGGCCACCTGCAACCAGGTCAACCAGCTCGGCGGCTACACCGGCATGACGCCGTCCGACTTCGTCCGCTTCGTCTCGGACATCGCGCAGGAGGAAGGGCTGGACCCCGCCCGCATCCTCTTCGGCGGTGACCATCTCGGCCCCAATCCCTGGCGCAAGCAGCCGATGGAGGAAGCGTTCGCGAAAGCCGATGCGATGGTGGACGCCTATGTGCGGGCAGGCTTCGCGAAGATCCATCTCGACGCCTCCATGGGCTGCGCGGGCGAGCCGGCAGCCCTTGACGACGAAACCACCGCCCGCCGCGCCGCACGGCTGGCAAAGGTCGCCGAGCGCGCCGCGCAGGAGGAGGCCCGTGCGCTTCCGCTCTACATCATCGGCACGGAGGTTCCGGTGCCGGGCGGGGCCGACCACGCGATAGCCGACCTCCAGCCGACATCGGCATCAGCCGCGCAGCACACGATCGCCGTGCACGGCGCCGTCTTCGCGGAAGAAGGTTTGGGCGAGGCGTTCGATCGGGTGATCGCCGTCGTGGTGCAGCCCGGCGTCGAGTTCGGCAACGCAAACGTCGCCGCCTTCCGCCCGGAATTGGCCGCGCCCCTGACGGCGCTGCTCGACGCGGAGCCGGGATTGGTCTTCGAGGCGCACTCGACAGATTACCAGAGCCGCGACGCTCTAGCCGCCCTGGTGCAGCGCGGCTTCCCCATCCTGAAGGTGGGGCCGGGCCTGACCTTCGCGCTTCGCGAGGCGCTCTACGGCCTCGACCTCATCGCCTCCGAACTCGTCGAGGGCTACGGCGACCGTTCGCTTAAGGGTGCGATGGAGCAACTGATGCTGGCAGAGCCGGCGGATTGGCGCGGCCACTATCACGGCACGGCAGCCGAGGAGCGCGTCGCGCGCCACTACAGCTACAGCGACCGCATCCGCTACTACTGGGGCCGGCCGGCAGCGGAAGCGGCCGTGCGCCGTCTGATCGGCGCGCTCGAAGGTGTGCCCGTTCCTGAAACCCTGATGGCGCAATTCCTCCCGCCGACTTCAGCAGGTCTAGGCCGGGCAGGCGACCCAAAGAAAATCTTGGTCGAAGCCGTGGATCACGTCATCGCGGATTACGATGAGGCCTGCGAAAGCGAGACAGCATAGTCCCGAACTCTCCGCGCTTCTCAAACCCCGAAAGGCGGCAGCATCGCAACGATCCAGGCGAGGCGCGGAGGGCCAAGCCGGAATGTGGTAAGCTTGGACGAGCCACCTTCGCGTGAAGGGGAGAACGCATCGTATTCGAAAGCTAGTTTGAAGCTGGCTGGGGTTCCTGAACACATATAGAACTTTTTGCATAGCACCGAATGCGGAATTGCGCGCTCTTTTCGAGGCAATGGAGTCGGACAGTGCCCTATGTTAATTATTTGGTGCGCCAAGATTCATGGAAGCAGGTAGGGGCCTCCCAAGTGGTTGGAGTCAGAAGAGGATTGTCCATTCGGGGCATACCTATTAGCAAAAACAATGACTTACCGGACATCCACCGAAGTCATGTGTACCACCAAATTGGACCACTGTCGAGCCGAGCTCCTGGCCCGGATAGGCGCGTTCGCTGAACCTTGCTCGCAACCACGTCCTGACTGGCAATCCTCATTGGGCGAGACGGTTTGAGTCCGTCTTTGGGCAGAACACGCATCTTGCCACAAATCTTACAGTATCGCCCCTGAGTCTGACAGAAGCGGAACCGTAGGATCCGGGCGAGCGCAACGAAAAGCGGACGTGCGGTTGGCCACTTTTGTCCGTTACGGCTCGCCTAACGGTGTGGCCCGCGGGGCCGCAAAGTTAGCTCACGCCAGCGATCAACGTGGCAGCGTGATGGCCGATCATCATGCATGTCGGCGCAATGTTCACACTGACCATCAGGGGCATGATCGAAGCGTCGGCGACCCGCAGGTTGGGAACGCCGACAACATGCAAATTTGAATCGACGACCGTTTCTGGACTGGCAGGGTCGCCCATCCGGCAGGCGCCCGCGGGATGGTAGCCAGTAGTCGCTGTTTCGCGGATGAAACCTTCGATTTCCCCATCCTCCAGGCACGCGCTCCCCGGCGCCAGCTCGCGTCCTGTCCAGCCAGCCATCGCCGGTGCGGCGAACAGGCGGCGCGCCAAGCGCACGCCGGCGATCATGACCTGCATGTCGTAGCCGCTGAGATCCGTGAAATAGGCCGGATCGATCCGCAGATTGTCGCGATAGTGCGGCGAAGCGAGGGTCGCACTCCCTTCGCTGCGAGCGCGGTTCACCGTCATATAGGCAGTGAACCCGAACGGAGCGGAGGGGTACCCGGCCGGCGCGGTCTGCTGCTCGAAAAGTTCCGGACCGAGCTGGATCTCAATGTCCGCCCATGGTGCGTGCGGCTCGACGCGGGCAAACAGCACGCCGGCATAGTTCCAGATGTCGTCGCGGGCGAGCGGGCAGCTTGCCGCGACATTCACGCAGGCGGCGGGGTGGTCGAGAAGGTGGCGGCCGACACCCGGAAGATCGCGGCGCACCGGAATCCCGAAGGCACGCAACTGCTCGCCCGGTCCGATCCCTGACAACATGAGAAGCTTCGGCGTTTCGAGCGCGCCCGCGCAGAGCGCCACTTCGCAGCGGGCATGGACCGGGCCGCTCGGTGTCTCGACGCCAGTGACGGCGCCGTCCGGCGAGAACAGAAGCCGCGTCACCTCCGTTTCCGGGAAGACGGCGAGGTTGGGCGGCAGCGATTCCGCCGGACGCAGGAAGACCACCGAACTCGACTGCCTGCGGGACCCGGACTTGCTCATCCGGTAGGAACCCATGCCCTCGTCGAAGGGGGCGGAAAAATCGACGCGTGGAAAACCGACATCGCGCGCCGCGTCGAAAAGAACCTGATGGGAATCAAGATTGGCAGCTTCAGTCTCGACGTGGACGCGCGCCTCGAGTGCGTCGAGGTGCCAGGACACAGCGTCCGGCCCCCAGCCGACTGCGCCGGCCGCTTCCCAGTCGGCGAAATCGCTGGGTGGTGGGCGAAACCAGATGCAGGTATTCTGCGATGTCGAGCCGCCGAGCACGCGGCTGACCGGATAGCTGAAGCGTCCGTTGCCACGCAGCGGCGCAAGAATCGGTATCCGCATTCCGAGCGGTCCGCCCGGTATTTCCTTGTATCGTCTGAAATCCAGCACTTCCTCGAAGCCGGCATCGCTCGGGCCCGCTTCGAGAAGCGCGACTGTCGCGCTCGTGCGCTCGGCCAGCGTACGGGCAAGTACGGCCCCCGCTGCGCCGCCCCCGACCACGACATAGTCGAAAGTTGAACTGCCCATGATCGCTCAGTGGCGCTCCGTTTCGCGGCGTCGCGCCAGTTCTGCCCTGCGCCATTCATCGAACTCTGTCGGCTGCCCGGTCCGGGCAGTGAGGCCGCCATCGGCGACCAGAGCGGCCCCGGTGACGAAGGAGGCCTGGTCTGATGCGAGGAACAGGATGGCCTCAGCCAGTTCTTCCGCCCGCCCCATGCGCCCGATCGCGCAGGCGTCGTCGTAGAGCGCGACCGCTTCCGGCGGCAGCGTTGCCAGCATCCGCTCCGACGCCACCGGGCCCGGGCAGATCGCATTGACCCGGATGCCGTGAAGGCCTTCTTCCCAGGCCAGCGACTGCGTTAGGGAGATGATCGCCGCCTTCGCCGCGTTGTAGGCGGCCCAGCCGGGCTCGCCGCGCAGGCCGGAGATGGATGCCATCGTGACGATGCTGCCGGCCTGCCGGCGGCGCATCGTAGGCAGCACCTCTTGGCACGCGGCCAAAGTGCTGCGCAGGTTCAATCGGTAGAGCCGGTCCCAGATCGCAAGGTCCATGTCGGCGACAAGCCCGGCGGCGCTGCCGCCCGCGATATTGATCAACACGTCGACACCTCCGGCCTCGCCGATGGCAGCCCGGATGGCCTCACGCAGCAGGGGCTCGTCGAGTACATCGGCCTCACGCGCGACCACCTTCGCGCCGGTTGCGGACAACTCGTCGGCAAGGCTGCGCGCGGCGTTGACCTTCACGTCGAGCACGAAGACCGTCGCTCCTTCGGCGGCCAACTGGCGGACGCAAGCCGCGCCCATGCCGTCGGCACCGCCGGAAACAAGGGCGACCTTGTTGTTGAAGCGAAGCATCATGGACCCCTCCAAGGGATGTTCCGCACGGCCGGATGCATCTTTTCCCGGAAGGGTGCGCGCTATGTCGATCATCTCAGATGATGCGATCCGCTTCCAGTTCTTGAAACCGATAAGCGGTTTTCCCTGTCTCCAGTCATCGCTCACTCGAGCTCTGTCAGGACCGACGCGGCCACGCGGCCGAGGGCGAGCGAACGCTCCGGCGTCCACACATGCTCGACACCCGCGGCGTTACGAAAGCGGCCCATGGGCAGTTCGAGCGTCATGGCGACTGCGCCAAACCGGCGCTCGATGGCGGGGGCGCACATGGCTGCGAGAAGATCGGAAGGCGGGGGCGCCTGCCACGGATAGCGCTGTCCGAACGACATCTCTCCCGAACGCTCGGCCAAGCCCCGCTCGAAGCCTTCGCGCAGGTCAGCCAGGGGCGCCGGTGTTTCCATCCATTGATCGAGCACGTCGAAGTAAATGCAGCCCATCTCGCAGTCCGTGTGGATGTCGAGAAGCACGTCCACGCCTGCTGCGGTCATCGCATCGAACAGGCTGCCGACTTCGCGACAGTCTGCAGGCCTGCCCCAGTGGCGGTTCGGGTCCTGTCCGAGTTCATTCGTGCGCAGATGTCCGGCCAGCATTCCGGACGAGTTCGCGATAGGAACAAGGTGAAAGCGCAGGCCGGCGGGAAGACTTTCGCGCTCCAGCAGGGCGTCGAGCAGACCATCGGCGAACCAGATCGCCGGATGTTCCCCGCCGTGCTGCCCGGCGATGACCCATATCTGCCGCGCGCCCGGATCGCGGTCGCCCAGACTGATCCGAAGCGATCGGGTCGTGCCTGTCTCGGCCACGTCCGCATCGGCCCGAACTTCGGCGCGCTTCCGGAGCAGGTCGAGGCGCCCGAGCGGGTAGGGCGGAAAGAGCGCATAGATCGCGAGTCCGTCTGCGGCTTCATGAGCGAATTCGACGATGCCCTCGTGCCATTTAGTCTCCAGTCGCCCCCAAAGGCCATGTTCGGAACGCCCCCAGATCACCCGATCGGCCCAACCGCGGGGATAGGTGGAGGCACCAGCATTGACGATGCGCACATGTGTGTCCTTCGGCGCCTTGATGCCGAAATGAAACCACTGCAAGGTGCCGAGGCCGGGATCGGCCTCGATCTCGACGGCAACGCCGTCTTCTCCGGCCCCCTTCAGACGCCCGTTGCCAGCTTCGGTTGGACGGATCAGCAATACCGGGATGTTGGCCTCCGTCTTCTCACCGGCATTCCGCTACCCTGGTCCGCATCGCGACGACTTTGCCAACGAAGCCGCCAACAAGAGTGTTTGCGTCGCTCAACATCGACGGAAAGAGGACGGATTGGCTTCACAATACGGCTCCCGACGCGCGATTTTCGCAGAAGCGCGGACCTCGATCAGCCGCCCAGAATCACGAAAACCGAGAAGACCACGACGCGAGATATCGCACGTCAGTATCAGCATGAAAAACGATATTCCAAATAATGAACTTTCGCGCTAGCGTTCCAAGCCGAGGATTGGTGCCGCTAGCACCATTGGCGATTGGTGATCACGCCAGCGGTGAAGCAAAGACGGATCACGCCAGAAGGCGGCCGGGGCCGCCAGTTAAGGGGATTCCATGCACGTCAAGGACATCTTTCGGATCTCACGCCGGCGCCTCCTCGCCAGCGCGGGCGCGGCGATCGCAGCCGCACCGCTGACGGCGGCTTTTCCCGTCCCGAAGGTCTGGGCACAGACGAAGACGCTCAAGATCGCGGCGGGCGAGGCGGACGGCGCCAAAGGCACGCTCGATCCGGCCCAAAGCACGGCCGATCCAGATGCGGCGCGCATCAATCTTGTCTTCGAGCGTCTGGTCGTGCTCGACGATACGTTCGCGCCGGCGCCGCAACTGGCAAAGTCGTGGGAGTCCAACGACAAGGGCGACGAGTGGACCTTCAAGCTTCAGGAAGGCGTGAAATTCCACGATGGCGAGCCGTTCACGGCAAAGCACGTCGTCTACACCTTCAAGCGGCTCCTCGACCCGAAGACGGCCTCGCCGGGTGCCTCCACCATGGCCGCCATCGACCCTGCAGGCATCACGGCCGTCGACGACACGACGGTGAAGTTCAAGCTGACCGCCGCGACCGTCGAGTTCCCCGCGCTCATCGCCAACCGCTTCACCTACATCCTGCGCGAAGGGCAGCCGGAAGCTGAAATCCGCACCGCGGGCATCGGCACCGGTCCGTTCAAGGTCCAGAACTTCGTTCCCGGCGACGATGTCAGCACCTATGTCAAGAACGAGAATTACTGGCGTCCCGGCCTGCCCAAGGTCGACGTCGTCGAACTCCGCGCAATCCCGGAGGAGTCCGCGCGCATCGCGGCCATCCAGTCCGGCCAGATCGACCTTTGCTGGGATCTCGGCCGGGCCGGCGTCGAGGAGCTGAAGGCCAATCCCGACGTCAAGGTGGTAACGACGCGCGCGCCCTTCGTCTTGACGCTCAGCTGCTGGGCGGACACGCCGCCCTTCGATGATGTCCGCGTCCGGCAGGCCTTGAAATACGTCGTTGATCGCGAGCAGATCCTGCAGCTCGTGCTGCGCGGCTACGGAAATGTCGCCGACGACAATCCGGTAGCGCCGTGGGTGCAGTACGCGCTGAAGACGGAGCCGCGAAAGCGCGACATCGAGAAGGCGAAGGCGCTGCTTGCGGAAGCCGGCCATCCCGACGGGATCGACGTCGAACTCTTCACCTCCGAAACGACGCCGGGCTTCATCGAGCTTGCCACGATTTTCCAGGCTCAGGCCTCCGAGGCGGGCATCCGCGTCAAGCTCACCAAGGCGCCGTCCAACGACTACTGGAGCGCAGTCTGGCTCAAGCAGCCCTTCGTGTGCTCGTCCTGGTCCGGCCGCGGTGCCGACGACGCGCTCGCGGCGCCCTATCTGTCGACATCCGACTGGAACGAGACGCACTGGAAGAGGCCGGAATTCGACGCCTTCATCACTGAGGCGCGTGCGACGACCGACGTGGCCAAGCGCACCGAGCTCTACCAGAAGGCTCAGCAGCTGCTGCGCGACGACGGCGGGGCGATCATCTCCGTCTTCCCCGACGCGCTTGGGGCGAGCCGCGCAAACGTTTCGGGCTGGAAGTTGCATCCACAGCAGTCGACCAAGGACTTCTCCACGGTCGACATCGGCTGAACGCCGCCGATGGTACGGTTGGTGCTGACACGGCTTGGGCTGGCTGCCCTGAGCCTTCTTGCCGTGTCGGTCATCATCTTTTGGTGCGTGGAGTTCCTCCCCGGTGATGCCGCCGAGCGAATCCTCGGCCGCAATGCGACCCCGGAATCGCTTGCGCTGCTGCGCGCGAAACTTCACCTCGACCTGTCGGGTGGCGAACGCTACCTCCGGTGGCTAACCGCACTCCTGTCGGGCGATCTCGGCACGTCGCTCGTCGCCGACCGGCCGGTTGGCAGCTACATCGCCTCGCGCATCCTCAACACGGCGCTGCTCTCGGGTATCGCCTTGCTACTCTATATCCCGGTCTCGATCGCACTCGGCGTGACCACCGCGCTTTATCGCGGCAGATTCGCGGATCATGCGATCTCGGTAATCGTGCTCATCTTTATGTGCCTGCCGGAGTTCGTGATCGGGATCCTGCTCATCTCGATCTTCGCCATCAAGCTGGCCTGGCTGCCGCCGCTCGCGTTGATCAGTCAGGCGCAGACCTTCGGTCAGCTCCTTCAACTGATTGCCCTGCCGACGATCACGATCGTGGCGGCGATGTCCGCCTATGCCGTCAGGATGATGCGCGAAAGCCTGATCGAGGTGCTGGAATCGAGCTATGTCCTGATGGCGCGGCTGAAGGGCCTGCCGAGATGGCGCGTGCTCCTGTTCCACGCGCTGCCGAACGCGCTGGGACCCGCCATCAACATCACCGCCCTCAACGTCGCCTGGATGATCGGAGGCGTCGTGGTGGTCGAGGCGGTGTTCGAGTTTCCGGGCATCGGCCGGCTGATGGTGGACTCCATCAGCAACAAGGATATGCCGGTGATCCTCGCCATCAGCATGGTGATGACCGGCGCCTATATCTTGATCAATCTCGTCGCGGATCTTCTCGTCATCCTGCTCAATCCGAAGCTGCGATGAGATGAGCGTGGCCGATCTCCCTGCCGCCGTCCCGCGCGTGCGCCACAGGCGCAAAGGCCTTCCGACGAGCGGTCGGGTGGGGGCTGCGATCATCCTGCTCTTCGTCGCGGCGGCCGTCACGGGCTCGCTCTGGGTGCCCTACGACGCCGCCAGGATCCTGACCGGGAACCCATTCGAGGGCGCATCGCTCGCCCATCCCTTCGGCACCGACAATCTCGGTCGAGATGTCTTCAGCCGCGTCGTGCTCGGTACGCGGTCCGTGCTCGCGATGACCTTCGCCGCGACAGCGCTGGCGGTCACCGCGGGCGGCCTCCTCGGCATGGTGCTCGGCTATCTCCGCAACTGGGTCGACGAGGTCGGCATGCGCATCGTCGACATCCTCATCAGCATCCCGACCCTGGTGCTGGCGCTTCTCATCATCAGCGCGCTCGGCAACAGCCTTTGGCTGGTCGTCCTGACCGTTGCATTTCTGTTCACGCCGCGCGTCGCCCGCGTCGCCCGCGCGGCCACGCTCAGTGTGGTCACGCACGACTACGTCGCCGCCGCCCTCGCGCGTGGCGAGTCGACGCTCGGCATATGCCTGCGCGAGATCGTCCCCAACATTGCGGGGATCATGCTGGTGGAGTTCGCGATCCGCTCGGCCTTCGCCATCATCTTCATCGGCTCGCTCGGCTTTCTCGGCTTCGGCGCCCCGCCGCCTACTCCGGAATGGGGGCTGATGATCAGCGAAGGCCGCGCCAACGCGTCCAACTCCCTTTGGCCGGTGCTGGCGCCAGCCGCCGCCATGGCGCTCCTCGTCATCGGCATCAACCTGCTGGCCGACGGCCTTTCGCGCTTTGTCGACCGGGGTGGGCCCCGCGCGGCGGAGCGTGCGAAGTGACCGGCCAGGGGCAGGCCGTGCTCCGGATCGAGAACCTGTGCGTCGACTACGGCGACGCTGACGGCTGGACGCGGGCCGTCAACGGCGTATCGCTGGATATCGCCGCAGGCGAGGCGCTGGGGCTCGCGGGCGAGTCCGGCAGCGGCAAGACGACCCTGGCCTACGCCGTTCTCGGCGAGCAGCGGGGCGGCAGCCGCATCGCAGCCGGGCGCGTGCTCTTCCGCGGGCGCGACGTCTTCGGTCTCGCCGAAGACGAGCTCATGGGGCTGCGCGGCCGCTCGATCGGCTTCGTGCCGCAGAACCCGGCGGCCAGCCTGACGCCGTCCATGAAGGTCGGCGGCCAGATCAGTGAGATGCTGCGCTTCCACCGGATCCCGGCACCCGAAGGCATTCGTGCGCGCGCCCTGGAACTGCTGGATTCGGTCGGCATCCCCCACCCCGCAGCTGCCGCGCGGCGCTATCCGCACGAACTGTCAGGCGGACAGCAGCAGCGCGTCGCGATCGCCATGGCGCTCGCCTGTAAACCCGACCTCGTCGTCCTCGACGAACCGACGACCGGGCTCGACGTGACGACGCAGAAGCGCATCCTGGATCTGCTTGCCAATCTCAAGCGCGAGACCGGCGTGTCCATGCTTTACGTCAGCCACGACCTCGCCTCGCTGGCGCGGATATGCGAACGCGTTGCGGTGATGCAGGGGGGGCGCCTGGTCGAAGCGGCCGACACAGGCACGCTCTTCACGAGCCCTCGCCAAGCATATACGCGCAGGCTCATCGCCGCTCTGCCGCGCATCGACATCTCGCCTGCCGACCGGCTGGCCGTGCTGCCGGCTGCAGGAGACTCGCTTCTTGCCGTCGAGGGTCTGAAAATCAGCTACGCTCGCCGCGGCCTGTTCGGGCTGGGCAGCCTCCCGGTGGATTCCGACACCGTCAAGGGCGTGAGCTTCGCGGTCTCGCGGGGCAGTACCTTCGCGCTGATCGGCGAGAGCGGCAGCGGCAAGTCGAGCATTGCCCGCGCGGTGGCCGGGCTCGCTTCGCCGCGAGCAGGCTCGATCCGATTCCGCGGCGAAAAATTGCCTGGCTTGGCGCGTCGGCGACGGCTGGAGCTACGGCAAAAGATCCAGATCATCTTCCAGAATCCGGACAGTTCTCTCAACCCGCGCAAGACGGTGCGCGCCATCCTGACACGGCCGCTGCGCCTGTTCGGCAACCTGGACGCGTCGGCCCGCGAAAGGCGAGTGATCGAGCTGCTGGAGTCGGTCCGCCTCCCGGCCGCTTACGCGGAGCGGCGGCCACAGCAGCTGTCGGGCGGTGAGCGGCAGCGGGTGGCGATCGCGCGGGCCCTCGCTGCCGAGCCGGAACTGATCATCTGCGACGAAATTCTCTCGGCGCTCGACGTTTCGGTGCAGGCCAGTGTGCTGCAGCTGCTCGAAACGCTGCAGCGCGAGCGCGGCCTGACCTATCTTTTCATCTCGCATGACCTCGCCGTGGTGCGCTGGTTCGCGCAGGAGATCGGCGTGCTTCAGCAGGGCGCGTTCTGCGAAATCGGCGACACCGAGACGCTGCTCAGTGCCCCTTCCAGCGCCTACACGATCCAGCTGCTACAGGCGGTCCCGCGCGTCGAAATCGGCATCCGCCCTGCCGCACTGCCAGCCTGAACGGAGAATTTCGATGGATGGGAAGAGAAGCGCACCTTTCGCGCGGACCGAATTCGCGAGCGTAACGGGCGCGCCTCCCTATGCTCGGACCGGAATGCGTTCGCGTTCGGGGCTCAAGCGGACCGCCTTCTACCCCACGGTCGGCGCGATCGCGACCGACTTCAAGCTGCACAATACCTATCTCAAGCCGAACTTCTTCACGGACCCGGTGGCGGAATACTGGGCCTGCAGGCAGGTTGCGGGCCTATGGGACGTCACGGGCGAGGAGGTTATCGAGATCACAGGCCCCGACGCCCTGCCGCTGCTCGACAGCCTGGTCCCCCGCGACCTCGCCCGCATGAAGGACGGCCAGTGCTATTACGCCGTCATGTGCTACGACCACGGCGGCATCGTCGAGGACGCCGTCCTGATCCGCTTTTCGGCCGAGAGGTTCTGGTGGGTCGGCGGCCCTGGCGAGTCCGAGCTGTGGCTCTACACCAATGCGGTGGACAGGCGCGTCACGATCAGGAGCCACCTCGACGCGATCCACGTGGCATCGCTGCAGGGGCCGAAGTCGCGCGAGATCCTGCAGATGGTCTCGTCCGCCGACCTGTCGCGCGTCCCCTTCTACTGGTCCGTCGAGGCGGAGGTGTGCGGGGCGCCCGTGGTCATCTCGCGGACGGGATACACGGCCGAACTCGGCTACGACATCTACGTACCCATAGAGCACGGCGCTGCGATGTTCGCCGATCTCTGGGAGCATTCGCGTGCCTTCGGCGTCAAGCTGGCCGGCAGCCGGGCGCTCAATCTGCGCCGGATGGAGGCGTCGATCCTCAATTTCGGCCAGGACTTCGACTGGCAGCACAACCCCGCGCAGATCGGCCTCGGCTGGATGATCAGCGAGTCCAAGGGTGCTTACCGCGCGAAGGATCTCCTGATCGGCTTCAAGAGAAGCGTGCCCGATTGGCAGCTTGCCGGGCTCAAGGTGGACGGCACCGAAGCGCCCGTCGACGGCGACCGGATCGCGATCGACGGCCGCGACGTCGGCTTTGTCACCTCGGCGACTTTGTCGCCGCAGTTCGGGCATGCGCTGGCCATCGGCTTTCTGGAGACGCCTGCGGCGAAAGCCGGCACGGCGGTGGAGATCCTGGCAGGCGAGCGCCGGCTCTCCGCCCTGGTTTCGCCGATGCCGTTCTTCGATCCCGAACGGAAACTCTCGAAAGCCTGAGGAGACGCGTCTACTGGACGGCGGCTTCGGCGCGGGCCTTTCTTCCTGGCTTGCGGCGGGCCGGCGTGGCGATCTCCGGCGCCTCAGGCGCAGCGCGGAAGCCGAGATCCGCCTCGATGCGGCGGCCGGCCGTCAGAACCGCACCGATCGTGGCCGACAGGTCCCGGGCGCGCATGCGTTCTTCCGGCCCCGCGACGCCGATGGCGCCCATCACCTCGCCGGAAGGGCTGCGTATCGCGGTGGCGTAGCCGAGCACGCCGGTGCGGTACTCGCCTGCCGTTTCCGAATAGCCGCATTGGCGGATGCGTTCGAGATCTGCCCGTAGCTGCGCAAGCGAGCGGACCGTCTTGTCGGTATAGCGCTTCAGGCTGCCGGCTGCCCGCGACACGGTCTCCTCGGGCAAGTAGGCAAGCATCGCCTTGCCGGTGGATGAGCAATAGGCCGGCGCGCGGTCGCCCACCTCCACATAGGTCCGCACGGCGTGGATGCCGTCGACCTTGTCGAGATAAAGCACGGCCTGGCCGTCGAAGACCGACAGATGCGTCGTCTCCTCCGTGACCTCGGCGAGTTCGCGCAGATGCGGCCTTGCATAGGCGCGCAGGTCGAACCGCGCGAAGATGCGAAGCCCGAGCTCCCAAAGGCGCAACGTCGTCTGGTAGGTGCGCGACTCCGCGTTGCGCCGGACATAGCCGCATTGCTCCAGCGTCTGGAGGAGCCGGTGCACGTTGCTCTTGCTCATCCCGCATTCGACGGCAAGGTCGGTCAGGGTGCGGTCGCCTGGGCTTCGGGCCAGCGCCTCCAGCACCTTCAAGCCCTTCACCACCGTCGTTTCCATGCTCTGCCGCTCCACGACGCCGGCCGAGCCCGGTGTCCTCCCGCCGTGCGGATCGCCAGACCGCCTACGGCGCGAAAGGCTGTAGACCGAGCCGGAGAGAATTCCAATATTTGAAACTTGGCTTTGCCGGCTGCGCCGGGTGTCAGGGGCCGCGCCGTGCCAAGGAGCGCAGAACGACCCGCGCCGCATTGTAGCCGGGAATTCCGGTGACGCCGCCGCCGGGATGGTTGGAAGCGCTGCACAGGAACAGATCGCGCACCGGCGTCCTGTGATCTGCGAAGCCCGGAGCGGGACGGCGGAAGAAGAGCTGGCTCAACCTCAGGTCGGCGTGATGGGGATTGCCGCCGGGAAGTCCGAACTCGGCTTCGTAGTCGGCCGGAAGCATGACGTGATGGTGCACATACTCACCCGACCAAGCGGGCGCAAACTGCTTGATCGTCTCGATCACACGCTCCGTCACGGCCGCCTTCACGGCGTCTCCCTGATCGGATCCGGGACCCGATGGAACATGTCCGCCGTAGATGGACATCAGGTGACGGCCCGCCGGCGCAAGTGTCTGGTCGACCACGGACGGAATCTGGACCGTCAGATAGGGCCGGTGCGAAGGGGCACCCGCCTGTAGATCGGCATAAGCCTGTTCGAGCCAGGCCACGCTTGGCGCGATCGTGATCTGCGAGGGTTGTCCGGGACCGAACCCCGACGCCTCGATGCCTTCGAGGCGCGGAAGCTCCGTCACCGCGAGATGCACCTTGAAGGCGGTGGCTTGGCCGCCGAAGCCCGCAAGCCTCGACCGGAAGTCTTGCGGGACGACCCGCTCATCCACGAGGTTGGAAAAGGTGTGCTGCGCCGATGCGTTGGAGATGACGAGCCTGGCGCGGATCTCGCCGCCGTTCGCAAGCATGACGCCGACTGCCCTGCCGTTTTCGACGAGAATCCGCGTGACGGCGGCACCAGTCCGGGTCTCCATGCCGAAGCGCGCTCCGGAGCGTCTGATCGCCTCCGCCACCGTGCCCATGCCTCCGCGCACGAGGCCGGTGCCTCCCGCCGACGTGGCATTGTCGCGCAACTGTCCGCGCAGAAGGAAATAGGCCGTGCCCTCCGTGTGGAAGCCGACGCTCTGGCCTGAGCCGCCGGCGGGGTAGTAGCCCAGGATCGCTTTTACGGCGTCAGACTCGAACCAGCGGCTGAGATAGTCATGGGCGCTCATGGTGAGCAGGTCGGCGACATCGTGGAAGCGGCCGACCATGCCCCGGTTGCGCCACGCGAACATCGCCATCTCGCGCAGGTTTCCAAGGCTCCTGGAGGCAGGATCGAACGGTATCTCCAACATCAGCTGGCGGAAGACAGGGCCTATCGAGGCGAGATGCTCGACATAGAGCGGGTAGGCGGCCGCATCCTTTGCAGAAAAGCGCGCAAACTGCCGTGCCAAGCGTTCGGTCTCTCGCCAAAGGACGACCGGCCCCGCTCCTTCGATCGGTTGCACGATGGGCGGCGTCGTGAGAATCTCGTAGCCGAATTTCTGCAGTTCCAGATCAAGGATCACACGGGGCTGAAGCAGCCCCAGCATGTGCGCGGCCGTGCTGACGTGATAGCCCGGCCAGACCTCCTCGGTAGCGCAGGCTCCACCGATCAGCGCGCGCCGCTCCAAGACGCAGACCGACAGCCCGGCCTGTGCGAGATAGGCGCCGCAGACCAGCCCGTTGTGGCCGGCGCCCACGATGACGGCGTCATGCCTCATGGCAGCCGGCATCGCGCGGTCCGGGCCGATGCGGGACGGGCCTCCACGGGCTCCCCTATCAAGGACGGAATTTTCAGCGAATGTTCCTAATAGTGATACAAGTTTACGAATGTTGACACTTCTATTCGCCGGATGCTAGCCCTCTGCGATGCCAAAGCGCCGCATCTGCGGCCACTCGGACCGGCTATCGGGCGCGGCCGAGCGCCCGGCAACAGCCCGGTGCACCGCCAGCCGAGGACTTCCATGACCGGGCCTGCAAGACGCAACCGCCCACAGGGCTTTTCCACCCGAGCCATCCATCTCGGCTACGATCCTTCGCAGCATGAAGGCGCGCTGACGCCACCGATCTTTATGACGTCGACATTCGCTTTCGAGACGGCTGAGGCCGGCTCGGAAATGTTCCGCGGCGAACGCGCTGGCTACATCTACGGCCGAACGAAGAACCCGACCCAGACCATCCTGGAAGAGCGCATGGCGAGCCTGGAGGGCGGCGAGGCTGCGATGGCGACCGCCTCCGGCATGGGCGCCATCTCCAGCGTGATGCTGACGCTTCTGAATCCCGGCGATGAGGCGCTGATCGACCATACCGTCTATGGCAACACCTTTGCCTATTTCACCCAGGCGTTGACCCGCTTCGGGGTGGTGGTGAAGCTGGCCGACTTCACCAAGCTTGAGACGGTCGCCGCTGAACTCGGCGAGCGCACCAGGATCGTGTTCTTCGAAACCCCCGCCAATCCGAACCTGCGCGTCATCGAAGTCGCGGCGGTGGCGCGCATGGCGCGGAAGGTGGGCGCGCTCATCGTGGTGGACAACACCTTCGCGACTCCTGTCCTGCAGCGGCCATTGGAGTTCGGTGCCGACATCGTCGTCCATTCCGGTACGAAATATCTCGGCGGGCACGGCGATCTTCTGTCCGGCGTCGTTGTGGGACCCGCAGAACTCGTCAAGCAGGTGCGTCAGACCGGTCTGCGCTGGATGACCGGCGCGACGCTGTCTCCCTTCAACTGCTTCCTTCTGCTGCGCGGCCTCAAGACGCTCGAAATCCGGATGGAGCGCCATTCGGCCTCGGGCCTTGCCGTGGCGCAGATGCTGGAGAAACATCCAAAGGTCGCTGCCATCTCCTATCCCGGCCTGGACGCCTTCGCCCAGCGCGACGTCGCCCGACAGCAGATGTCCGCCTTTGGCGGGCTGGTCGCCTTCGAACTCGAAGGCGGGATAAGCGCGAGCATGGCGCTCATGAACCAGCTTCGAATGGTCACGCGCGCCGTCAGTCTGGGCGATACTGAAACGCTGATCCAGCATCCGGCCAGCATGACTCACGCGGTCTATGGCGCCGAGGAGCGCGCAAGGCATGGCATCAGCGATGGGCTCCTGCGCCTTTCCGTCGGGCTGGAGAATGTCGACGACATCCTCGATGATCTTGAGCAGGCGCTGAACTCGCTCTGAGCCGTGTGCCAGTGGGTCACGCAGTGGCGGCCACCTCGGACGCCGACCCTTTGCCGTGCAGGCCCGGGAAGCGTTCAGGGCGGAACGGGGTGGGATCCACGCAGGGCAGGTCGCCGCTCATGATTTCTGCGGCGAGCCGGCCCGCTCCCGGACCGATGCCGAAGCCGTGGCCTGAAAAGCCCGTGGCCAGGAACAGGCCGGGCAGCATGGCAGCCGGCCCGATCACGGGAAGCGCGTCCGGCATCACGTCGATCAGGCCGCCCCACCGGCCGGCGATCTTCATCCCAGCAAAGAAGGGAAAGGCTGCTGCTGCGCTTTCCGCGGCCTGCTCGAGCACCCCGAACGCCGGCTCAGGATCCGCTATTCGAACCGTTTCGAAGGGGGATGTTTGGTCGGCTCGCCAGCGGCGGGGCAACCTCGCCTCCTCGACGAAGCGGGATCCCAAGCGCAGCCGCAGCGTGCGCAGGCCGGTTGCGAAAGCCGGCCGGAACTCGCGAAGCAGGCGAAAGCTGTCTGGCACGATGTCGAAGATCGTCGCATCGGCCTGGGACAGGATGTAACCACCGTCCTCGCGCCTGCGCCAGCCAAAGCGGCGGCCTGCAACGGAAATCTCCGGGCCACCTCCCATAGGCTGGGTGCGCGTCACCGACCCTCGGACCTTGAGCTGCGGCAGGTTGATGCCGAGATTGCCCAGGAAGAGCCGCGACCATATGCCTGCGGCGAGCAGGACGGTCTGGCTCGCGATCGCGCCCCGCTCGGTGACCACGCCGGACACGCGGCCGGCAGTGGTCTCGATCGTGCGTATGGCGCAATTCGTGTGGAGGGTCGCGCCGGCAGCGCGAGCGGCGTTCGCGATCGCGGCGGTCGCCTTATCCGGTTCGGCGCCCGCGTCCGAGGCGGTGTAAAGCCCGCCATGCTGCATCGCGGCGCCACCAGGAATCAGGCGAGCCGCCTCGTCCGCACCGACCATGCGGCTGTCGAGCCCGAATGGCGCGACGGACCGGAGCCACGTCCGGTAGGCTGCTTCGTCACCCGCGCTGCGGCCTGAGAAGTAAAGGATGCCGGAGGTGCGGAAGCCGGTGTCAAGCGTGCCGAAAACGACGGGGCTGCGCCAGTCGCGCATGCTCACCTGCATGAGCGGGATTTCCGCCGGGTGTCGCAGCGTGTTCCGGCACCAGCCCCAGTTCCGGCCGGACTGCTCCCCGGCGATCACACCCTTCTCGCAGAGCGCCACGCTCCTACCGCTCCTGGCAAGATGCCATGCGGCCGACGCCCCGACGATGCCGCCGCCGATGACCACGGCGTCCACGGCTTTCGGCAGCTCACGGTCGGGCTCGACGCTCCGGAGATCGAGGGCGCGCTGCGTCGATGGTGCCACGCCGCCCGCGCTCATTGCGTCTTCGTAAGCTTCGGCGTGTCGGGCTGCTGACCCCATTCATGCCAGGAGCCGTCATAGAGCTTCCAGTCGGCATTGCCAGCTCGCTCGATCATGAAGCCGAGGATCGCCGCCGTGACGCCGGAACCGCAGGTGGTGATCACCGGCCCGGCGACATCCGCGCCGGCTGTCGCGAACACCTCCGCGGCAGTCTCAGCGTCGACAAAGGCATAGTTATGGGCCGGATCGAAGAATCTCGCCCACGGCGTGTTGATCGCGTTCGGCATGTGTCCGGAGGCGACGCCGGGATAGCCGGAGGCCTCCGTGCCGTCGAAGCGAGCGGCCGTGCGGGCGTCGACCACGGTCGCGCCGCCGGCTAGTGCTGCACGCACTTCTTCCAACGTCGCGACTTGGCCAAGCCGAGGCTTGACCGAGAATGTCGAAGGCGCGGCGGGCGGCGGCTCCCCCGCCTCCGTCGGCCTGCCTTCCGCTATCCATTTGCGTAAGCCTCCATCGAGGATGCGCACGCGATCGTGGCCGAAGACGCGGAACATCCACCAGAGCCGCGCGGAAACATAGCCGGCGTCATAAACGATCGCCAGCGTGTCGTTGTCGATGCCGAGCCGGCCGATCTCGCATGACCACTGTTCGGCGGGTGGGAGCATGTTGACGTAAGGCGAATCCGAGTCGGAGACGGTGCCGAGGTCGATAAAGCGGGCGCTCGGAATATGGCGGCGGCGGAAATCGTCGATGCCGCGCTTGCCGGCCTCCGGCAGGTACCAGGAGCAGTCGAGGACGACCTGCCCGGGGTCGCCGAGATGGCCGGCGAGCCAATCGGTGGTCACGAGCCAGTCAGTCATCGAACCCTCCAACAGCCGTCTGTCCTGGCTTAACCCAGCCCTATCAATTGCTGCCTGCCTTCGACCCGCGGCGCGTATTCCTGCGGGTCGCGTCGAGAACGGCCGGAACATCCTCCGGTCTCACCGTCTCGCCTGCATCAAGCCGGCGGTCGATCTCCCCGTAAAGGGCGCGATAGGAGGTTTGGCGCTGCACTCGCGGCATCTCCTGGGTTATGGCGGCGACCGCATCGTGGAGGGCCGACGGCCAGCGCGCATGGTAGGCCTCGCGCACTGGGCCGAAGTCGAACTCCTTGAGCGAACCGCGGCTGCTGCGCATCTCATCGCGCAGGGCTTCCGTTGCACCGGCATCGAGCCCGCCCTCCGGCGTGCCGACGACGCCGTACTTCTCCTTCGCAGTATCCTTAGACACATATCCGTCGAGAACGTCGTCCCAGACGGTCGCGGGGAGGCGCTCGAGCGGGTCGCCATAGCCGCCGCCGCCCTGCGTCCCCAGCCGAAGCACGTCACCGGCATTGAGCTCGAGAATGTCGATCTTGCCGATGTCGACGGGATTGTCGCTGTCTGGGTTGAGGATCGTGTAGCCGGTCGTGCCGGGCGTGCCGCCCTTGCGGCCGGCCGGCGGAAACAGGTAGCGCTCCATGTTCCGCGCCGTGATCGTCGTGAACGGCACGTCGGTCTCGAACTCGACGATCGAACCCGTACCGCCGCGGTACCGTCCGGCACCGCCCGAATCCTCCCGCAAGGAATAGCGCCGGATGAGCAGGTTGGGCATCTCGTGTTCCAGCAGCTCGGTCGGCACATTCTTCAGGAAGTTCAGGATCACCATAGTGCCGTCGACGCCGTCGTCGACGGGCCGTCCGCCCGAACCGCCGACCAGCGGCTGGATGACGCTTACGCGAGTCTCGCCGGTCGTCATGTCCGGCACTGACACGAGCAGAATCGAACCCTGGCCGGAATCGGTCGCCGGAAGCTGGTCCGGCACGGCCTGCGATAGTGCGCCGATGATGACGTCGCATACCTTGTGGGACGTCGAGTAGCGCCCGCCATAGGCTGCGCCCGCTTCCGGATTGATGATCGTGCCCTTAGGGATGCGGACCTTCATCGGTCGCACGAGACCGGCATTGTAGGCGATATGCGGCTCGCGCGTGCACAGCCAGTTCACGACGCCGGTGATCAGCATCCAGTGGCCTGTCTTGCTGAAGCTCGGCAGGTTGAGCGCCGCGCGCACCTGCGGCGCCGTGCCGGAGAAATCCATGTGGAATTCGCCGCCGGCAACCGTCAGCGCCAGATTCACGCGAAGGAGACCCTGGCCAACCATGTCGGCCTCGATGAAGTCGCTGAACCGGTAGACGCCTTCCGGTACGCTCGCGATGACGCGGCGCGCCTGCGTCTCGGCATAGTCCATCACGTCGACGATGCCCCGGCTGATCCGTTCAGGGCCGAAGCGGTCGAGCAGTTCCCTCATGCGCCGCTCGGCAGTGCTTAGACCTGCGATGCAGGCCTTCATGTCGCCCCAGTTCTGGCTGCCGGTGCGGGTGTTCACGAGAAACATCTTCAGGAAGGTTTCGTCGAGCACCCCTTCCGCGAAGAGCTTGCGCGGCGGCACGCGAATGCCTTCCTGGTAGATCTCATGGCTCGAGGGCGCGATGGACCCCGGCACGCGGCCGCCCACGTCCGACATGTGGACGAAGGTCCAAGCGTAGCAGATCAGCTTGCCGCTGTGGAAGATCGGCTTCCACAGGAACACGTCATTCAGATGCGTGCACATGCCCCCGGTCGCCTCGGGGTCGTTGGTCATAAAGATGTCGCCTTCGCGGATGTTCTCGCCCATCGCCTTGACGGCGTCGTCCATGGGCATGCCGACCATCATCAGCACGCCGTAACGGCGTGACGCCGCGAACACCTCGCCGCCAGGGCTGACCAACACCGCGCCGTAATCCTGCGTTTCCTTGATGAAGACGGTGTGGGCGGTGCGAAAGAGTGCCTGCGCCATCTCGTCGACGATGGCTTGGAAACGGTTGCTCAGAATTTCGAGGCCGATCTTGTCTTCGATCATCTCAGCCGCTCCCCGACGAGGTTGAACCATCGGTCCACACCGACGGAGAAGCCTTCCGGCACGTAGACGGTCGTGTCGTACTGCTCGACCACGGCCGGTCCGCGAAAAATGTCACCCGGCTTCAGCGACGAGCGCTGGATCACCGCACCTTCCACCGCTTTGCCGTGCTCGTAGATCGGCCGGGAGGAGGCCGGCGCGTCGCCGCCGGCCGCGAAAGGACGGAGATCATCGAAGTTCGGTTTGTGGGTGACGCCGACGATCTGCACGCGCGCTTCGAGGATGCGTATCGGATTGCTGCGGTCTGCGAATCCGTAAACCCGCTCGTAATGGTCATGAAACCAGCCCTGCAGCGCCTGGACCGACAGGGGCTCACCGGGAAACACCACGTTGAGCTCAAACGACTGGCCGACATAGCACATGTCCGCTGAGCGGATCAGGTAGGTCTCGCCGAGGTCGACCTGCTGCTGCGCGAGCCAGCCTCGAGCATCGGCTTCCAGGCCGTCATAGGTCTCGACCAGCGCCGGGTCCGAAAGCTCGCGCACATCCTGCCAGAGGCTGCGCACGAAATCGGCGCGCAGGTCGGCGACCAGACAACCCAGCGCGCACAGCAGGCCCGGAGTTGGCGGGATCAGCACGCGCCGCAGGTCCAGCTCGCGCGCCAGCATGAACACATGCGTCGGCCCCGCCGCGCCATAGGCGAGCAGCGAGAACTCGTTGGCATCCACCCCGCGGCGCGCAAGCTGCGGGACGAGCTCGGCATAGATGTTGGCCGTGGCAACCTGCAGGATCGCATCGGCCGTCTCCTCCGGCGTCTTGCCGAGCCGGTCGCCGATCACAGCCAGGGCGGCACGGGCTTTGCCGAGGTCGAGCTGCATCTCGCCGCCGAGCAGGCCGCCCGGCGCCATGATGCCGAGCATCGCATAGGCGTCGGTGACGGTCGGCTCGGTGCCGCCGCGGCCGTAGCAGGCGGGGCCGGGCAGCGCGCCCGCGCTGCGGGGTCCGACCTTGAGGACTCCTTCCGCGTCTAGCCAGGCGACCGAGCCGCCGCCTGCGCCGATCGCCGACACGTCGACGGCCGGAAGCAAAACTGGAAAGTCGCCGACCGTGTTCTCGTTGGAGTAAGGGATTTCCCCATCGACCACGGCGATGTCGACGCTGGTGCCGCCCATGTCGAGCGTGATGAGCTTCTCGTCGCCGATCGTGCGGCCGATGAAGGCGGCGCCGATGACGCCGGAGGCGGGACCCGATAGCAAGGTCTCGACAGGCCGCTCCCCGGCCGCTTCCAGGCCCATCACGCCGCCGTTGGACTTAGTGGAGAAGATGCGGCAGGTCATGCCGGCTTGGCTGGTCTTCTTCTGCAGCGTGTCGAAGTAGGTGCGCATGCGCGCTCCGACATAGCCGTTGATGACGCTCACCAGGCAGCGCTCGTATTCGCGCTGTTGCGGCCAGAGTTCGGAGGAGGCAATGACGTAGAGGTCGGGCCACACCTCCAGGATCCAGGCCTTCGCCTGCCGCTCATGCCCGGGGTAGCGGTAGGAGTGAAGAAAGCAGAGCGCGATGTTCGATGCGCCCTGGTCGAGGAGGTGACGCGCGGCGGCGATGACATCGTCGCGGCGGATCGGCACGACCACCTCGCCGTCCTGCGCCATGCGCTCTTCGACCTCGGCGACGCGGCGTCTCCGCGCCAGCGCCCGGGGGCGCGGATGGAAGAGGTCGTTAGCCTTGGGGAGTCGGAGCCGGCGCAGCTCGAGAATGTCGCGGAAGCCCTTGGTTGTGAGAAGCCCTACCTCGGCTCCGTCACGCTCAAGGAGCGTGTTCACCGCCAATGTCGTGCCGTGCGAGAAATAGGAGATGTTCGCGGCGGTCACGCCGTGACGGGTTTTGAGCTTGTCCAGACCGGCGATGATCGCGTCTTCCGGGCTCCGGCGATTGGATGGGACCTTGAGCGCCAGCAGGCGTCCGCTGTCCTCTTCCATCACCAGTACGTCGGTGAATGTGCCGCCGATGTCGACGCCGAGGCGGTAGCGCGAGAAATTCTGACTCATCGCCGGCAAAGGCTCCTTCAAGCTGCGCGACATCTGGCAGACCCGGCTCGCCTCCCCCGAGTCCGAGCCTGCGGGAGCGGCCTGCGGCCACCGGCATCGCGCGTCGACTCTATCTCCCCCCACCGGGAATGGAAGGATATTTGTATCGCATTTCGGATCACCGTTGTAACATTTGGAACTTGAACTGGGCCAATCGCGCATTCGAAACAGGGCCGTGCCGATGAAGGACAGCTACGCCTATGTGGTCCTGGGCCTTGGGGGCTTGGGAAGTGCAGCCTGCTTCTGGCTGTCGAAAGGGGCCGGGCCGGAGGTGCTGGGCATCGAGCAGTTCGATATCGGCCATGCCCGGGGCGAGTCGCACGACCATTCTCGCATCATCCGCCTCACCTATCACACGGTGCCCTATGTCCGCTTCGCGCAACGTGCCTACCACACGTGGCATGAGGTCGAGGCGGAGGCCGGCGAAGAACTTGTCGTGAAGACGGGCGAGCTCAATTTCTGGCCACCAACGACGACGCTGAACGAGGCGGCCTATAATGACAGCATGGCCGCCTGCGGCGTTCCATTCGAAATCCTCGACGCGGCCGCAATCCGCCGGCGCTTTCCGCAATTCCGCTTTGACGACGATGTTCACGCGGTCTTTCAGGCCGATGGCGGCTTGGTCGGCGCCATCAGGGCGAACGAGGCGCATCGCAGGCTTGCGCGGCGGAATGGAGCGACCTTGGTCGACAATAGCCCCATCACCGGAATCCGCCAGATCAACGGCGGCTATGAGCTGGTTGCAGCCGGACGCACGATCGAGGCGGAGAAGATCGTGGTCACTGGCGGACCTTGGACGAAACGGCTGCTTGCCCATCTCGGCGTCGAGATTCCGCTGTTGGTCACCCACGAACAGGTGACCTACGTCGCCAGCACGAACCTGCAGGACTTCGACCCGGAACGCTTCCCGGTCTGGATCTGGATGATCCACGATAATTACTACGGCTTCCCCGTCTATGGCGCACCGGGCGTCAAGATCGCCAAGGACCGCTTCGAGCCGATCGACCCCGACGCGCGCAGCTTCGAGCCTGACCCGAACACCGAGCACGATGTTCTGCGCTTTCTGGAAAGCCACATTCCGCGCGCATCGGGCCCGAAACTTTATTCGAAGACCTGCCTGCTCACTCACACGCCGGATGCCGATTTCGTGCTCGACCGCATCCCTGGCCACCCCAACTGCGTATGCGCGGTCGGCGCGACGCACGCCTTCAAATTCGCCTCAGTGATCGGCAGAACGCTCGCTGAGCTGTTGATCGACGGCGAAACACCGTCAGATATAGCTGCCTTCCGCTTTGATCGCCCTGGACTGAAGGACCCTGCTGTCTGGGATCTTCCAAAGGGCTGGTGAGTACGCGTCAGGCCGCGCTGGCTTTTGCAGTCTCGGTCGCTTCGAGCGTCGGCAACAGATCGTCGTCGATCGGGATACCCAGCGTGGTGTTGAGGCGGTTCGTGGCGAGCATCGCCGAGCCGTAGGACACCACTGCGACCACCGTTTCAGCACCATACTTTGCTTCCAGTACCTTCAGCGCCTTGGGCGGCGGCATGCGGTGCGCGACCGGTTCGCCGGCGATCCGGTGAGCGATCTCGATGAGTGCGGCCTCGTCCTCCGTCGGTTCGTAGCCGTTCGGATCGACGCCATGTGCCAACAAGGCGCGGCGGAAGTAGAGCGAGCACAGAAGGCAGTTCGAGTCCTCAGAGATCGCCAACGAGAAAACGTCCACCGCACGCACGCCGAGTGTGGCGCGTAGCCTTTCCTTTAGCGGGAGGACGGCGGAGAAGAGTTTGAAGGAGGGCGCCGAATGCAGAAGCACGCCCTTCATGTTGGTTATCCGCCCGGCGCGGCTTCTTTCCGCGGCAGCGAGTTCGACGATGTCGTCGGGCGCGGCTGTCGACTGCCAGTCATAGGGCGGAATGGACATCAATGAATGGACCCTCGGCGTGCAAACAGGACTTGTGACAGACTCCGGCCTCCCGGAGGGCTCGACTCCGCTCCAATAAGGCAAAGGTTCCACCGAAGGAAAGATCGAATGCAATCACAGCCTGGCTAAGGCGCACGCGAAGATCGCCCAACCGATCTCCGCCACCATTGCTGGAGGTATTCGGCGCAGCACCGGACAATCAAGGAAAATCCGCGCGTGACCGCGGTCATACGAGCGGGACAGAAGACACCCACCTCCCGGCGAAGGCAGAGCAAAGGCAGCTTCACCCCCCTTGCTTTCCCGCGGACAGGGCATCAGGGAAACCAATAAATGCGGCCGCGATTGCATCGGACCTGAAGGCCGACGCGTCAGCGTTGGCCAGCACTTCCGTTCGCACGTGCCGCCAGACATCGCCCTTGGAAGCCCATGACCCAGAATTCCATTCTCTTCCGTTTTGCTCTGCCCGGCAGGGTGGCGGTCGTAACCGGCGGCGGTAGCGGCATCGGCCGCGCCGCAGCGCTTCACCTTGCTTCCGCCGGTGCAGTTGTCTGCATCGTCGACCGCAACGCCGACAAGGGCGCGGCGCTTGTCGAGTCGATTTCTGCCGCCGGCGGACAGGCTGTCTCCTATGCCGTCGACGTGACCGACGAGACAGCCATGACATCCGTCTTCAACGCCATCGGCGAGAGGCTCGGACCGATCGATGTTCTCGTCAACAATGCGGGTATGGCCATCCGCTCGCCGGCGCTCGACTTGGCCGTCGAGGACTGGAATAAGGTCGTCGCCGTCAACATGACCGCGATGTTCGTGGCAGCGCGGCTGGCTGCGCGGCACATGAAGGCGTCGGGCAAGGGCGGCGCGATCGTCAACACTGCCTCGATCATGGGCCTTTCCGGCGGCCTTTATCCGAACGTCGCCTACCAATCGACCAAAGGTGGCGTCGTCAACATGACGCGCGCGCTTGCGCTCGAATGGGCACCGCTCAACATCCGCGTCAACGCGGTGGCGCCGACCTTCGTGCGCACCCCCTTCATCCAGCCTATCCTCGACGATCCCGAGCGCATGGCGACCATTGCCACCAACACGCCGCTCGGTCGCATCGCCGAGCCTGAGGAGGTGGCGGATGCCATCCTGTTTCTGGCCTCGCCGGCAGCCGCCATGATCACTGGCGCGATCCTGCCCGTAGATGGCGGCTTTCTCGCGAGGTAATTGATAGTATTGGATGTGTACGTTCCCGAATGATGCAAAAGCGAGCCCTGAGGCGCATACAGGGCATAGTAGGGGATTGGCCCTTCAGAACATATCAATTAGAAAAAACAATAACTTAACAGACTAGCGCCGAAGGTGTGTGTGTACCACCCGTGTGCCCCCTGTCGAGCCCTTCCTTTTCGCACTGCGAGGCTGGGGTGACTTCAAGAGGGCTAAGGTCGTGCACTTCGGTTTGCCGCTGCCTGCACGACGACGTACGGTGCTTCACCTACGTTCTTTCGATGTAGCGTCTTCACCCTCTTCCCCCGGAACAAGGCCGCGCATCTCAGAGAAAGTGAAGCTTGCGGATAGTGGTGGACGACAGCCCATTCCGCGTTGGAAAGCCAAGACACATCGCTTAAGTCGGCACCCTGGAATATTTTTGATCAAAACACCGGCCGGGCGGCGCTTGTGAAGTAGCCTTTCTTGGCCCTACCATCGCATCACCGAGCCTAGGGATTTGATCAAATGCATGCGCCCCGTACCGAAATGCGAAACTTGCAACTGGACAGCCTCCTGGAGGAAGCACGGGGCCGCTTCGCCGCCGCCAATCCCAACAGCTTGGCCCGGCATCGCGAGGCAGCGGCCTTCCTGCCTGGCGGCAATACGCGGGCGGTTCTCTGGTACAAGCCTTTCCCGCTGACGCTGGTTTCCGGCGACGGCTGCCGCGTAACCGACCTCGACGGTCATGTTCTGGTCGACCTAGTTTCCGAATACAGCGCCGGCCTCTATGGCCATTCCGACCCGACAATCGCCGCGGCGCTGATCGAGGCGGTGAAGGGGGGCTTGCTCCTCGGGGCGCCCAACCGCTACGAGGCGCGCTACGGCGCCGCCATCGTTGCGCGCTTTCCTGCGATCGAACGGGTGCGCTTCTGCAATTCGGGCACGGAGGCCAACATCATGGCCCTTTCCGCCGCGCGTGCCGTCACTGGCCGTCAGAAGATTCTGGCCTTTCGCGAAGGCTATCACGGGGGTGTTCTGACCTTTGCCCATGGCGGCTCGGTACTCAACCTGCCCTTCCCCTTCGTCTTCGCCGACTACAACGATATCGAGGGCACCGCCGCTTTGGTTCGCGAAGTCGGGCAAGACTTGGCCGCGGTGATCCTCGAGCCGATGATGGGCGGCGGGGGCTGCATCCCGGCGAGCCGCGACTTCCTGATGATGCTGCGCGAGACGACGCGCGAGGTTGGCGCACTGCTCGTCTTCGACGAGGTGATGACCTCCCGCTTGGCCTATCGCGGCCTACACGGGGCGCACGGCATCCACCCAGATTTCGTCACGCTGGGCAAATATCTCGGCGGCGGCGCGAGCTTCGGCGGCTTCGGTGGCCGCGCCGACATCATCGACCGTTTCGATCCCGCCAGCACCGGCAGCTTCTCCCACGGCGGCACCTTCAACAACAACATCCTGTCCATGGCCGCCGGCTTCGCCGGCTTCACTGAGGTGCTGACCGAGGAAGCCAGCCGCGCCGTCAACGAGCGCGGCGACCGGCTGCGCGAGGCCATGAACGCCACGCTTGAGCGGCACGGGGTCGAGGGCGTCGTGCTTGGCCGCGGCTCGCTGATGGCACTCCATTTCGTCGCAGGTCCCGTCGACACGCCCGCACCTCTCGACATGGCCGACCCCGACTTGATCGCGCTCTGGCATGTCGAGATGCTCTTGCGCGGCTTCCATGTGACGCCGCGCGGCATGCTCGCTTTGTCGCTTCCCTTCGGCGATGCCGAGCTTGCAGCCTTCGTCGAGGCCTTCGACGATTTCCTGACGAGCCACCGAGCGGTGCTGCCGACGCGCTCCCACTGATGATCACGGCGAACGACAGCGCCGCCCCACCCGGCGTCACCGCGCATGCGCGCGTCCACGCGGCGCTGAAGGAGGCGCTGATGAACGGCGACTTCCTGCCGGGCCAGCGCCTCGTGGTGCGCGAATTGGCGGCCCAGCACCACACCAGCCCCATGCCCGTGCGCGAAGCCCTTCGTCAGCTAGTCAGCGATGGCGCGCTCTTCGACCATCCCAACCGCGGCGTCATCGTTCCCGAAGCTGGCATCGAAATCATCGGCGATCTGACTCGCGTGCGCTCCTCAATCGAAGGGTCGGCAGCCGAATGGGCGGCCGCCACGATCGACGCGCATGAGCTCGAGGCGCTTGCCGGCATCAACAGCCGCATGCAGGGCTGCACGGCGCGCGGCGACGTGGCCGACTACCTCGCGCTCAACCGCAAATTCCATTTCACGATCTACCGCGCCGCCCGCTCGGCGGTGCTGATCCCGGTGATCGAGCGCCTGTGGCTGCGCGCCGGCCCCTGGCTCAACATCATGCGCGGCGCGGCGACGCTGGGGCTCGGACTCGACCACCATGCCGAGATCGTCGAGGCGCTCGGCCAGGGCGCGGGACCGAGGGCACGGCGAGCACTGGTCGCCGACATCGCGGATGCCGCCGACATCATGCTTCGCGCGGAAAGCCGCTCAGGCCCCGATATTGCCCGGCCCCCTGGGATCCGTCATCGTCGCCCGCAGGAGGCAACCCCATGAACCACGATGACGCCATCGACCGATCGAGGCCGGAGCAGGGCATGGTGACCTATGTCGGCGTCGCGCATCCCTGGATGTGCGACACGATGGGCCACATCAACGTCCGGCACTATGCGGCGATGTTCGACGACGCCAGCTTCCATGTCTTAGGCCGCGTCGCCGACCCGGCGGAGGATGCTGCCGGCGCAAAAGGCTGGGCCGACGTGCGCTGCGAGATTGACTATAGACACGAGACCCTGTCGGGGACGCTGCTCACGATCCGCTCGCATGTCGAGAAGCTCGGAACGTCGTCCATGACCTATGTCCATGTCATGAAGGGGACGCTGGACGGGCTGGTGCATGCCCAGGCCCGCATCGTCAGCGTGCGCTTCGACCTGGCCGCCCGGCAAAAGCTGGCGCTCGAACCCGCTGTTCGGACACGTGCCGAAGCGCTGTTGCGCGCCCCGGGCGACGCCTGACGTTCTCGCGCCGCTTCATCGACCTTTCAGCGCCGCCTGCGGTTTCGCGGTTGCGGCAACGCCGCGGCAGGGGGTGCCGGAGAAAGTGGGTTCAAGAGCGATGCAACTTGACGCCTCGGCTGAAAACCATCCGTCTACAACCTGATGATGTGATCACATCTTGAAGGCATGCTGTCTCGTTGGTCGCTTGTTTCGGCCCGAGATCAATGGGATTGTCAAACTGCCACGTCCTGACATATTTCGGCATAAACTGCCCATTTCGCCGCAAAGTTTGGCGCTATGCCACATTTTTGGGCAATCCCAATGTAAGGCGGCCATCGTGAAAACCGGCCGCGAGCTGATTGACAGTTCCGCCAAGTGACGTCTAGTTTCTGTGATGTGAGATCACATTTTGGCGATTATGCGCGTTTCGATTCCCGCTGATGATATTACCCGGCGCAGCCACTGGCTCCGCCAGGCGCTGGCTGTCGAGGCGGATTTGCAGCCGCCGCTGGAAGGCGAGACGAAGGCGGATGTCTGCATCGTCGGCGGCGGCTATCTTGGTCTGTGGACGGCGATCCGGCTGCGTGAGCGCGAGCCTTCGCTCGACGTGGTCGTGCTTGAGCGGGACATCTGCGGCGGCGGCCCAAGCGGCCGCAATTCCGGCATGCTGCTGTCGGCCTGGACCAAATTCGCGGCACTCTCCGCCATCTGCGGCGAGGCTGAAGCGTTGCGGCTCGTCCGCCTTTCCCGCGGCGCAATCGACGGCATCGCGCAATTCTGCGCGGAAAACGGCATCGACGTCTGGTTCGACCGCGTCGGCTGGATCTGGGGCGCCACCTGCACGCCCCAACTCGGCGCCTGGAACGATGCGCTGGCGAAACTCGCGACCGTCGGCGAATCCCCCGCCCGTCCGGTCGCGCGTGAGGAAATCCGCGCGATGGCCGGGACCGACCGGCTGCTCGCCGGAGTATTCGACGACAGCGCCGCGACGATCCATCCCGGCTTCCTCGTGCGCGGGCTGCGCCGCGTGGCGCTCCAGCGCGGCGTGCGCATCTTCGAGAAGACCGCGATGCGGCGCTTTACCCGTGGCGCCGCGCCCATCGCCGTCACGACGGAGCGCGGCGGGGTGCGTGCGGAAAAACTGGTGCTGGCGATCAACGCCTGGTCTGCGAATGTGCCGGAACTCGCGCCGGCGCTCTTCGTGATCTCGAGCGACGACGCCATCTCCCTGCCGATGCCGGAGAAGCTGGCCGCCGCCGGCTATGCGCGGGCACCGCTGATCATCGATTCGCGCGTCTTCGTTTCCGGCACCCGCCCGACGCGCGACGGCCGCCTGCTGGTCGGCGTCACCGGCTGTGCGATCGGCTTCGGCGGGATCATCGACCGACGCTTCCACGCCCCTTCGCCGCGTGTCCCCGCGATGCGGGCGGCGCTGCGCGCGAGCCACCCGGCGCTGGCCGATTTTCCGCTCGACAATGCCTGGAACGGCCCGATCGACCGCACCGACAGCGGGTTGCCGCTGTTCGGGGCGCTGCCCGGCCGTCCCGACATTCTCTTCGGCTACGGTTTCTCGGGCAACGGCATCGGCATGACCTATCTCGGCGGCCAGATCCTCTCGTCCCTCGCGCTCGGGGTGAAGGACGAGTGGGTCGGCTGCGGCCTGGTGCGCCCCGTCCGGCGCGGCTTTCCCCCTGAGCCGCTGCGCTTCGTCGGCGCGCATTTCGTGAGGGGCGCGGTGCGCCGGCGCGACCGCTTCGAGCACCAGGGGCGCCGGCCGGATCCCGTCACCACCTGGCTCGCCGGCCTCGCTCCCTCCGGCGTGACGCCGTCGAAGGCCAATATCGCATCGAAGGCGGGCTCATGACCGGGGCCGGGCCAAGAGTCTTCAAGCGGGCCGACATGGTCCTCAAGCCGGCCGTCACCCCGACGGGCTCGACCGCGATCGCCCGCGTCATCGCCGCGCCGATGAGCCGCCACATGGGCGCCGGCATCGAATATCTCGAAAACGTCACCATCGACTGGACAGTCACCTATGACGAGATCCTGTTCATCGTCGAGGGACCGCTGACCGTCGAGTTCGACGGTGCCGCCCATGTCTGCGAGGCCGGCGATATCGTCTGGCTGCCTGAGGGCACGCATCTGAAATATGTCGCGACGACGCGCGTCGGCTATTTCTACGCCCTCCACCCCGTTGATTGGGCGGCCCGCCAAGGCACGGTGGAGCCGTGACCACCGAGGTCTTCCTGCCCGGGTTCAAGACCGAGCCCTACTGGTGGGATGCGGCACCCCGCACCCACGAACCCGCAAAGCCGCTTCCGGCCCGCACGGATGTCGCCATCATCGGGTCGGGCTATACCGGTCTGTCGGCCGCCCTGACGCTCGCGCGGGGCGGACGCGAGGTGACCGTCTTGGAAGGAGAAAGCCTCGGCTACGGCGCTTCGAGCCGCAATTTCGGCATGCTCGGCCGGCAGTACAAATACGACCTGACGACGCTGATCGCGCGCCACGGACTGGCACGTGCCAAAGAGCTCTATGACGGCTGCAACCGGGCCTTCGCCTTCGTCAACGCGTTGATCGAGCGCGAAGGCATCGACTGCTTCCACGCGCCGTCCGGCCGGTTCGTCGCCGCCAATACGCCCGGCCACCTCCACGCGCTGGAAGCCGAGCTCGCCGCCCGGGCAGAGCATTTCGGCCATCTGTATGAGATCGTCCCACGCGAGCGGCAGGAAACCGAGCTGGTCACCCGGCGCTTCGTCGGCGGCGCGGTGATCCCCGAGCACAAGACCGTGCATCCCGGCCTCTTCCACAAAGGCTTTAGCGATCGCGTGCGGACGGCCGGCGCGGCGATCCACACCGGCACGACGGTCCTGTCGGTGCGGCGCGCCGGCCAAGGCTGGCGCCTGGAGACCAGCCGCGGCACCCTCGCCGCCGATCACCTGATCGCCGCCACCAACGGCTATACCGGCCGGGCCACGTCCTGGCTCCGCCGGCGCGTAGTGCCGATCCGGGCCTATATGGTCGCCACCGAGCCGCTCGACCCGGCCGTGCTCGACAACGTCCTGCCCCGGCGGCGCGGCTTCCACGACTGCGCCCACGCCATGCAATATGCGCGCGTTTCGCCGGACGGTTCGCGGCTGATCTTCGGCGCCATGACGGGCGAGGTGCACGACGATTTGCGCAGCGTCGCCGTCACGCTGCGGGAGCGCCTGCGCGCCCTTTTCCCGCAGGTGGGGAAAATCCGGTTGAGCCATGTCTGGACGGGGCAATGCGCCGGCACCTTCGACTATTTCCCCCATCGCGGACGCCATGACGGAATGCACTATGCGATGGGCTACTGCTTCGGTGCCGGCATGCCCTTCGGCACCTGGCTCGGCGAAGCCGTCGCCCGCGGCATCCTCGGCGAGCCGGCCGCGACGCCCCTCGACGAGCCCGAGATGCCCTCCCATCCGCTCTACTGGGGCAAGGCGTGGTTCCTGCCCTTCTATCTTCGCTACCAGGGTTGGCTCGACTGGAAGGATGGCATCCGGAACTGATCGGGCGCCATGCAAGGGAGCTTCAATGCAAAAAAGAATGGGGATGCAGTCATGAATGGAAGATCAGGATTAGGCGTACTGCTTTTAGGCGCCGGCCTGTCGGCCCTCGGCGCCGGCGGCGCCATGGCCGTCGAATGCGTGAAGGTGATCGGTACGGAGCCCGGCCTTCCCAACATCACGATGGACCCGGCCTTCGTGAACACCTCGGACGACAGCTATCAGCTGAACGCCGTCTACAACCGCATGGTCAACCTCGACGCCGGCTTCCAGCCGATCCCCGAGCTGGCGAAGTCTTGGAGCGTGTCGGACGACGGACTGACCTGGACCTTCAACCTCGAATCCGGCGTCACCTTCCACGACGGCAAGCCGATGACGGCCAAGGACGTCGTCTTCTCGTTCCGCCGCCTGCTCGACCCCGAAGTCGGCTCGCCGGCCAAGAGCGTGCTCGGCTTCCTCGATCCGGCCGGCATCAATGCGGTCGACGACCTTACTGTGACGTTCAAGACGCCGACGGTGGTCGCCGACCTGCCGACCGTGCTCGCCATCAAATACGGCATGATCGTCCCCGAAGGTTCGACCAAGGACCAGCTCAAGCTGAAGGAGAACGGCACCGGCCCCTTCATCCAGGACGTCTACAGCCCGACCGAGACGCGCCGCGTCTTCCAGCGCAACAAGAACTACTGGCGCAAGGGTTTTCCCAAATCCGAATGTCTGGAATTGAGCGTCATCACCGAGGACGTCACGCGTCTCGCCGCCATTAAGTCGGGCGCAGCCGACCTCATCATGCAGGCCGGCGCCGCCAACGCCGCGGTGCTGGCCGGCGACCCGACGCTGAAGCTCGAGAAATCGGCGCCGGGCACATACATGGCGCTGTCGATGTGGGTCGACACGCCGCCCTTCGACGACGTGCGTGTCCGCCAGGCGATGAAGAAGGTGGTCGACCGCCAACTGCTCGTCGACACGCTTGTGCTCGGCAACGGCGTTGCCGGCAACGACACCCCGGTGCCGCCGACGAGCCCCGACGCCTTCATGGCGGACATCAAGCCGCAGGACATCGAGGGGGCCAAGAAGCTGCTCGCCGAGGCTGGACATCCCGACGGCCTGACCGTCGAGCTGAACACCGGCGAAGGCTCGCCCGGCATGGTGGCGCTGGCGCAGGCCTACCAGCAGATGGCAGCCCAGGCCGGCATCACCGTCAACGTCATCAACAACCCGGCCGACTCCTACTGGGACGTCACCTGGATGAAGAAGCCGTTCTTTGGCTCCAACTGGTCTGGCCGCCCGGCGGCCGAGGGCCTGCCCTACACGTTCCGGTCGGACGCGACCTACAACGAGGCGAAATGGAAGAACCCTGAGTTTGACAAGCTGCTCGACCAGGCGCGTGCCGAGGTCGACCCGGAAAAGCGGCGCCAGCTCTACAAGGATGCCCAGAAGGTACTGTCGGACGACGGCGGCGTGATCATTCCCTACTTCACCAGCGACGTGGCGGTGATGCGAGCGGACTGCGAGGGATACGTCCCCCATCCGCAGGTGCCCATCATCAACTACGAGAACTTCGTCTGCAAAGGCAAGGAAGCGCAGAACTGACGACGGCTTCGTGTCGCCGGGCGGCCTGATGGCCGCTCGGACCGGCCGCACCGCATGAATACGATCCTCTCCCTCGTCATCCAGCGCATCGTCTATTCGCTGGGCACGCTCACCCTCGTCTCCGTGATCATCTTCGCGGCGGTTGAGGTGCTGCCGGGCGACGTGGCTGCGCGCATTCTCGGCCGCGAGTCCACGCTCGAAGCGCGCCAGAAGTTGCGTGTCGAACTCGGTCTCGACCGCCCGGTGGTCGAACGCTATTTCACTTGGGCAGGCGGTGCGCTAACCGGCGATCTCGGCACGTCATTGACCGCGAAGAAGCCCGTCGACGAGATCGTCTTCGGCCGCCTCGCCAACACGCTGTCGCTCGCCGGCTTCGCACTGCTGCTCTACATCCCCCTGTCGATCCTGCCTGCTTTGGTGCAGGCGTTCCGGCCCGACGGCTTCGCCGATCGGGCGATCTCCACGCTCACCATCCTCATCCTCTCGACACCGGAATTCCTGTTCTCGACGCTGCTGCTGTTCGGGCTGGCGGTGGCCTTTCCGATCTTCCCGCCGCTTTCCCAAGTGTCGGCTGCGACCAACGCGCTCCAATACTTGCACATGATCACGCTGCCCGCGGTCTCGCTCGCTCTGCTGCTCGCCGTGTCGGGCACGCGCCTCCTGCGCGAAAGCCTGGTCGAGTTGATGGATTCCGACTTCGTGCGGATGGCCGAGCTCAAGGGCCTGTCGCGGCGGCGCATCGTCATGCGCCATGCACTGCCCAATGCGCTCATCCCCTGGCTTAACGCCACCGCGATCAACTTCGCCTTCATGATCGGCGGCGTGGTCGTGGTCGAGCGCGTCTTCGTCTTTCCCGGCTTCGGCTCGCTCCTGGTCGATGCGCTGCAGCTGCGCGACGTGCCGTTGATCGAGGCCTCGGTGCTGGCCGCCGCCGCGGTCTTCATCGCCGTCAACCTCATCGCCGATATCGGCGCCATCCTCCTCAACCCGAAGCTGAGGAGCTGACCGTGGCCGTCCAACCCCTGGAGGCTCCCGTCCGGCCGCGGCGATTCGCCGCCTTCTGGTCGGCTCCCTCCTCCTTCCGCATCGGCTTCGCGCTGCTGGCGATCCACGTCGCGTTCGCGGTCTTCGGCCCTTTCATTGCGCCGTTTCCGCAAGCGCAGATGATGGCCGGGCGGCCGATCCAGGGGCCGGACCTCCGGCATTGGTTCGGCACCGACCAGCTGGGACGCGACATCTTCAGCCGCACCCTGCACGGCAGCTGGATCGTCCTCACGCTGTCGATCAGTGGCACGCTGATCGGCGTCGCCCTCGGCTCGGTGATCGGGCTGGCCTGCGGCTACATGCGGGGCTGGGTCGACGAAGTGGTGATGCGCATCGTCGAGGCTATCCTTTCGATTCCCTTCCTGGTGCTGGCGCTGCTTTCCATCTCGATGGCGGGGCCGGAGATGGCGGGATCGCCTTTCCTGGTGATCAGCGCTGTGGCCATCATCTACACCCCGCGCATCGCCCGCATGGCCCGCGCCGCGGCACTCGACATCGTCACCCGAGACTATGTCACCGTCGCCCGCCTGCGCGGCGAGCCGACCTTCTCCGTGGTCCGCCGCGAGATGTTGCCCAACGCCTTGGGCGTGCTCCTGGTCGAGTTCGCCGTGCGCGCCGGCTATGCGCCGATCCTCATCGGCACATTGGGCTTTCTAGGCTTCGGCATGCGCCCGCCGACGCCCGAATGGGGGTTGATGATCAGCGAGTACCGAAACCTGCTGACGGTGCAGCCGTGGGCCGTCTTCGGCCCCGGCCTGATGCTGTCGAGCCTGGTCGTCGGCCTGAACTTCTTCACCGAGGGCTTGGCGCGCATCCTCGGACGCTCGCCGATGCGGGGCGCCGCATGAGCGAAAACATCCTTGAAATCCGCGAGCTGACCCTCGACTACCGCACGCCGGCCGGGACGCAGCGCGCCGTCGACCGGGTGTCGCTCGACGTGCGACGCGGCGAAGTGTTGGGTATCGTCGGCGAGAGCGGCTCGGGCAAGAGCACGCTGGCCTACCAGATCCTCGGCTACCGCCCGTCCAACGCGCGCCTCACCAGCGGCTCCGTGCGATTCGAGGGCACCGACATTGCGACGCTCGACCGCGCGGCGCTGCAGCGCTTGCGCGGCAACCGCATCAGCTTCGTGCCGCAGAACCCCACCACCGCGCTGAACCCTGCGATGACCGTGGGCAGCCAGATCGCCGAGGTGCTGCGCACCCACAAAGGCATGGATACAGCCGCCATCCGGACGCGCTTTGCCGAGCTGATGGGCCAAGTCGGCCTTTCCGCCGTGTCAGCCGTCGCCGAGCGCTACCCGCACCGCCTGTCGGGCGGCCAGCAGCAGCGCATCGCGATCGCCATGGCGCTGGCCTGCCGCCCCGCGCTCATCGTGCTGGACGAGCCGACCACCGGCCTCGACGTCACCGTGCAGCAGCAGGTGATCGAGCTTCTGCGCTCGCTGCGCGCTGAGAGCGGGGTGTCGATGGTCTACGTCACCCACGACCTGCCGCTCCTGCGCCAGATCGCCGACCGGCTGGGCGTGATGTATCGCGGCGAGCTGGTGGAGATCGGCGAGGCCGAGCAGGTCTTTGCGCGGCCGCGCCACCCCTATGCCCGCGCCCTGATGGACTCGGTGCCGCAGTTCCAGGCGCGGCCGCCGGCGGCGTCGAAAGTCGCGGCCGGTGCCGAGGTACTGCTCGAAGCCCAGTCGCTCTCGATCGCCTATGGAGCGCGGCGCGGCCTGTTCGGAATCGGGCGCTCGGCCGGCACCACGGTGGTGCCGGATGTCAGCTTCGCCATCGGCCGCGACGAGACGCTGGCTTTGATCGGAGAGTCGGGCAGCGGCAAATCCACGGTCGCCCGCGCGCTCTGCGGCCTGGTGCCGGCGCGTGCGGGCACCGTGCGCTTCAAGGGCAAGGCGCTGGCGCCCCGGCTGGAGGCGCGCAGCGCCGAAGAGCGGCGCGACATCCAGTACATCTTCCAGAACCCCGACGCCTCGCTCAACCCGCGCATGCGGGTGGGCGAGATTCTGGCCCGCCCCCACGCCGGCTTTAGCGGCGAGCGGGGCACCACGGTGGGCACCAAGCGGGTAAAGGCGATGCCCGAAGTACCCCTCGCCCCCGCCGAT
>CAXTCF010000007.1:0-61854 GCA_964242945.1 uncultured Rhizobiaceae bacterium | reverse complement strand
ATCCCGGCGGCGCCGCGGCGGCGCGCGGCCGCGGCGATGGCCGGAATGTCCTGCATCTCGAAGGTGTTGGAAGCCGGCGACTCCGTGAACACCACCTTCGTGTTCGGGCGAAGGAGGCGGGCGATGTCCGCCCCGACTTCCGGGTCGTAGTATTCGACTTCGACGCCGAGCCGGCGCAGCATCGTGTCGGCGAAAATCCGCGTCGGCGCATAAACGGAGTCGGTGATCAACAGGTGGTCGCCGGCGCTCAGGAAACCCAGCAGCGGCACGGTGACGGCTGCGAGCCCGGACGGCACGGCTATCGTCCCGGCCGATCCTTCCAGCGCATCCACGGCCGAGGTCAAGGCATCCGTGGTCGGCGTGCCGCGGACGCCGTAGGTGTAGCGCTGCGCCCGTGCGGCCATGGTCGCCGCATCGGGGAAAAGCACGGTGGAGGCATGCACGACCGGCGGCGCGACGAAGCCGAAGAACGCGCGGGGATCGTTGCCGAGATGGGCCAGACGTGTGTTGACGCCCATCGCCTTGTCGTCGTCCGCCATGCATCCTCGCTCAAGAGTTTCCCTGCCGCGCTTAGCCAGCGCATTTCCTCCCTGCAACTTGTTTCCCAGAGATCGGCAGGCGTCGGGCTTGGCGCTGCGAAAAATCGGGCAATCTTCGATTCTGCCTAATGATTATGCGCCCGCGCCTGGTTCAAGCCCTTGACCCGCGGGGAATAATCGCTTTCGATGCCCGCCGTGGACAGGGAGAACAGCTTGAAGCCACCATCTGCCACCGCGGCGGCGACGCGCATAATGACAGCCGGCAAGAGTCCGGCGCGCAGGCTTCAAGCTTCAAACAACCGGAAGAAGGTTCGATCGGGAATGAATAGTTTGATCAAGGGCGCCCTCGGCGCCGCGCTTGCGACGCTGGCGGCGACCGCCGCCGCGCAGGCGGATACTTTGAGCGACGTCAAGGCCAAGGGCTTTGTCCAGTGCGGCACAAACCCGGCGCTCCAGGGTTTTGCCGCGCCCGACGACAAGGGCGACTTCAAGGGCATCGACGCGGACTTCTGCCGGGCGGTGGCCGCAGCCGTGTTCGGCAAGGCGGTCACAAACGACCCCGACCCTAAGAAAGTCACCCTCAAGTTCACGCCGCTGAACGCCAAGGAACGCTTCACCGCGCTGCAGTCCGGCGAAATCGACGTGCTTTCGCGCAACTCGACCTGGACGATCAACCGCGACACGGCGCTCGGCCTGAACTTCACGGGCGTCACCTACTATGACGGCCAGGGTTTTATGATCAACACGAAGAAGCTTGAGGGCATCACCTCCGCCCTCCAGCTTTCCGGCGCCTCGATCTGCGTACAGGCCGGCACCACGACCGAACTGAATCTCGCCGACTACTTCAAGGCCAACAAGATGGAATACACGCCGGTCGTGTTTGAGAACAACGACCAGGTGAACGCCACCTACGACTCCGGCGGCTGCGACGTGCTGACGACCGACCAGTCCGGCCTTTACGGCACGCGGCTCGCGCTGGCAGCGCCCGACGACCACGTGGTTCTGCCCGAAATCATCTCCAAGGAGCCGCTCGGCCCGGTCGTGCGCCAGGGCGACGACAAGTGGTTCGACATCGTCAAGTGGACGCAATACGCGCTGGTGACGGCCGAGGAACTCGGCATCACCCAGGCCAACGTGGACGACATGAAGGCCAACGGCAGCGCGGAGATCAAGCGCGTGCTCGGCACTGAGGAGGGTTCCACCATCGGCACGGACCTCGGCGTGTCCAACGACTGGGTCGTGAGCATCGTGAAGGCCGTCGGCAATTACGGCGAGATGTTCGACCGGAACGTCGGCGCGGGCAGCCCGCTCAAGATCGCCCGCGGCCTGAACGCGCTGTGGAGCAAGGGCGGCCTGCAATACGCGCCGCCGATCCGCTGAGCCGAGCCTCCCTCGCGGGGCGGCGTTCACGCCGCTCCGCACCCTTCGGTTTCCCTCATGCGCTGAGGCCGGCATGGCGACGCAACAGCTAGTCGAGAACACGCCTGCGCGCGTCTCTCCCTTTTATGATCCGCGCATCCGCAGCATCGCCACGCAGGCGCTCGTTTTCGCGCTGCTCGTGTGGGGCCTCTACTCGATCGTTTGGAACACGGTCGAGAATCTGCACCGCGCCAATATCGCCTCCGGCTTCGGCTTCCTGGAGAAGCGCAGCGGCTTCGACATCTCCTTCACGCTGGTCCCCTATACGAACGACGCAACCTACCTGCGCGCGCTGTGGGTCGGCATCCTCAACACGATCCTGGTCGCCGCGATCGGCATCGTCACTGCGACGGTCGTCGGCTTCCTCGTCGGCATCGGCCGTCTGTCTCGCAACTGGCTCGTAGCCAGGATCTGCACGGTCTATGTCGAGATATTCCGCAACATCCCGCCGCTGCTTGTCATCTTCTTCTGGTATTTCGGCGTCATCTCGGTGCTGCCGGCGCCGCGCGACTCCATCGGCCTGCCCGGCGGCTCCTTCCTCAACAACCGCGGCATCTTCCTGCCCAAGATCATCTGGGGCGAGGGCGCATGGCTGGTCGCCGTGGCAACGCTGATCGCCATCGCCATGGTCGTGTTCGTGGTGCGCGCCGCCCGCAAGCGGCAGCAGGCGACGGGCCAGCAATTCCCCGTGTTCTGGGTTTCGGCAGCGCTCATCGTCGGTCTGCCCCTTTTGGCCTTCGTCGCGATGGGCCTGCCCGCGACCATCCAGTTCCCCAAGAAATCGACCTTCAACCTGACCGGAGGCCTCGCCGTCCCGTCGCAGCTTCTCTCGCTCTACCTGGCGCTGTCCTTCTACACCGCGTCGTTCATCGCCGAGATCGTGCGCGCCGGCATCCGGGGCGTGGCGAAGGGCCAGACGGAAGCCGCTTATGCCCTGGGCCTGCGTCCCGGCTCCACGCTGAACCTCGTGGTGATCCCCCAGGCGATGCGCATCGCGATACCGCCGCTGACCAGCCAGTACCTGAACCTGACCAAGAACTCGTCGCTGGCCATCGCCATCGGCTTTCCCGACCTCGTGGCGGTGGGCGGCACGATCCTCAACCAGAGCGGCCAAGCCGTCGAGATCGTGCTCATCTGGATGGTCATCTATCTGACCTTGAGCCTGACCGTCTCCGCCTTCATGAACTGGTTCAACGCGCGCATGCGCCTTGTGGAGCGGTAGAGGCCATGGACGAGCACGACCTGTCCTATGTGTGCGTCGAGATGGTCAACGCGCAGGCCGCGCCATCGAGCCAGCGCGGTTTCCTCCCCTGGGTCCGCACCAACCTGTTCGCTTCCGTCGGCGACTCGATCCTCACGATCTTCGCGATCCTGGTCATCGCCTACTTCCTGCCGCCGGCGCTGAACTGGCTCTTCGTCCAGGCGCAGTGGACCGGCACGGACCGCACCTTCTGCGCGACCGTGGCGCAGGGCGGCATGCAGCCGAACGGCTGGTCGGGCGCCTGCTGGGCGTTCGTCGGCGCGAAGTTCCAGCAGTTCATGTTCGGCACCTACCCGCAAGAGGAGCGCTGGCGGCCGCTGCTCGTGATGGTGATGTTCGTGGTCCTGCTTGCCCCGCTGCTGAGCCCAAGCGTGCCGCGCAAGGGGCTGAACGTCCTGCTCCTCTTCGTCGTCTTCCCCATCGCCGCCTTCTTCCTGCTGATCGGCGGCGTGTTCGGACTGCCCTATGTGGAAACCCCGCGCTGGGGCGGGCTGATGGTCACGCTGATCCTGTCCTTTGTCGGCATCGCCGTGTCCCTGCCGCTCGGCATCCTGCTGGCGCTCGGCCGGCGCTCGACCATGCCGGTGGTGAAGCTGATCTGCGTGATCTTCATCGAGGCGGTCCGCGGCATCCCGCTGATCACCGTCCTGTTCATGGCCAGCGTGATGCTGCCGCTGTTCCTGCCGCCGGGGACGAACTTCGACAAGTTCCTGCGCGCGCTGATCGGCGTGTCGCTGTTCGCCGCGGCCTATATGGCGGAGGTGGTGCGCGGCGGCCTCCAGGCCATCCCAAAGGGGCAGGGCGAAGGCGCGGATTCGCTGGGGCTCAATTACTTCCAGAAGATGAGCCTGATCGTGCTGCCGCAGGCGCTGAAGCTGGTGATCCCCGGCATCGTCAACACCTTCATCGGCATGTTCAAGGACACGAGCCTCGTTTACATCATCGGCATGTTCGACCTGCTCGGCGTCGTCCGCCAGAACTTTTCCGACGCCGCCTGGGCGTCTCCGCAGACGCCGATGAGCGGACTGGTCTTCGCCGGCTTCGTCTTCTGGCTCTTCTGCTTCGGCATGTCCCGCTATTCCCAGTTCATGGAGCGCCGGCTCGACACCGGCTACCGCCGCTAAGGAATTTTCGCCATGACAACCCAGAACGCCGTCGCCGCCGAGGACCTTTCCGTCAATCGCGCCAAGATGCAGGTCTCCAAGACCGAGGTGGCGGTGGAGATCGCCGGCATGCACAAGTGGTATGGCGACTTCCACGTGCTGCGCGACATCAACCTGCGGGTGATGCGCGGCGAACGCATCGTCATCTGCGGCCCGTCCGGCTCCGGCAAGTCCACCATGATACGCTGCATCAACCGTCTGGAGGAGCACCAGAAGGGCCGGATCGTCGTGGACGGCAAGGAACTGACCAACGACTTGAAGAAGATCGACGAAGTGCGCCGCGAGGTTGGCATGGTGTTCCAGCACTTCAACCTGTTCCCGCACCTGACCATTCTGGAGAACTGCACGCTGGCGCCGATCTGGGTGCGCAAGATGCCGAAGCGCCAGGCGGAGGAAACCGCCATGCACTTCCTGCGCCGGGTGAAGATCCCGGAGCAGGCCAATAAATATCCTGGTCAATTGTCCGGCGGTCAGCAGCAGCGCGTGGCCATCGCCCGCTCGCTCTGCATGAACCCGCGCATCATGCTGTTCGACGAGCCGACCTCCGCGCTCGACCCGGAGATGATCAAGGAAGTGCTGGAAACCATGGTGACGCTCGCCGAGGAAGGCATGACCATGCTCTGCGTGACGCACGAGATGGGCTTTGCCCGCAAGGTCGCCAACCGCGTGATCTTCATGGATGCCGGGCAGATCGTGGAGCAGAACACGCCGGGCGAGTTCTTCGATCATCCGCAGCATGAACGCACAAAGCTGTTCCTGAGCCAGATCCTGCACTGAGTCCGATGCGCAGCCGCAAGCTGCGCTTCGCCCTCCGCCTCTTCGGGGGCGCTGCGCTGATCCTCTTTCTCGTGTTGGCCATCGGCATCGTGCTGCCGCGGCCTTTCCGGCCTGTCGCCGCTCCGGGTGGAACTGCCGGCCGGCAAGTCCTCCTACTGTCCAACCCGATCCACACCGACATTGCGCTCGCCCTCGATGCCGAGTTGATCGGGCGCTTCGGCTTTCTGGCGGAAGCTGGTCTGCCGGTGCGCGACCCGCGTGCCCGCTTCCTGGTGTTCGGCTGGGGCGGGCGCGAGTTCTACCTGCGCACGCCGACCTGGTCTGCGCTGGAGACTGGCGCCCTGGCCCGCGCGCTCTCGCTGGACGCCTCGGTGATGCATGTCGCGGTTGCCGGTGCGATCGACAACGCCGATCCCGTCGTCACGGTGCTCACGCTGCCGGAGCAAGGCTTTCGCGCGATGCTGGATGCCATCGCCGCGACTTTCGAGACGGACGGGCAGACCGGCGCGCCGATCGCAGTGGGGCAGGGTTACGGTTGGGCCGATGCCTTCTTCGAAGCCAAGGGCCGCTTCAACGCTTTTTTGGGCTGCAACACCTGGACGGCCAAGATGCTCCGGGCCGGCGGTTTGCGGACGGGATTCTGGACGCCGCTGCCACCGCTGTTGCGCTGGTCGCTGGTGATCCACAACGACCCCGACGGGCCGGCAAGGCGGTCTGCCGGGCCGTTGCCGCAAAGCTGAGGCATCAGGCAGGGCGCCAGCCGTAGAGCCAGTCGAGATCGGCAGCGAGCCCCTCTGGCGAGCGCAGCTTGAGCACAAGGTTGCGTGCGGCGGCGACAGGCCCGGCAGCGTGCCAGGTCAGCCGATTGAGCTTGCCGCGGCGGACTACCTGCGCAATCCGGGCACGTCGCAGCCGTTCCCATCGCGTCAGCCGCGCTTCCAAGCTGCCGTCCGTTTCGGCGAAGGCGGCAGCGAGCGTAGCAGCGTCCTCGATCGCCATCGCCGCGCCCTGCGCCGCAAACGGCGTCATGGCATGGGCCGCATCCCCGATCAGCGCCGCGCGGCTTTCGAACAACCAGGGCATGGGCTCAGGCGCCGTGAGCAGCGGCCAAGCGGTCCATCCACTGATGCCTTCCACCAGATTTTTCAGGACCGGGGCAGCATCCGAGAAGGCTTGCCGGAACCCGTCGGCGTCAGCCGTGCTGCCGGTCTGTCCGTGTGCGGCGGCAAACGCGACGAGGTTGAAACCGCCTTCTCCTGTCGGATAGGCAACTAGATGGGCTTGGGGCTTCAGAAAGGCGGAGACGCGGTCCGCGCGCAGGATGTTCGATAGGATCGAGAGCAAATGTTCATCGGCGACCGCCCGCCATGCTGTCAGGCCTGTAAAGGTTGGTTCGGCAACCCTGGAGGGTGCCGAAGGTGTGGACGTGGTTCCCCCACCTCCCCGCAACAGGGATTTGCTTGCCGTCGAGTGTACGCCATCCGCTGCAACGAGAAATGCTCCCGATGCAGGCTCCGCAGCGCGGTCGTCCAGGATCAGCCTGGAGCTTTCACCGGAAAGATCGGCACCGACAACGGAGGCGCCTGTTTTGAACGCAATGCGCGAATCCGCGAGAACCGCTTCCAGAAGGATGCGCTGGAGGTCGGCGCGGCGGCAGGTGAGATAAGGAGCGCCCCAGCGCGCTTCGCCCCAGGCGCCCAGCGGGACATGCGCCAGTTCCCGCAGGCTCTTCGCATCGATGAGGACAACCTGCTCAGGACGCGGCGCGACGGCCAGCAGGGCGTCGCTCAAGCCCAGCGAGAAAAGGATGCGCGTGGCGTTGGGGGAGAGCTGGATGCCGGCGCCGGCTTCTTCCAGCCGCTCGGCCCGCTCGAAAACTTCGACGGCAAAGCCCTGCTGCGCGAAGGCGAGTGCGCCAGTCAGGCCCGCGATGCCCCCGCCCGCAACGAGGATCGGGCCGTCACGCGACACGTTCGGAAAAGCTTAGGCGGCGTTCTTGATGTAAAGGCAGCCGGGCGGCACGGAGTCCGTGGCGTGCAGCGAAGGATCGTAGCGGAACAGGGTCGAGCAATAGGGACAGATCTTTTCGTTGTCGCCGCCCATGTCCAGGAACTCATGCGGATGATCGAAAGGCGGCGTCGCGCCAACGCACATGAACTCCTTGACGCCGATGGTGATGACTGGATGCCCGGCGTCGTTCTGAAAATGGGGAATGATGCCGCCGGCCATGCTTTCGTCCGCCTGTTATGTCGCGATGTTTCAGTGGAACTAGCGCGTTCGGCGGCGCAGGGAAAGCCGTTCGGCTTGTCTTTGCCGGAGCGCCGCCGCGCGGTATCTGTGGCGTAAAGAAGGGAAAAAGGCGTATGGCGAGGCGAGCGGTTTCAGCGGCGGTGGCGGCGGCAAAGCCTGCACCGGCAAATTTTGTGGCGCCTTCCGTGGCGGAGAACATCGCGGGCAATCCGGATCGTTTCGTCAACCGCGAATTCTCCTGGCTTCAGTTCAACCGCCGCGTTCTGGAGCAGGCGCAGAACGAAAATCATCCGCTGCTGGAACGGGTGCGCTTCCTTTCCATCTCGGCGACGAACCTGGACGAGTTCTTCATGGTGCGCGTCGCCGGCCTTGCGGGCCAGGTGCGCGAGAAGATCGCGCTGAAGAGCCCGGACGGCCGTTCGCCGGAGCAGCAGCTCAACCAGATCCTCGTGGAGGTCGAGCACCTTCAGGAAGACCAGCAGGCAAGCCTGGCCGCGCTCGCCGCGCTGCTGAGGGGTGAAGGAATCGAGGGCATCCAGGCCGAGAACCTGTCGCCGGAGGACAAGGTTTGGCTGGACGAGCACTTCAGCGAGTCGATCTTCCCCGTGCTGACGCCGATGTCGATCGACCCGGCGCACCCGTTTCCGTTCATTCCGAACCTCGGCTTCAGCATGGCGCTGCAACTGCGCAACCTGCGCAACAATACGGAGATGGCGGCACTCCTGCGCCTGCCCACGGCGCTGCGCCGCTTCATCCGCCTGCCCGACCACGAGGGCGTGATCCGCCTCATGACGCTGGAAGCCGTGGTCAGTCTGTTCATCGGCAGGTTGTTCCCCGGTTATGAAGTGAAGGGCATCGGCACCTTCCGCATCATCCGCGACAGCGACATCGAGGTGGAGGAAGAAGCGGAAGACCTCGTCCGGTTCTTCGAGTCGGCGCTGAAGCGGCGGCGCAGGGGCCAAGTGATCCGCATCGAGTTCGACAACCGGATGCCGGAGGGCTTGCGCGGCTTCGTGATCGGCGAGATCGGCGTGCCTGACACCCGTATTTCCGTGCTCAGCGGGCCGCTCGCCCTGCACCAGCTTTCGGAGATCGTCGGCATCGACCGGCCGGACCTGAAGTTCGAGCCCTATGTTCCCCGCTTTCCCGAACGCATCCGGGAGCATGGCGGCGACTGCTTCGCGGCGATCCGCGAAAAGGACATCGTGGTCCACCACCCCTACGAGTCCTTCGACGTAGTGGTGCAGTTCCTGCGCCAGGCCGCCAACGATCCGGAGGTGGTGGCGATCAAGCAGACGCTCTACCGGACGTCCAACGACAGCCCGATCGTGCGCGCGCTGGTGGATGCGGCGGAGGCCGGCAAGTCGGTGACGGCGCTGGTTGAGCTGAAGGCGCGCTTTGACGAGCAGGCCAACATCAACTGGGCGCGCAGCCTGGAGCGCGCCGGCGTGCAGGTCGTGTTCGGCTTCATGGAACTGAAGACGCACGCCAAGATGTCGCTCGTGGTGCGCCGCGAGGAAGGCAAGATGCGCAACTACGTGCACTTAGGCACCGGCAACTACCACCCGGTCACCGCGAAGATCTACACGGACCTGTCCTTCTTCACCGTTGACCCGGCCATCGCCCGCGACGTGGCGCAGATCTTCAATTTCATCACCGGCTATGCCGAACCGGCGGAGAAGATGCAGATCGCGCTGTCGCCCTACACGCTGCGCAAGCGCATCCTGGGCCACATTGCGGACGAGGTGGCACATGCCGCGGCCGGGCGGCCGGGACGCATCTGGATGAAGATGAACGCCCTGGTCGATCCGCAGATCATCGATGCGCTCTACGACGCCAGCCGGGCAGGGGTGGAGATCGAACTCGTGGTGCGCGGCATCTGCTGCCTGCGGCCGCAGGTGCCCGGCCTGTCCGACAACATCCGGGTCAAGTCGATCGTCGGCCGTTTCCTGGAGCACAGCCGCATCTACTGCTTCGGCAACGGCGCCGGGCTGCCCTCGGGCGAGGCCATCGTCTATATCTCGTCGGCCGACCTGATGCCGCGCAACCTCGACCGCCGCGTGGAGTGCATGGTGCCGATCACCAACCCCACAGTGCATGAGCAGGTGCTGGGCCAGATCATGCTCGGCAACCTCATGGACAACCAGCAGAGCTTCGAAGTATTGCCGGACGGGACGTCGCGGCGGGTTCAGCCGGACGAGGGGGAGGACCGGTTCAATGCGCAGGAATATTTCATGACCAATCCGAGCCTTTCCGGCCGGGGCGGCGCCCTGAAAGTCCATGCGCCGAAGACGATCGCCCGCTTCCGCCGCCGCAAGAAGCTCGCTGCGGCGGTCGGATGAGCGGACTCTTTTCCGTCACCTCGCAGGGACGGCTGCCCGGACGGCGACCCCTTTCAGTGGTCGATATCGGCTCCAATTCGGTGCGCCTCGTCGTCTATGAAGGCGTGGCGCGCGCGCCGACCGTGCTCTTCAACGAGAAGATGCTGGCCGGCCTCGGCAAGGGGCTTGCCGCCACCAAGCGCCTGGACCCGCAGGCCGTGTCGCGGGCTCTGGAGGAGTTCCGCCGCTTCCGCGCGCTCTCGGAGCAGGCGGGCGCGGACGAAATCCATGTGCTCGCCACGGCGGCCGCGCGCGAGGCGGAAAACGGGCCGGACTTCATCCGCCGCGCCGAGGAGGTGCTGGGCGCGCGCATCCGCGTGCTTTCCGGCCGCGAGGAGGCCTACTACTCCGCGCTCGGCGTGATCTCCTCCTTCACGCCGGCCGACGGCATCGCCGGCGATCTCGGCGGCGGCAGCCTCGAACTGGTGGACGTTCGGGGAAAGACGATCGGCGAGGGGATCACGCTGCCGCTCGGCGGCCTGCGCCTTCAGGACATGGCCGAAGGTTCGCTGGAGAGGGCGGCGCGGCTGGCGCGCGAGCATATCGGCCGCGCGGCGCTGCTCGGCGGCGGCGCGGGCAGGCCCTTCTATGCGGTCGGCGGAACCTGGCGCAACCTCGCCCGGCTGCACATCAACATGACCGGCTATCCGCTTGAGGTCATGCACAATTATGAACTCGGCATCGAAAGCTCCGCCGCCTTCCTGAGACAGGTCGCGCGCGGCGACCTTTCCGGCATCAAGGGCATCGACCTGATCTCCAAGAATCGCCGCTCGCTGCTGCCCTTCGGCGCGGTGGTGCTGAACGAGGTGATCGCGCAGATGCGGCCCTCCAAGATCGTGGTTTCCGCCATGGGCGTGCGGGAAGGCTTCCTTTACTCCCTGCTTTCGCCGGAAGAGCAGCGCGCCGACCCGCTGATTTCGGCGGCCTCCGAGTTCGCGGTCCTGCGCTCCCGCTCGGTGGCGCATGCGCATGAGCTTGTCGGCTGGACCGATGCGAGTTTTGCGGCCTTTGGCATGAACGAAACGGAGGAGGAGAAGCGCCTGCGCCACGCCGCCTGCCTTTTGGCCGACATCGGCTGGCGCGCGCATCCGGAATATCGCGGCACGCAGTCGCTCAACATCATCTCCCACGCCTCGTTCATCGGCGTGGACCACCCCGGCCGCGTCTACCTGGCTCTCGCCAACCTGTTCCGCCACGACGGCATCTACGACGACGTGATCGCGCCGGAACTGCGCGACCTCATCCCGCCGCGCTACCTCGAACGTGTCAGGCTGCTCGGCGCGATGTTCCGCGTCGTCTATCTGCTTTCCGCCTCCATGCCGGGTGTGATGCCGAAGCTCCAATGGCAGTCGCGGCCCGACGGCGCGCTGGCGCTGGTGGTGCCCGCCCGCCACGCGGCCCTCTACGGCGAACGCCCGGCCAATCGCTTGGCGCAGTTGGCGAAAGTGTCAGGGCGCAAGCTGGAGCTTGTGGCGGAGGGCTGAGTTGCGCCCCCCATCCGGCTGATGCCGAAGTCGGACGTGTTCCGCCTCACTCCGCCGCGATCGGCAAATCCTCCCGCCCGCCGCGATCCAGCACCCGCACGTTCGACGGACGGTGATCTTCCTCGTCCGGCTCGTCCGGCCGGTTGGGGCGCACGAGCCAGCGGAAGGCGCGGGCGGTGAGGCGGGAAAGGTCGTCCATGATCGTGTAGAAGGACGGCACGAAGACCAGCGACAGGAAGGTCGAGACAAGCAGGCCGCCGACCACCGCGATCGCCATCGGCGCGCGGAACTCGCCGCCGTCGCCGAGCGCCAGCGTTGCCGGGATCATGCCGGCCGACATGGCGATCGTCGTCATGACGATCGGCCGCGCGCGCTTGCGGCCCGCGTCGATGATCGCCTCGCGGCGCGGCACGCCGTGCTTCTCCTCCTCCACCGCGAAATCGACCAGCATGATCGCGTTCTTGGTGACGATGCCCATCAGCATCAGGATGCCGATGACGACCGGCATGGAGATCGCCTTGTCGGTGATCCACAGCGCCGCCACCACGCCGCCCACCGCCAACGGCAGCGAGCCCAGGATCGTGAAGGAGTGGAACACCGAACCGAACAGCAGGATCAGCACCACGAGCACCAGCATCAGGCCGGTCGCCATCGCCTGCGCGAAGCCCGCGAAGACCTCACCCTGGATTTCGGCGTCGCCGGTGTCGGCAAGGTGGACCGAAGCCGGCAGGCTCTGCACCTCGGGCAGGCTCTTGACCAGTTCCTGCGCCGGCCCAAGCTCGAACCCTTCCACCAGCCCGGCGCCGATCACCACGCGCCGCTGCCGGTTGAAGCGGGCGATGGAGGAGGGGCCCTGGCCGAAGCGGATTTCCGCGACCGAGGAAAGCGGCACGGAAACGCCGGAGGGCGTCGATACCGGTAGGGCGGCAACCACCGACAGGTCGCCGCGCGCCTTTTCGTTCAACTGCACGCGGATCGGAATCTGACGGTCGCCGACCGTGAACTTGGCCAGCGCGGCATCGACGTCGCCGATGGTGGCGACGCGCAGCGTTTCGGACAGCGTGTTGGTGGAGATGCCGAGTTCCGCCAGGCGGTCGAGGTCGGGCACGATCACCACTTCGGGACGGTCAAGCGCGGCGTTGGACGTCAAAGCCTTGAACTTGCCGGTCTCGTTCATCGCCTGCTGGATCTTGCGCGCTTCGCGGTCCAGCAGCGCGCCGTCGTTGCTGACGACGCCGATGGCGAACTCGCGCTCGCCCCGGTCGTTGACGGTGTAGGCGCGCAGGTCCGGCACGTCCTGGAACTTGCGCAGGATCTGGTCCTCGATCCCCTGCTGCGAGACGTCGCGCTCCGACTTGTGGACGAGCTCGGCGATGACCGTGGCGCGCCGCGTTTCCAGCGTGCCGGTGGCGCTGGCGCCGCCGATCACATAGACGTCGGCCACGCCGTTCACGCCCTTGACGATGTCCGTCACGCGGTCGGTCACTAGGCGCGTGTCTTCGAGCCGGCTGCCGGGCGGCAGTTCCAGCGAGAAGGCGAGGCGGCTTGCATCCTCCTTCGGGATGAAGCCGGAAGGCAGGAAGCCCACTGCGTAGATCGAGCCGGCGAAGAAGGCGATGCCGCCAAGCAGCGTCAGCCAGCGGAAGCGCAGCGTGCCGCGCAGGAGCGCGAGATAGCCGCGCAAGAAGAGGCCCGGCTTCGGCTCCTCATGATTGTAGCTGCGCATGAAATAGGCGGCCAGCATCGGCGTCAGCAGGCGCGCGACGAGCAGCGAGAAGAACACGGCCACCGCGACGGTGAGGCCGAACTGCTTGAAATACTGACCGGCGATGCCGCCCATGAAGGACACCGGCGCGAACACGGCGATGATGGTCGCGGAGATCGCGATCACCGCCAGGCCGATCTCATCCGCCGCTTCCAGCGATGCCCGATAGGGCGTCTTTCCCATGTTGATGTGGCGGGCGATGTTCTCGATCTCGACGATCGCGTCGTCCACAAGGATGCCGACCACCAGCGTGACGCCGAGCAGGCTGACGAGGTTCAGCGAAAAGCCCATCATGTGGATCGCCCAGAAGGCGGGGATGATGGAGAGCGGCAGAGCCACGGCGGAAATCAGCGTCGCGCGCCAGTCGCGCAGGAACAGGAACACGACGATGACGGAAAGCGCGGCGCCTTCCAGCAGCGTTTCCATTGCCGAGTCGTAGTTGCCCACGGTGTAGTTCACCGTGTTGTCCACCTGGCCGAATTTTATGTCGGGATAGGCTTTTTGCAGTTCGGCGATGGCGCCGGCGGCGCGGTTGCTGACATCCACGTCCGACTCGCCTTTGGCCCGCAGGATGCCGAAGGCGACGACGGTCTGGTTGTTGGCGCGCGCAAACGACTTCGGCTCCTTCCAGGAGTCGGTCACGGTCGCGATGTCCGACAGCCTGACGGAGCGGCCGTCGCTCAGCGGGATCTCCAATGCTTTCAGGTCTTCGATCGACTTGGCGCCGCCGAGCGTGCGGATCGACTGCTCGCGCTCCGCGAACTTGCCGGTGCCGCCGGTCAGATCGACATTGGCGTTGCGTAGCGCACGGCTGACATCGGCGGCCGCAGCGTTCAGCGCGTTCAGACGATCGGGATCGATGTTGACCTGGATCTCGCGCGTCACGCCGCCGAAGCGGTCCACGCGCGCAACGCCCTTCACGCCCTGGAGCTTGCGGATCACCGTGTCGTCCACGAACCAGGAGAGTTCCTCGATGGTCTTGGCCGGCGCGGACACCGCGTAGGTGACGATCGCCTGGCCCTCCACGTCGATGCGGTTGACGACGGGCGCTTCCGCCGTCGCCGGCAGGTCGGCGCGGATGCGCTCGATGGAATCCTTGACGTCGTTGACGGCGGTCTGCGTGTCGGTTTCCAGCCGGAACTCGACGATCGTCAGAGAACTGCCTTCGGTGATGTCGGAGGTGACGTTCTTGACGCCGGCGATGTTGGCGACCGCGTCCTCGACGCGCTTCGTCACCTGGGTTTCCAGTTCCGAAGGCGCCACGCCGGGATCGATGACCGAGACCGAGACGAGCGGCACGTCGATGTTGGGGAAGCGCGTGATCGGCAGCTTGGAAAAGCTGATCAGCCCCAGCGTGCAGAGCACGATGAAGAGCAGGATGGGCGGGATCGGGTTGCGGATCGCCCAGGCGGAGAAATTCCAGTTCATGGCGTCACGGCTCCCGTGTTCTCGTCGCGCACCGGCTTGACCCGGTCGCCGTCGGCAACGAACGTGCCGGCGCGCGCCACCACGTCGGCGCCTTGCCTAACGCCGGAAGCCACCTCGATCCACTCGCCGGACCGGGTGCCGAGCGTCACCGGCGCGGTCTTCACCGTGTCGTTCTCCACTACTTGGAGAAAGGCCTTGTCGTCGGCATAGATCACCGCGGAAGAGGGCACCGCGACGGTCTCCCGGCGGGAAATCTCAACGCTGGCGCGGGCGAAGTTGCCAGCCCGCACGGCCTCTTCGACGGGCAGCGAAACGCGGATCGAGCCCAGCCGCGATTTCTGGCTGATCTCCGGCGAAACGAGCCGGACCGAACCTTGCAGCGGATCGCGCAGGCCGGGCAATTTTACCGCAGCCGGCATACCCTTGCGCAGGCGCGGCATCTCGATCTCGGCGACGTCCGCCGCCAGTTCGAATTCGCCGTGGATGGCGATGCGGAACAAGGGCGCAGCCGAGGTTGACACAACACCGCCAAGCGTGGCGCTGCGGGACAGCACGAGACCATCGGCAGGAGCGCGAACCTCCGTCTTGCCGATCTGGACGACGATGTTCTGTTTCTGCGCTTCAATCACGGCAAGCTGTGCCTGGGAGGCGGTCAGAGCTTTTTGCGCGGCGCCCAATCGGGCCTTGGCGCTGTCCAGGGCATTCGTCGCGTCATCAAGCTGTGCCTGCGTCGCGACGCGCTTCTTCTGCAACTCCTGCGTCCGCCGCAGCGAGTCCGTAGCCTGGCGCACGGTGACCTCGGCATCCGCGATCTGCGCGCCCACCTGCGCGGCGGATGCTTCGGCCTGTGCCCGTGAGGCCTCGGCCTGGGCCAGCTGCGTGTCCAGGAGAGAGCGGTCGAGCACGGCGAGCACCTGCCCCTTCTTCACCGTGTCGCCCTGGTCGGCGTTGAGCGCCAGCACGGCCAGCCCGTTGAGATCAGTGCCGACGGAAGCCTCCTCGCGCGCCACGATCGTTCCTGTGACCGCCAGGGCATCTACGAGTTCGCGCTTGTCGGCGGACACGACCCGGATGGCCGGCGGCACGGGCGCCTGCGTTGCGGCTGGCGCTTGTTCCTCGGCGTCTGTCTGCACCAGCGGAGTCAGCGAGAAGGCAACGGCAAGTGCCGTCGTGACGAGAAGTGATTTCGGGTTCGGCATCGGTCTGCTTTCGCGGCGTTGCGCTCGAATTTCTTACGGCTTGCTTGAAGCGGGATCGCCCTGCGGGCGCAGCAGCGCTTCCAGCATCGCCCGCAGGGCTGTCTCGGCGTCAGGGAAGCTCACACCCCGATCGGGCAGGCTGCTCATGGCCATGCCGTCCCCTATGGACATCAGGATCGAGCACAGCGCATCCAAAGGCACGACCGGCCGGATCTCGTTGCGCTCGATCGCCTTGGCGAGATGGTCGCGGAACTTGTCCTCCACCGCGCAGGCGCAGTCCATGATCGAGTCGCGGACCGACGGATTGCGCATCGCTTCCGCGCGGATCTCCAGAAACATCGGAACGTCGCCGCTTTCATACATGGAGCGGAGAAACGCTATGGATGCCGCCACCATTCCATCCAGCACGGTGGCGCCGTCCTCGATCAAGCCGAGGAATTCCGCGTCCTTGCTGCGATCCGCCACGGCGATCGCTTCCACGATCGCCTCCTTGGACGGAAAATAGCGGTACAGCGCGCCTGGGCTCATGCCCGCTTCCGCACAGATCTGCTGCATGGACGCGCCCTGAAAGCCTGCGCGCACGAAGCAGGCCTTTGCCGCTTCCAGGATGCGCTGCACCTGCTTGTCGCGCCGGAGGCTTCGCGGCTGAACCGCTTCCAACGGAGCGCCGCCATTCTCGGCAAAAGACAGGCTCAAAGCTTCCAAGCGGCACACCAATGGAGAGCGAACGATCGTTCGCAACGTATGAGAATGATCGTTCGCAGTCAATATGCTGCGCTGCAAAATCCTCGCGTCAGCCCTTTGATCAGGAGCGGGACGGGATTATCGCAGCCCCCTATCCTTTAAAGAGCTGCTCTGTTCAGAGGCGCTCGGCGAAGCATTCGACCGTACGTGTCCTGGACACCGCAAGGGCCTCGTCGTCGGCATCGCTGCCGCTGCCAAACCCGTGCCCGGCACCCGGATAAAGCCATAGCTCAGTCGGAGTGCCTTCTTTGCTGATGATCTGACGTATATGGGCTGCCACTGCCGGGTCCGTCGGCGGCAGCGGGTCGGCTTCGCCATGGTGGATCTGCACAAACTCGATCGGGCCAGCCGCATCGATGCCTCCGAGCAGAGGGAGAAGCGGTGCAAAATACCCGACGACGACTTTCGCCCTGGCTCTCAGCCGCAGACATAGATGGCCGCCGAGAGAAAATCCGAGCAGTCCGATGCGCGACGCATCGACACCGGGAAGAGCTTCCGCCTCGTCGATCGCCTGAGAAACAACATCCTGCCACTTGTCGCGGTAAAGAGGGATCGACTCCCAAAGGTTTTGTCCGGGAGCTAGATTGGTGGCAGTCAAATAGTCCGGGATCGAAACGGCAAATCCCGATGCCTCCAATTCTTCGGCAAACTTCTCGATCATCGCCCTCCAGGGACCATTGAGATGGTTGGTATAACCATCGATGCCGTAGGCAATGACGACAAGGCCGACCGGCTCGTTGCCGGGATTAGCAAGTTCCGGCGAGAGGGGTCTGCAATGGGGAATTGCCATCGATCTTCTCCGAACCATGAAGAGCACGATGGTGTCTTTGAAGATCCGGCTTTGCAAGAGCCGTAAGCTCAGGCTTAACTCCTTCCCGCTTCAAGTGAAGCGTCCGCTGCGCGGAAAACCCTTGGGAACCATGCGCCCGGCCGTGCCGCGGGGCGCGATCCAGTCGGCAAGGTCGGCTCGGCTGCGGTTGTGCGTCCGGTCGGCCGTGTCCTGCCAGCTCAAGCCGGAGCCGATCGCGAACTGCTTGACGTCGAGCACGCCGCCGTCCTTGAAGCGCTGGAGGCGCACGCCCTTGCCGCGCCCCATCTCCGGCAAGCGCTCGGCCCCGCTGCCGGGGAAGGGGAAAACGAGCATTTTCCTGTTGTCGCCGACGATGGCAAGGTGATCGGCGCTCGCATCGAGGGGAACGCAGAAGCGCGCCTCGTCGGGCGCGGACACGTTCATCACCTGCTTGCCCTTGCGCGTGTTGGCGATCGTCTCGCCTTCCGGCACGATGAAGCCGTTGCCTTCGCGCGAGATGAGCAGCAGCTTGCCTTCCGGCCGGTGCACGAAGGCGGATACGATCTGCTGGTCGTTGTCCATGTCCACCATGATGCGCACGGGTTCGCCCTGACCGCGCCCGCCGGGCAGGCGGTCGGCGCCGAGCGTGAAGAACTTGCCTCCGGTGGTGAACAGCACGATCTTGTCCGTGGTTTGCGCGGGGAAGGCGAACTTCAGCGCGTCGCCTTCCTTGAAGGTGAGCGCGGCAAAGTCTGTCATGTGCCCTTTGAGCGCGCGCACCCAGCCCTTTTCCGAGATCACGACGGTGATCGGCTCCTTCTCGATCAGGGCGTGGTGCAGGTCCGTCGGCGCGTGGTCGGGCGCCAGCGCGAACTCGGTGCGGCGCTTGCCCAACGGAGTTTCCGGCCCGAACACTTTTCGCGTCGCCTCCACCTCGCCGCGGATCGTGCGCCATTGCTTCGCCGATGACTCCAGCAGGCCTTCCAGCTTCTTCTTCTCGGTCGAAAGCGCGTCGAACTCCTTGCGGATCTCGAACTCTTCCAGCTTGCGCAAAGACCGCAGCCGCAGGTTCAGCACGGCCTCGGCCTGGATGTCCGTCAACTCGAAGCGCCGCATCAGCACCGGCTTCGGCTCATCCTCCTCGCGGATGATCTTTATCACCTCGTCGATGTTGAGATAGGCGATGAGGTAGCCGCCGAGGATCTCCAGGCGCCGCTCGATCTCGGCCAAGCGGTGGCGCGAGCGGCGCAGCAGCACGTCCTTGCGGTGGTCAAGCCACTCCTGCAACGCGCTTTTCAGCGAGAGCACGTTCGGCACCTTGCCCCGCGACAGCACGTTCATGTTGAGGGGAATGCGCGCTTCGAGTTCCGTCAGCTTGAACAGCGACTCCATGAGGATCGCCGGATCGACGGTGCGGCTCTTCGGCACCAGCACGACGCGGATGTCCTCCGCGCTTTCGTCGCGGATGTCCTCAAGAAGCGGAAGTTTGCGGGCGAGCAGCAGTTCGGCGGTCTTCTCGATCAGCCGCGCCTTCTGCACGCCGTAGGGGATTTCCGTGACGACGATGTTCCACAAGCCCCGGCCGCCATCCTCCTTGTGCCACTTGGCGCGCAGGCGGAACGAGCCGCGGCCGGTGCGGTAAGCTTCCGCCACCGAGTCCGGGCCGTCCACCACGATGCCGCCGGTCGGAAAATCCGGTCCGCGCACCAGCCCGTCGCCGGGCTCCCGGCTGAGCAGCCCGTCCAGGGCGATGGCCGGGTCTTCGATCAGCTTCAGCGCGGCAGTGCAAAGCTCGGCCGCGTTGTGGGGCGGGATCGACGTCGCCATGCCGACCGCGATGCCGGCGGACCCGTTGGCCAGCAGGTTCGGGAAGGCGCCGGGCAGCACGACCGGCTCCTCGTCCTCCTCGTTGTAGGTCGCACGGAAATCCACGGCATCGTCCGCGATGCCTTCCAGCAGGGACGAGGCCACCGACGTCATGCGCGCTTCGGTGTAGCGCATGGCCGCGGCGTTATCCCCGTCGATGTTGCCGAAGTTGCCCTGGCCGTCCACGAGGGGATAGCGGACGGAAAAGTCCTGCGCGAGGCGCACCAGCGCGTCGTAGATCGACTGGTCGCCGTGCGGGTGGAACTTGCCCATCACCTCGCCGACGATGCGCGCGCACTTGGCGAAGCCGGAGCCCGGCTCCAGCCTGAGCAGCCGCATCGCATGCATGATGCGGCGGTGAACCGGCTTCAGGCCGTCGCGCACATCGGGCAGCGCCCGGTGCATGATGGTCGAAAGCGCATAAGCGAGATAGCGCTCCTCCAGCGCGGTCTTGAGATCGACCGGCTCGATGACGTCGCCTGCCGGAGAGGAATCATTTCCTTTTGCCATGCGTGCTCAGGTAGTCTAGGTGTAACGTCCAAGCAAGCGTCTTGCGAATGCGCCTTAAGCTGCGCGGCATCGCGGCGTTACAAGTTTCGGCTATGCACCATCATCCCGCCGGAATCGTTCCGGACGGATGCCGGCGTCAAAGCCAAGAGAGCCAAGAATCGATCAAGGGAACACCACATGACCGTTCATCAGAGAGCCAGGATGCTGGCCTTTTCCACCCTGCTCCTGGCGTTGCCCGCAAGCCACGCCTTCGCGCAGGACGCCGCCCAGGTCGGCGACCGGCTCAAGGCCGTGCTGGCGCAGCAGAACATCAACGTGAACTGGGCGAGTGCCGAGGGTGATGCCAGCCACATCGTTCTGAAAGGCGTGACCGTCGGCATGGCCAACGCGCCGGCCTCCAACCCGATCGGCGACGTGACGCTGGACGACGTGAAGGACAACAACGGCGGCTACAAGGTCGGCAAGGTCACGTTCCCCGGCTACTCCGTCAACGAGAACGGCATGTCCTTCGACATGGAGGGCGTCACGATGTCCGGCCTGAACATCCCGGCGGCCGGCAGCACCGACCCCGTCACCTCCTTCCTGATGTATGACAGCGCCAACCTGAACAGCATCTCGGTAAAGCAGGGCCCGACCGAGGTCTTCTCGCTCTCCGACCTGCATTTCGAGATGACGCCGCCGGCCGAGGGCAAGGCGATGGCCTTTTCGGGCGCCGCGGAGAAGTTCGCCGTGGACCTGTCGGCGGTTCCCGATCCGCAGTCCAAGGCGGTGATCGACGCGCTGGGCTATCAGAAGCTGAACGGTTTCCTGGAGATGGCGGGTTCCTGGCAGCCGGCCGACGGGCGCCTTTCGCTGTCGCAGTATGACCTTTCGGTGAAGGATGTCGGCACGCTGGGCATGACCTTCGACATCGGCGGCTATACGCCGGCCTTCATGAAGTCCCTGCAGGACATGCAGAAGAAGATGGCGGCCAGCCCGCAAGGGTCCGACCAGTCGGCGCAGGGCATCGCGATGCTCGGCCTGATGCAGCAGCTGACGCTCACCGGCGTGTCGGTACGCTTCGACGACGACTCGCTGACCAACCGCCTGCTGGAGTTCTACGCCAAGGCGCAGAACGTGAAGCCGGAGGACCTGAAGAACCAGGTCAAGGCGATCCTGCCCTTCATGACGGCGCAACTGAACAACCCGGAACTGAACTCGCAGCTCATCACGGCGGTGAACGCCTTCCTCGACAACCCCGGCAACATCGAGGTCTCGGCGCAGCCTTCCACACCCGTTCCGTTCTCGCAGCTTGCCGCTGCCGGCATGTCGAATCCGTTGGAGCTGACGAAGACGCTCGGCCTCACCGTCACCGCCAACCAGGGTGACGACGCGGACGACAGCGGCGACGATTCGGGCGACGACAACGCCGATGACAGCGGCGACGCGGACGGCCAGGACGACGGCGACACCGCGCAGTAAAAGGTTTCCCGGTAAAATTTCAAAAGGCCGCGCGAGAGCTCTCCGCGGCCTTTTCCTTGTCCGCGGTCCAAGCCGCCGCGCAGGCGGCGCAGATCACGGCTGCGCCCTCCGCCAGGGTGGAAAGGTCAAACGCCTGCGCCGAGCCGGCAAGCTGCGTGCCGAAGGGCGGCACGTGGATGAAGCCTGCCTGCACCGGCGCAAAAGGCGGACAGTGCTTTCCGCAGGACAGGTAGAAGAGGGTGTTGCAGAGATAGTCGCCGGCATCGTCCGACAGAACGGCGGGCAACCCGTGGCGGGAAAGCGCCGCGGCGATACGCTCCACCGGCAGGCTGGACGGGATGCTGTCGCCGCCTGAGCGAACAAACGCTTCAGCCGGAACGTGGCCGGAATTGTCCGGCCTGACGATGCACACGGCATTGCGCGCGGCAGTTTCCAGCACAAACGCATCAGCCTTCCGGCTGACGCCGAAGTGCAGCGCGATGTCGGGTCGGACGGTGCGGCCGAGCTGTTCCAGCCGGGCAGGCAGCGTCCGGTATTCGACCGCAAGCGTTGCCAGGTGGACGTCGGAGATGCCGCGCAACGCGCCGGGATCATCCTCCAGCGCGCGGATCAGCGCCTCGGTCGGGTTTTCCGGAACGCCGGGGAAGGAGGAAAAGCCCGTGACAAGGATGCGCGGGCTTTCCTTCAAGGTCAGGCTTCCTTGCGCGGCATCGGCCGCAGCGCAAGCTCGCGCAACTGCGTCGGCGTCGCTTCCGACGGCGCGCCCATCAGCAGATCGAAGGCCTGCTGGTTCATCGGGAACATCGTGACCTCGCGCAGGTTCTTGGCGCCGACCAGCAGCATCACGACGCGGTCGATGCCGGCCGCCATGCCGCCATGCGGCGGCGCGCCGTACTGGAAGGCGCGATAGAGGCCGCCAAAACGGTCCTCGACCGTTTCGCGCGACAGCCCGACCATCTCGAAGGCTTTCACCATGGTTTCCGGCAGGTGGTTGCGGATGCCCCCGGAGGCGATCTCGAAGCCGTTGCAGACCATGTCGTACTGCCGCGCCTTGATGGTCAGCGGGTCCTGGCTTTGCAGCGCATCGATGCCGCCCTGCGGCATGGAGAAGGGATTGTGCGCGAAGTCGATCTTCTTCTCCTCTTCGTTCCACTCGAAGAAGGGAAAATCGACGATCCAGCAAAGCTCGAAGCGATCGCGATCGACGAGGTTCAGGTCCTCACCCGCCTTGGTGCGCGCTTCGCCCGCGAACTTGTAGAATTTGGCAGGGTCGCCCGCGACGAAGAAGGCGGCATCACCGGCTTCCAAGCCAAGCTGCGCGCGAACTGCTTCCGTCCGCTCAGCCCCGATGTTCTTGGCGAGCGGGCCTGCGGCGTCCAGCTTGCCGGCCTCCTCGCGCCAGAAGATGTAACCCAACCCCGGCTGACCCTCGCCCTGCGCCCAGGCGTTCATCCGGTCGCAAAAAGCGCGGGAGCCGCCGGTCTTGGCAGGTATCGCCCAGACCTGCGCCTTGGCATCGTTGGCCAGGATGTTGGCGAACACCTTGAAACCTGACCCGCGAAAATGCTCTGACACGTCCTGCATCTTGATCGGGTTGCGCAGGTCGGGCTTGTCCGAGCCGTATTTGCGCAAGGCTTCATCGAACGGGATGCGCGGGAACGCTTGCGTCACCGGCTTGCCAGCGGCGAACGTTTCGAACACGCCGCGCAGCACGGGCTCCATCGTGTCGAGCACGTCGTCCTGCTCGACAAAGCTCATTTCGAGGTCGAGCTGGTAGAACTCGCCCGGCAGCCGGTCGGCGCGCGGGTCCTCATCGCGAAAACAGGGGGCGATCTGGAAGTAGCGGTCGAAGCCCGACACCATGATCAGCTGCTTATAGATCTGCGGCGCCTGCGGCAGCGCGTAGAAGGTGCCGGGATGGATGCGCGAGGGCACGAGGAAGTCGCGCGCCCCTTCCGGCGAGGAAGCGGTGAGGATCGGCGTCGAGAACTCGGTGAAGCCGGCATCAGTCATGCGCCGGCGCATCTCGGCGATGATCTTCGTGCGCATGACGATGTTGGTGTGCAGGGTTTCCCGGCGCAGGTCGAGGAAGCGGTAGCGAAGGCGGATGTCCTCCGGGTATTCCGGCTCGCCGAAGACGGGCAGCGGCAACTCCTTCGATGCGGAAAGCACTTCCATGTCGCGCGCGAAAACCTCGATGGCGCCCGTCGCGAGGTTCGGGTTCACGGCTTCCGGCGCGCGCGGCTTCACCGCGCCGTCCACGCGGATCACCCATTCGCCGCGCACCGTCTCCGCTGTCTTGAAGCAGGGCGAGTCCGGGTCGGCGACGATCTGCGTGATGCCGTAGTGGTCGCGCAGGTCGAGGAAGAGCAGGCCGCCATGGTCGCGCACGCGGTGCACCCAGCCGGACAGGCGGACGTTCTCGCCTGCGTCGGAGGGCCGCAACTGGGCGCAGGTGTGGCTGCGGTAACGGTGCATGAAAAATCGTCCGGAAAAGCCGGTTCGTGCCGGGGCCAATTCGTGCCGGGGCTTGAGACCCAGCCGGAAGCGCGGCTTAAGCGCATGCACACCCCGCTTTGTCAAGGCGACCGGCCTTTCCGCCGAGGGCCGCAACCGACGGGTGGAAACATGCGGAACAAACAACGGCTTCCGGCAAGAACAGGTTGACGCGGCATCCGGCGGCGGCAATGGAACGATTTGACCTAACTTGCGGCGCGAGGCCGATGCATATCATTGCCGAACAGGATGAACTCGAAGCGGCGATAGCTGCGCTCCGCATGTCGGATTTCGTCACGGTCGATACCGAGTTCATCCGCGAAACGACGTTCTGGCCGGAACTCTGCTTGATCCAGATGGCGTCGCCCGACACCACGGCACTGATCGACCCTCTGGCTTCCGGCATCGACCTTTCACCCTTTTTTGCCCTGATGGCCGACGAGCGCGTGTGCAAGGTGTTCCACGCCGCGCGCCAGGACATCGAAATCGTCTTCCACCTAGGCGGCTTGATCCCGCATCCGGTCTTCGACACGCAGGTGGCCGCGATGGTGTGCGGCTTCGGCGACAGCGTGTCCTACGACCAGCTCGTGGCTAAGATCACGGGCACGCAGCTCGACAAGTCGTCCCGGTTCACGGATTGGCGGCAGCGGCCTTTGTCGGACAAGCAGCTATCCTATGCGCTGGCGGACGTCACCTACCTCATCGAGGTCTATCGCTTCCTCCAGGCGGAGCTTCAGCGCGAGAACCGGGCGCACTGGCTCAACGAGGAAATGGAAGTTCTGACGGCGCGGGAAACCTACGACCCGCACCCGGAGGATGCCTGGAAGCGGCTCAAGATGCGCCTGCGCAAGCCGATCGAACTGGCGGTGCTGCAAGCCACCGCTGCGTGGCGCGAGCGGGAAGCGCGCGAGCGCAACGTGCCGCGCGGGCGCGTGATCAAGGACGACGCGCTCTACGAGGTGGCGCAGCAGCAGCCCCGCGACGCGGCGGCGCTCGCGCGCTTGCGCACCACGCCGCGAGGCTGGGAGCGCTCCGGGCCGGCCGCGGGGCTTCTCGCCGCGGTCAACGCCGCTTGCGCCCTGCCGCGCGAGCAACTGCCGAAGCTGCCCAAGACCGCGCAGAACCCGGAAGGATCGAGCGCCGCCTCCGAACTCCTGAAAGTGCTCTTGCGGCAGATCGCGGAAGAAGAGGGGGTAGCCGCGAAAGTGCTGGCGTCCACCGACGACATCGAACGGATGGCGGCGGACGGCGAAAGTGCGGACGTGCCTGCGCTGCACGGCTGGCGGCGCGAGGTTTTCGGGGAAAAGGCGCTGAAGCTGGTGCGCGGCGAAACCGCCCTGAAATTTTCCGGCAAGCGGATCGTCAGCTTCGACCTCTGACTTGCCGATGCTTTAGCCTGCATCCCACCCCCAACCACCAGCCTGCAGCCGATTAACCGTCCGACACTCTAACCCGGCGCCTGCACGGCGGCTTCGACCTGCCGCTGCCTCCCGCGCCATAGCTGCCAAGCCGAATGCGCGAGCAGCGTGGCGGTCAGCAGCGTGCCGCCGATCAGGGCGTTGCGCGACGGCGCTTCGGAAAAGATCAGCCAGACCCAGACGGGCGCCAGCACCGTTTCCAGGAGGTAGAACATCGCCACTTCCGGCCCGGAAAGATAGCGCGGGCCGCTGGCGAGGCAGAGAAAGGCGAGCGGCGTCACCACGGCGCCGTTGAACAGGATCCAGCCGGGGTGCCCGACCGCGATGCCGGTTGACGCCACCATGGGCGCGGCGACCAGAAAAGGCAGCAGCACGCCCGAAAGTGCCGTCAGTCCCATGTTCCGCCCGCTGGCGCGGGTCAGCGTGATGGCGCCGGCGATGGTCGCGGTGGAGAGCAGGCCGAGAAAGTCGCCGAGCAGGCGCCCGTGCCCCCAACTGTCGTGGACGATAAGGAAGATGGCGAAGAGCATCACGGCCATCGCGAGCAGCGTTCCCGCTTGCGGGCGCTCCCGGAGGAAGATCCAGGCGAAAAGCGCGGCAAAGGCCGAGTTCAGCGCGAGGATGAAGACGAGGTTGGCGGTGGACGTGCGGAACACTGCCAGCATGAAGAAGACGGAACCCAAGCCGTAGAGCGCCGCGACGCCCAAGCCGACCCGGCCGGGCACAAGAGAGGGCGCATTCGCGCTGAGTTTCCGCCAGACGAGCCAGACAAGCACGCCCGCCGCAAAGCTCGCGCCCGAACGCAGCATCAGCATCGTCCAGGCGTCGCCGTCGGCCAGCCGTATCAGCGGGATATCAAAAGAAAGGATGAAGCCGCCGAAGCCGGTCAGCGCCAGCCCCTTGGCATGGTGCGGGGACGTTCCGGCGGGCTGGGTCAAGAAAGGGCTTTCGGGGGCTCATGTCTCATGCCGCGCTCAAGCGGGCCGAGGTGAAAATCAATCCTCGTTGAAGCGCTCCCAGCCTTTCGGGCGGAGGTGCTCCTGCGGCGCGAAGCGGACCTTATAGTTCATCTTGCGCGAACCGTTGACCCAATAGCCCAAATAGACATGGGGCAGGCCGAGGCTCTTGGCGCGCGCGATGTGGTCGAGGATCATGAAGGTGCCTAGAGAGCGGTCCTCCAGTTCCGGATCGTAGAAGGAATAGACCATCGACACCCCGTCGCCCATGCGGTCGGTGAGCGCCACGGCGATCAGTTCGCCCTGCCCACGCCCGGTGATGAAGCTGTCAGGCCCGCGGCGGCGATATTCCACGATGTCGGTGTTCACATGCGTGTCCTCGACCATCATGGCGTAGTCGAGCACGGTCATGTCCGACATGCCGCCGCGCTTGTGGCGCGCGTCGAGGTAGCGGCGAAACAGCGAGTACTGCTCGGCGGACGGTTCGGCGTCATAGGGCTTGCCGATCAGGTCGTCGTTGCGGGCGAGCACGCGGCGCATGTTGCGGGTCGGCTTGAACTCGTTGGCGAGGATGCGCACCGAAACGCAGGCGCGGCAGGTCTCGCAGGCCGGCCGGTAGGCGATGTTCTGCGAGCGCCGGAAGCCGCCCTGCGTGAGCAGGTCGTTCATGGAAGGGGCGCGGTCGCCGACAAGATGGGTAAACACCTTCCGCTCGAACTGCCCCTCGATATAGGGGCAGGGCGAAGGGGCAGTCAGAAAGAACTGCGGCGAATGAACGGGTTGATGCGTCATGCGTCCAGGCTGCGGTCCCTTGCGGGCCGATAGATTGCGGCCGCGCCATTCCGCGCTGCCGCCGATGATTCGTCAACAGGCGTTTTGCTTAAGCTCTGCGCCGCGCACATCACGGATCGGTGCGGGTCACCACCGTGCCGAGCAGAAGATCGTGCACGGTGCGCTTGCGGTCGGTGAACCAGGTCGCCAGCAGGATCAGCGGGGTCAGAAAGACATTGCCGGCCCAGAACAGCACCGTGTGGACGATAGCCAAGAGCCCGTCCACGCGCCCGCCGTCCAGCCGCTCCATCCGCACGCCCATCCAGCGCATGCCGACCGTCGCCTGGGTTGCGCCGCCGAGCGTCGCAGCGACATAGGGCAGGGCGACCAGCGGCAGCAGGATACCGTAGAGCATCCAGCCGAGACCGAGCGTCACAATGCCGAGAAAGAACACCAGGATGGCGACGGGAATGCAGAGCAGGCCGACGATCACGTAGTCGATGCAGAAACCGATCACGCGGCGCGTCAACACGCCCTCATAAAGGGCCGGATTGTCGAGATACCCGGCTTCGTTGGCGCGGTAGGCGGATTGGGCGCTCAAGGCGTGTTCCTCTTGTCTCAAGCGGAAGGGCAAAACACCCTGTTATGCAGATGGGGACCGTGCCCAAGATTTCAACACAGCCGCCAACTCCGGGCGAGGGCGCCCGTGTCAGCCCTGCCGCTTGAGGATTTCCGCCGCTTCCGGCGCGAAATAGGTCAGGATGCCGTCGCAGCCTGCGCGCTTGAAGGCGAGCAGCGTTTCCATCATCACACGCTCGCCGTCGATCCAGCCGTTGGCGGCGGCTGCCTTGATCATCGAATACTCGCCCGACACCTGATAGGCGAAGGTCGGCATGGAAAACTCGTCCTTCAAACGGCGGACGATGTCGAGGTAGGGAAGCCCCGGCTTCACCATCAGCATGTCGGCGCCTTCCGCGATGTCCTGCGCAGTCTCGCGCACGGCCTCGTCGGAGTTGGCGGGGTCGATGTAATAGGTCTTCTTGTCGCCCTGGAGCAGGCCGGCCGTGCCCACCGCCTCGCGGTAAGGGCCGTAGAAGGCCGAGGCGAACTTGGTGGCGTAGGACATGATGGCGACGTCCGCGTGGCCGTTGGCGTCCAGCGCGTCGCGGATCGCGCCGATGCGCCCGTCCATCATGTCGGACGGCGCGATGATGTCGGCGCCGCTTTCCGCCTGCAGCACGGCAGCCGCCGCGAGTCTCTCCACCGTCTCGTCGTTGAGGATCACGCCGTCGCGCAGGATCCCGTCATGGCCGTGGCTGGTGAAGGGGTCCAGCGCCACGTCGGTGATGACGCCGATATCCGGCACGGCGCGCTTCATCATGCGGGTCACGCGGTTGATGAGGTTCTCCGCATGCAGGATGTGCGAGCCCCTTTCGTCGCGCAAGCCCAGGTCGATATGCGGGAAGGTGGCGATCGCGGGGATGCCGAGCTTTGCCGCCCGTTCCGCCTCGCGCACCGCGAGGTCCGGCGTCAGGCGGAAAAGGCCCGGCATGGCTCCGATCGGCTCGCGCCGGTTCTCGCCTTCGACCAAAAAGATCGGCCAGATCAGGTCATCGGCGGTCAGCCGGTTCTCCGCCACCAGGCGGCGCGTCCAGGCGCTCTTGCGCAGGCGCCGGAAGCGGCGGCTTCCCGTTATCTGATCCACGCTGCGGGGTGCGAGGGGCAGCGGTCTTGCGTGGCTGTTCACGGGATTGAAACTCCAGATGACGCTTGCGGGGAACCCGGCGATTGGCTTTTGTCAACCGCGTCTGCCGCTGCTATGCCGCCCGGCGGGGGGTCCATCGGGCATTGCCACAGAAGCAGCACGGCGAAGATATCCGCTTCCAGCGCGCCGGAACAGCCGGCATCGTCACGCTTGCGAGCGCGGAAGGGTCGAACCCTCTGACGCCGCTCCTCGTGCGCGCGCTCGGCACCGTGCTGCGCAACTGGGCGGGCGACGCAAGCGTCTCCTTTGTCATCATCCGCTCCGGACGGCCGGCGTTTTCCTCCGGCGTTCCCTTCGGCGCCGTCACTGCCGACATCAGGGCGGGCAAGCCGCCGCTCGACTTCTTTGCCGAAGAGTACAGGCTCAACGCCCTGATCGCCAAGTATCCGAAGCCCGTCGTGTCGATCGTGGACGGCGCCGTGACGGGCGCGGCGGCGGGGCTTGCGTTCCTGGGATCGCATGCCGTGGTGACGGAACAGGCGAGTTTCGATTGCCCGGAAACCGGCATCGGCTTCTTCCCCGACGCCGCCGCGACCTATCTGCTCGCCGGCCTCCACAACAGCTTCGGCATGCTGCTCGGCCTGACCGGCGTGCGGCTGGCCTGGGGCGACGCCCTGTGGTGCGGGCTGGCCACCCATGCCGTCGCCTCCGCCGACCTCCTCCCGCTGCTCAACCAGCTTTGCCGCGAAACCAGCCCTGACGGCGCGCTGCGCCACTTCCGCCAGGAGCCGCCGCGCGAAACCAACGATGCCACGGTGCACGCCATAGCCACCCATTTTTCGCGCGACAGCCTGGGCGGCGTGCTGGCAAGCCTTCAGTCCACCGTCGGGCCGCGCGACCCGTTTGCGCGCAGCATGCTCCGCCTGCTGGAGGCCAAGTCGCCGACAAGCCTGGCGGTGGCGTTCAGCCAGATCCAGTCGGGCCGGATGATGACGGTGGACGAGTGCCTGAAGCTTGAGTTCCGGATCGTCAACCGCATGGTGGACGGTCACGATTTTCCCGAAGGAGTCCGCGCCATGCGAAGGAAGATCCAGCCCCTCTGGCTGCCGGAACGGCTGAAGGAGATCGACGCGGGGACGGTAAACGGCTTCTTTGCGCCGCTGCGCGGCGGAGACCTGGAGCTTTGAGCGACGTATCGCAAAGCCGCCCGAAGGGCCGGGGACTTGCGTTTCCGGGCAGGGGCATCGCGCCGCCCCGCCGCAGCATAGCGCAGGCTGCGTTCGTCTGGCTGCAGCGGCTGGTGGCCGCCTACTGCCTAGTCTTCGGCGTGACCTACTGGGTCCGCATCGTCGGCGTGTACGATCAGCCCTTGTGGCGCTTCGACCTGATGCCGGTTTCCTGGCAGGTGGTCAGCGTCACGCTTGCCGCCTTGTTCCCCTTTGCGGCCATCGGCCTGTGGATGCTGGCTTCCTGGGGGCCGGTGATCTGGCTGATCTGCGCGGCGACCGAACTGACGATGTATCTGGGCTTCCCCAGGATTTTCGGGAGCAATCGCTGGATCGTCGCTTCGCACCTGTTGACGATTGCGCTCTACGCCTGCTGCCGCATCCTGATCGCGCTGGGCCGGAAGGAAGAGGCGGAAGTAAGTGGAAATTAAGCGCGTTTCGCCGCTTCCGTGTACAAGTCTCTGTTAAGGCTGGCGTTTAAGTCGAATTTTATGTGCACGCGGTAGTGTCGGGTCAAGGTGAGAAGAAAAACAAATCACCACGGCGACAACAAAGAGGCACTCCGATGATCAACTCCCGTTCCGCAGGCAAACCTGCATCCGTTACTGCTCCCGCCGCTCCCCGCGACGAACGCCGCGAAGCGTTGCGCACCCTTTACATGGAGTCGCTCCAGCTGGTGGAGCGCCTGCACCGCCGCCTGCTCGACGTGATCAAGGACGAGTTCGACCGCGCCGGCAACAGCGACATCAACGCGGTTCAGGCGCTGCTGCTCTTCAACATCGGCAGCGCCGAACTGACTGCCGGCGAGCTGCGCACCCGCGGCTACTATCTCGGCTCCAACGTGTCCTACAACCTGAAGAAGCTGGTCGAGCTCGGCTTCATCAGCCACCAGCGCTCCCGCATCGACAAGCGCTCGGTGCGCGTCGCCCTGACGCCCAAGGGCCAGGCGATCGCCGAAGTGGTGGGCAAGCTCTACGAGCGCCATCTCGGCTCGATCGAGCAGGTCGGCGGCATCAACCCGGACGAGTTCCGCCTGATGAACAAGTCGATGCAGCGCCTCGACCGCTTCTGGAACGATCAGATAGCCTACCGCATGTGATCGGCCGGTCCTTCGGCGGGGCGGCGCGGGCTTTTCGGCCAAGCCCGTGATCCACATCCCAGCCCTTGAGACCGCCCATCCCGCACGAGGTCTGTGCGGCCTCGAAGTTCCCTCCCTTTTGCTTCCAGTCGCAGCCGGTCCGCCAGTCGGGCCGGCTGTTTTTCCGCGTGCCCGCCACCGCGTTGGGGCAAGGCTGGTCACGCTGCCGCCATATTCGGGTGGCTTTCAAAAGGGGTGCCTTGCGGGCTGCGCGGGAAGCGCCGGCGGGCTAAGGGCCGGTCGCTCCAAGTTGAGCAAATCTTAAGGTTGACCAGTCCATAAGAGCAACCTGGATCGCCGCGTTTTGCCTGCGGCCTCTCAGGTTGCAAGCGGTGAAGCGCGGCCAAGAGCCGCCCATTTCGGGATTTTCTTGATTTGCGTATGACCGGAACGACGCTTAACGCCAGCCGGCGCTCCTTTCTTGTCGGCGCGGCCGCACTCGCCGCCACGCTGATCGCCGGGCAGGCCCTCGCGCAGGACGTGATGTCCGACGTCTTCCAGGCCAACATGAACGGCGGCTGGGACGACGACTTCGACGCTCAGGTGACGGACGGCGCCAAGGTTTCCTCGACCCTGCCGATCTTCAGCCAGCAGACCATCTCCTATGTCGAGCAGGCCGTGACGGCCTATTCCGACATCGTGGCGCGCGGCGGCTGGCCGGCTGTCAACCCGTCCGTCAAGCTCAAGCTCGGCGTCGAAGATCCGGAAGTGCAGAATCTGCGCAAGCGCCTGATCATCTCCGGCGACCTTTCGGAAACCGCGGGGATTTCGTCTTCCTTCGACTCCTACGTCGATACCGCGGTGAAGCGCTTCCAGGTGCGCCACGGCCTGCCGGCCGACGGCGTCACCGGCAAGTACACGCTCGCCGCGATGAACGTTTCCGCTCAAATTCGCCTCGGCCAGTTGCAGACCAACCTGGAGCGCCTGCGCGCCGGCATCGGCACGGACGGTCAGCCGCGCTATGTCATGGTCAACATTCCCGCCGCGCAGATCGAGGCGGTGGAGAACGGCCGGGTGGTGCAGCGCCATACCGCGATCGTCGGCAAGATCGACCGGCAGACGCCGATCGTGAACTCCGCCATCAACGAGGTGATCGTCAATCCCTACTGGAACGCGCCGGTTTCGATCGTTCGCAAGGACATCATTCCGTTGATGCGCAAGGATCCGACCTACCTCACCAAGAACAACATCCACATCATCGCGCCCGACGGTTCCGAGATCGACCCGACGGCGATCGACTGGAACACGGAGGACGCGGCAAAGTACCTGCTGCGCCAGGACCCCGGCAAGGGCAACGCCATGGCTTCGGTGAAGATCAACTTCCCCAGCCCGGACGGCGTCTACATGCACGACACGCCGCAGCAGAGCCTGTTCTCCAAGCTGATGCGCTTCGACTCTTCGGGCTGCGTGCGCGTGCAGAACGTGCGCGACCTCGTGACCTGGCTGCTGCGCGACACGCCCGGATGGAACCGCTCGCACTTCGAGCAGACCATCAAGAGCGGCGCGAACACGCCGGTGGAACTCTCCGCGCCGGTGCCGGTCCACTTCACCTATGTCACCGCCTGGTCCACGGGCGACCGCGTCGTGCATTTCCGCGACGACATCTACGGCCGCGACGGCGCGCAGGAGCTTCAACTCTCCTCGCTTTGAACGTTCCCGGCAAACGTTCGAGGCCGCTCCCCGGAGCGGCCTTGTCATTTGCGGCCTTATCATTTTTAGTGCGCTCGCAGTCTGAATCTCACCCTGCGCGGAACGGCATGGTCAGAAAAGCGATTCTCGTCGCGGCTTGTGCGTTCGTCGCGCTGGTCGCGGGTTGGGAACCCGTCATAAACCTCACGCGCCCCTTCGCCCTGCTGGGGCCCGGTCGGTTTCCTGCGCCATTCGCGGCCTTTCTGCAAAGTGGTGGAACTGCGCCCGCGAGCGATCTTCTCGATGCCGCGGCCTACAGGCAGGTCTGCCTCGTATCGAGCTATCGCAGGGTCGCGGAGCAGACGAACAAGCTGCTGTCGGCAGGCGGGTTCCCCATCGACGTCAAGCTCGCCTCGGTGGAGAATACGGTGTGGGACCCGTTTCTGGATGACCTCGACAGCGCCCTTGTGCTGGTAGGCGACGAGAGCGTGGCGCTCGTCGCCAGGCTGAAGGATAAGTCCTTCTTCGCCGACCAGGAAGGCTGCGCGGCGGCGAGCGAGGCCGCTTTGTCGGGTTTGAAGGAGAATGCGGAGGGGCGGGTTTCCCTGGCGCTGTCTCGGATGTGTCCCTAAATCGCGTCGCCGGACGTGGCCGCGCCCTTTGGGCTGTGTTACGTCGCGGCAAACCCGCACCTGAAAGGACCATGCCGATGTCTGTCGAACGCACCAACGGCTTCTTCACGGCGACGCTCGCCGACACCGACCCGGAAATCTTCGACGCGATCACCAGGGAACTCGGCCGCCAGCGCCACGAGATCGAATTGATCGCTTCGGAGAACATCGTGTCCCGCGCCGTGCTGGAAGCGCAGGGCTCCATCATGACCAACAAGTATGCGGAGGGCTATCCCGGCAAGCGCTACTACGGCGGCTGCCAGTTCGTGGACATCGCGGAACAGCTGGCAATAGACCGCGCCAAGAAGCTTTTCGGCTGCAACTTCGCCAACGTGCAGCCGAACTCCGGCAGCCAGATGAACCAGGCGGTATTTCTGGCCCTGCTTCAGCCCGGCGACACGTTCATGGGCCTCGACCTCAACTCGGGTGGGCACCTGACGCACGGTTCGCCGGTCAACATGAGCGGCAAGTGGTTCAAGGTGGCGTCCTACGGCGTGCGATCAGACGATCACCGCCTCGACATGGAACAGGTCGAGCGCGTGGCGCATGAGGCGAAGCCGAAGCTGATCATCGCCGGCGGCACGGCCTATTCCCGCATCTGGGACTTCCAGAAGTTCCGCGAGATCGCCGACAGCGTCGGCGCCTGGCTGATGGTGGACATGGCGCATATCGCGGGACTTGTCGCCGGCGGCGCGCATCCCTCACCGTTCCCGCACGCGCATGTGGTGACGACAACCACGCACAAGTCGCTGCGCGGCCCGCGCGGCGGCATGATCCTGACCAACGACGAGGATCTGTCGAAGAAGATGAACTCGGCCGTGTTTCCCGGCCTCCAGGGCGGTCCGCTGATGCACGTGATCGCGGCAAAGGCGGTCGCCTTCGGCGAGGCGCTGAAGCCGGAGTTCAAGACCTACGCGGAAAGCGTCGTCAACAATGCGAAAGCGCTCGCCGCATGCCTGCGCGAGACCGGCCTCGACATCGTGTCCGGCGGAACGGACAACCATTCGATGTTGGTCGATCTCCGCCCGAAGAGCGCTACCGGCAAGCGCGCCGAAGCGGCGCTCGGCCGCGCCAACATCACCTGCAACAAGAACGGCATCCCCTTTGACCCTGAAAAGCCGTTCGTCACCTCCGGCATCCGGCTCGGCACGCCGGCCGGAACCACGCGCGGCTTCGGAGAAGGAGAGTTCCGCGAGATCGGCACCTTCATCGCCGAGGTGCTGGACGGCCTGAAGAAGTCGAACGCCGACGAGGCGAACACCGCCGTCGAGGCGGCGGTGAAGCAGAAGGTCATCCAATTGACCGACCGTTTCCCGCTCTATTCCTACATGAACTGAGCCTGGGCTCCCCCGGCCTCAGACCATGCGCTGCCCCTACTGCCAGTCCGACGACACGCAGGTGAAGGATTCACGCCCCGCCGAGGACGGCGCGGCGATCCGGCGCCGGCGCGTCTGCCCGGTCTGCGGCGGGCGCTTCACCACCTTCGAGCGCGTGCAGCTTCGCGATCTCGTCGTCGCCAAGCGTTCCGGCCGCAAGGTGCCGTTTGATCGCGAAAAACTGCGGCGCTCGATGGAAGTGGCCCTGCGCAAACGCCCGGTCGATCCCGACCGCATCGACCGCGCCGTGACCGGCATCGTGCGCCAGCTCGAAAGCGCGGGCGAGACGGAAGTTTCCAGCGACGAGGTCGGCCGGCTGGTCATGGAAGCGCTGAAAGGCCTGGACGACGTGGCCTATGTCCGCTTCGCCAGCGTGTACCGCAACTTCCGCGAAGCGCGCGATTTCCACGAGGTTTTGGGCGAGCTACGCGCGGACGAAAGCACCGGCTGAGATGAGCCTCGTCCAAAACGAGCAGACAAAGCTTTTTGCGAACGCGCTGGATCGCGCCTCGACGGCCTGCTTCACGGTTGGTGTTGCAACGCCTCTTGCTGCATTTATCTATGGCGTTGGGAGCTTCCAACCGGTCTTTACGTCGGCGTGGCTCTTTGTTGCCTTTCTAGGTTGGTTCACGCTTTCTGTTGCTTTACATTTCGCAGCGAGGCGCATTTTGAAGAATCTGAAAGGATGACGATGGGCTTCGAATACTGGTTCATGTTCTGGTTCACGTCGTTGGGGATGCCGGCCATCATCGCCATTGCTGCCTACATCGCGGTTCGTCTCCACGAGCGTTCGATGAGGGATTGAGGCAGCGCGTCTTTCCTGCGCGCTTGCCACCATCAAGCATTGGCCTTACATCCCGCGGCTCGCTTCCGGAGCCGTTTATGAACCGTCAGTCAGCGCATCGTCCGCGGGCCAGCGCACGGTCGGCTGCTTGCCCAGCTTGGCACCGTTCCGCGACGCGCAGCACCGCAGCAGGAGCCTGACGCCCTTGGCCACACGACCGAATCCAGCAAGGCAAGCTGCGGCTTCCGACGAGGCGCCGCGCGGCGCCAACAAGCGCGGCGCGGCGCGGCTGGCGGCCGTGCAGGCGCTCTACCAGATGGACGTCGCCGGCAGCGGCGTGCTGGAGGTCGCCGCGGAATACGAGGCCTTCCGGCTCGGCAAGGAAGTGGATGGCGCGCTTTACCGCGAGGCGGACGCGCAGTGGTTCCGCGGCATTATCTCCGGCGTGGTGGCCGAGCAGAAGCGCATCGATCCCGTGATCCACGAGGCGCTGACCGACGATTGGCCACTGTCCCGCCTGGACTCCACGCTGCGCGCCATCCTGCGCGCCGGCACCTGGGAGTTGCTCGGCAAGGCCGACGTGCCGGTAGCCGTCGTCGTGTCGGAATATCTCGATATCGCAAAAGCCTTCTATGCCGAGGACGAGCCCAAGCTCGTCAACGCCGTGCTCGACCGCATCGCGCGCCGCGTCCGCGGCTGAGCAGAGGGCGGCATATGGCGGCGGCGGCTCGGACCGAATGGATCTTCGCCGCGGCGAACGCCGTTCTCGGTTCCGTCGGCCCGATCGCCATCTCGATGGGCGGGCTCGCCGGCGCCTATCTGCTCGACGCCGACAAGTCCTTGGCAACCGCGCCGGTGACGGGCTTCAATGTCGGCACGGCGCTCGGCGCCTTGCCTGCCGCAGCGCTGATCCGGCGGCTTGGGCAGCGCTCCGGCTTTCAGTGGGGCACGGGCGTGACGCTCGTCGGCGGCGTCGTCGCGACGATCGGCCTGTTTGCCGGCAGCTTTTGGATGTTCGGCTTCGGTTTAATGCTGCTGGGAAGCGGCAATGCCTTCGTGCAGCAGTTCCGCTTCGCCGCAGCCGACAACGCGCCGACGGAGCGGAAGGCGCGTGCGATCTCCTTTGTTCTCGCCGGCGGCGTGGTGACGGCGGTGCTCGGGCCGCAGATCGTCATCTTCACGCGCGATCTTCTGGCGCCGGTGATGTTCGCCGGGTCGTTCGCAGCAGTTCCGGTGCTTGCCTTGGCAGGGGCGCTGATCCTGTCACAACTGCCAGCCTGTCCGCTGGTGCTTGCCGCCGTGAATGCAGGGGAAGTCCCGCCGCGACCGCTCAGAAAAATCATCGCGCAGCCGCGCTTTGCCGTGGCGCTGTTCTGTGCCGTCGCCTCCTACGCCCTGATGAGCTTCGTGATGACTGGCGCGCCGCTTGCGATGGTCGGCTGCGGCTTTTCGGCGGACCAGGCGACGCTCGGCATCTCCTTTCATGTGATGGCGATGTTCGGCCCGAGCTTCTTCACCGGCCGGCTGATCGGCAGGTACGGGGCCAATCGGATCACCACGGCTGGGCTCGCGCTTCTCCTAGCCTGCGCGGTCGTTGCGCTGTCCGGCATCGCGCTTTGGCAGTTCTGGGCGGCGCTGGTGCTGCTCGGCCTGGGCTGGAACTTCGGCTTCATCGGCGCGACGGCGATGGTCGCTGGCAGCTACCTGCCCTCGGAAAAGGGCAGGGCGCAGGGCTTCCACGACCTTGTGCTGTTCGGCAGCGTGGCGACGGCCTCGCTGCTTTCCGGCGTGGTTTTCAACGCCGCCGGCTGGAACGCGCTCGCCTGGAGCGTTTTCCCCGTTGCGCTTGCCGCGCTTGCAGCACTTGGCGTCCTGACGCTCACCTCGTCCAAGTTTCAAACGATCTAATAGATCAGCTGTGCCCGCCCGACTCGTCCCGCAGGGGTCCGCGGCGTGAAAATCGGGCAAAAGCCTAGCCTTATCTTGACGTTCGCGAGGCCGTTTCGCATAAGCCCGTCCGAGCGCCGGGCCGGCCGAGAGCGGCCGCCCGAACGCAGATGCACTGCCTGGCTGGGGGATGAGCCGGGCCTTCAATCCAAGGAATCAGGAATGACAATGCTTTACGTCGTCATTGCCTGCGGCTTGCTCTCAATCCTGTATGCGGTGTGGGCGACGCAGTCCGTGCTTGCCGCCGACCAGGGCAACGCGCGCATGCAGGAAATCTCCGCCGCCATCCGCGAGGGTGCGCAGGCCTATCTCGCCCGGCAATACACCACCATCGCCATCGTCGGCGTCGTGGTGTTCGCGCTGGCGTGGTGGCTGCTGTCGGGTGCGGCCGCGATCGGCTTCCTCGTGGGCGCCGTGCTTTCCGGCGCTGCCGGCTTCATCGGCATGCATGTGTCCGTCCGCGCCAATGTGCGCACCGCGCAGGCGGCTTCCAACAGCCTTGCCGCCGGCCTCGACATCGCCTTCAAGTCCGGCGCCATCACCGGCATGCTGGTGGCCGGCCTCGCGCTGCTCGGCGTTTCGGTCTATTACCTCGTGCTGATCGATGGGATGAACCTCGCGCCGAACGACCGCACGGTGATCGACGCGCTTGTTTCGCTCGGCTTCGGCGCATCCCTGATTTCCATCTTCGCCCGTCTGGGCGGCGGCATCTTCACCAAGGGCGCGGATGTCGGCGGCGACCTCGTCGGCAAGGTGGAAGCCGGCATCCCGGAGGACGATCCGCGCAACCCGGCCACCATCGCGGACAATGTCGGCGACAATGTCGGCGACTGCGCGGGCATGGCGGCGGACCTCTTCGAGACCTATGCGGTGACGGTCGTCGCGACGATGGTGCTCGGCTCGATCTTCTTCGGCGCCACCGCCGCGCTCGGCAACGTCATGCTCTACCCGCTTGCGATCTGCGGCGCCTGCATCCTGACCTCGATCGTCGGCACCTTCTTCGTCAAGCTCGGCGCCAACGGCTCGATCATGGGCGCGCTCTACAAAGGCTTGATCGTCACCGGCATCCTGTCGGTCGTCGGCCTCGGCGCCGCGACCTCGCTGACCGTCGGCTGGGGCACGATCGGCACGGTGGCCGGCACCGCGATCACCGGGCTGAACCTCTTCATCTGCGGCCTCGTCGGGCTCCTCGTCACAGGTCTCATCGTGGTGATCACGGAGTACTACACCGGCACCAACAAGCGCCCGGTGAACTCCATCGCCCAGGCTTCCGTGACCGGCCACGGCACCAACGTCATCCAGGGCCTCGCCGTTTCGCTGGAATCGACGGCGCTGCCGGCGCTGGTGATCGTCGGCGGCATCATCGCCACGTTCCAGCTGGCCGGCCTCTACGGCACGGCCATCGCGGTGACGACCATGCTCGGCCTCGCCGGCATGATCGTGGCGCTCGACGCGTTCGGCCCGGTGACGGACAATGCCGGCGGCATCGCCGAGATGTCCGGCCTGCCCAAGGAAGTGCGCCACTCCACCGACGCGCTGGACGCGGTGGGCAACACCACCAAGGCCGTGACCAAGGGCTATGCCATCGGCTCCGCGGGCCTGGGCGCGCTGGTGCTGTTTGCCGCCTACTCCAACGACCTCCAGTACTTCGCGGCGAACGGCGCGCAGTACCCGTACTTCGCCGACATGGGCACCGTCTCCTTCGACCTGTCGAACCCGTATGTGGTGGCCGGGCTGATCTTCGGCGGCCTGATCCCCTACCTCTTCGGCGGCATCGCGATGACGGCTGTCGGCAAGGCAGCCGGTTCGATCGTGGAAGAGGTGCGCCGCCAGTTCCGCGAGAACCCCGGCATCATGCAGGGCACGTCGCGACCGGACTACGCGCGGGCTGTGGACATCCTGACGCGGGCAGCCATCCGGGAGATGATCATTCCCTCCCTGCTTCCCGTCCTGGCACCGCTCTTCGTCTATTTCAGCGTTCTCCTCATCTCAGGTTCCAAGGCGAACGCCTTCGCCGCGCTCGGCGCTTCGCTGCTCGGCGTCATCATCAACGGCCTGTTCGTTGCCATCTCCATGACGTCGGGCGGCGGCGCCTGGGACAATGCCAAGAAGAGCTTTGAGGACGGCTTCGTGGACAAGGACGGCACCCGTCACCTCAAGGGTTCCGAGGCGCACAAGGCGTCGGTGACGGGCGACACGGTCGGCGATCCCTACAAGGACACCGCCGGTCCCGCCGTGAACCCGGCGATCAAGATCACCAACATCGTGGCGCTCCTGCTGCTGGCGGTGCTCGCGCACTGACCTGAGCGTTCAACGCAGATAGAAAAACCCGCGGATCGCTCCGCGGGTTTTTTGTTGAGCTGGGAAGGCCCTCTGGACCTATTTGCCGGGCTGACCCGGCAGGCCGGCCACCGTGCCGGCCCCTTGGAGCATACGTGCGATGAAGTTCTCGTCCCGCCCGCCGGTCGGCGTCGTGCGCGAGATGAAGTCGAAGACCCGGCCGTCCTTCAAGCCGTAATTCGCGATGTCCGTTACGCGGTTGTCGCCGCCGAAATAAACGGCCAGCACGCGCTGGTCCACCACATGCGTGTTCATGAAGGCGACGCTGCGGCGGCGCGTCTGCGAGATGTAGTAGAACACTTCGTTGTCGAAGGTCGCCGTCGTGGACGGGGTGCCCAGCGCCAGCACCACCTGCTCGCGCGAGGAGCCCACCGGCACCGAATCGATCTGCTGCTGATCGATCACATAGCCCTGCGTTATGGTTTCGCCGGGCGTAAGATCGCCCATCATCGCAGAATTGCATCCGGCGAGCGCACCGCATGCCGCCACGAGGACCGCGCCGGCGCAAGCCGCTTGAACACGCTTCACCATCTTGAAAACCGATTTCCCCACCAATAAATGGGACCGCCCCAGGCCCTTGTTCCCTGCGATGCCGCCGCTGCGGTTAGACCAGCTTGCCGGTCTAGGCAACAGGAGCCGGATAGGGCGCCAACCGGATGATTCCCGATGTTCAAGCGCCTTTTCGGCCGCGAGCGGCAGTCCAATCAGGCGATTATTGCCGCAATTTATGAGAAAATCGTGGCGGCTGCCCGTCACCCCGCCCTGTACACCGAATGCGCCGCCCCTGATACGCCGCTTGGCCGCTTCGAGATGCTGGCGCTGCACGCCTTTCTCGTCCTCCAGCGCCTTCAGGACCAGCCCGATCCGGCGCGCGCCGTGGCGCAGGATCTGACCGACCTGTTCTTCGCCGATGTGGAGAATTCGCTCCGGGAGCTTGGGATCGGCGACCTCGGCATACCCAAGCGCATGAAGAAGCTCGCGCGCATGTTTTACGGCCGCACGCATTCTTATAGCCGCGCCCTCGAAGCGGAGGATGCAGCCGCCCTCGCGGACGCGCTGGTGCGCAACGTGCGTCCGGGCGCTGTGCGCGATTCCGCAGCCGACCGCATGGCGCATTATGCCATTGCCGTCCGCCGCTCGCTTCACGAACAGGAACTCGGCGCTCTCGTGCAGGGGCGAATCGGATTCCCGCAGCCGGCTTTCCCGGAGACAGTGCCATGAAGGACCAGCATCCGTCGTCCAGCCCTGTCTCCTTTGCCGTTCATGTCGCGCGGCTGCCCAAGCTGGGAATGCCGGTCGTGATCGAGGCGGACGAGAAGCAGCGTCGCTTGCTGGCGCAGGAGCACGGGCTTCTCAGTGTCGAGACCTTTCATGCCGAGCTTCAGGTCGACCCCTGGAAACGCCGCGGCGTGCGCGTGTCCGGGCGGGTGAGCGCTGCGATCGTGCAGGCGTGCATCGTGACGCTCGACCCGTTGCCGGCCGCCATCGATGAACCGATTGAAGCCGTATTCCTGCCCGAAGACTCGAAGCTTGGCCGGCTCGGTTTTGAAGACGGGGGTGAAATCCTCCTGGATCCCGATGGCCCGGACAGCCCGGAAACGTTCAGCGGCGACACGCTGGATGTCGGCGCGCTGGCGGAAGAGTTCTTCGGCTTGGCGCTCGACCCCTATCCCCGCAAGTCCGGCGTGGAACTTCCCGCCGCCGGCGGCACGGCCGAGGAAAACGTGGCCGAGTGGCAACAGAAGCTGCGCGGCATCGCCCAAAAGACCTGAAGCGGCCCTTCCACCGATGGGATGTTTGTTGTGCCGGTTGGGAAAATGGCTATTTTCCCGCGGCTCGGCTAGAGGGTCGGGCGCAGACTGAGATGCTGACGGCTTGATCACGATCTCCATCGATGCCATGGGCGGCGATCACGGGCCCGCTGTCGTCCTGCCCGCTTTGGCAAAGGTGGCGGAACGGCGCAGCGATGTGCATTTCCTCTTGTTCGGCCAGGAAGCCGTCGTGCGGCCGGAACTGGAGAAGCACCGGCAGCTCGGCGCCCGCAGCACCTTTTCCCACGCCGAGGTGGCGATCGGCATGGACGAGAAGCCCAGCCAGGCGCTGCGGCACGGGCGCAAGACGTCCTCCATGTGGCAGGCCATCGAGGCGGTGAAGGGGGCCCGAGCGGAGGCCTGCGTTTCCGCCGGCAACACCGGCGCGCTGATGGCGATGTCGAAGTTCTGCCTGCGCACCATGGCGAACATCGAGCGCCCGGCGATCGCCGCGCTCTGGCCGACGATCCGCGGCGAGAGCGTCGTGCTCGACGTCGGCGCGACCATCGGAGCGGATGCCCACCAGCTCGTTGACTTCGCCATCCTCGGCACGGCGATGGCGCGTGCGCTGTTTGCCTTGGAGCGGCCGAGCATCGGCCTGCTCAATGTCGGCGTCGAGGAGATCAAGGGCCAGGAAGACGTCAAGGATGCCGGGCGCATGCTGCGCGAGGCGGACCTCGCTTCCATGCGCTACCACGGCTTCGTGGAAGGCGACGACATCGGACGCGGCACGGTGGATGTGGTCGTCACCGAGGGCTTTGCCGGCAACATCGCGCTCAAGACGGCGGAAGGCACGGCGCGGCAGGTCGCCTTCTACCTGCGCGAGGCGCTGACGCGGACCTGGGCGGCCAAGCTCGGCGCCTGGCTTGCGAAAGGGGCTTTCGCCCGGCTGCGCGAGAAGATGGACGTGCGCCGGGCCAATGGCGGCATCTTTCTCGGCCTGAACGGCATCGTCGTGAAGAGCCACGGCGGCACGGATGCGGAAGGTTTTGCAGCGGCCGTCGATTTGGCCTATGACATGGTGCGCAACCGCCTGCTCGACCGGATCGAGGCCGACCTCGACCTGTTCCATGCCAGGCACATCCGTGGGCCGCTCGCGCGCACGGAAGGCGCGGGTGCCGAGGACAACGGCGCCGACGGCTCCCCCGCCGAAGAATAGAGGTCCTGATGATTCGATCGATCGTGCGCGGCATCGGAACCGCCTTGCCGCAGCGCGTGATGAAGAACGCCGACTTTGAAGGCGTCATGGAAACTTCGGACGAGTGGATCGCCCAGCGCACGGGAATCCGGCAGCGCTACATCGCCGGGGAGGGCGAAACCACGGCCTCGTTGGGCGAGGCGGCCGCGAGGGCAGCGCTCGCCCACGCCGGAGTGACGCCGTCGGACGTGGACCTGATCGTGCTCGCCACCTCCACCCCGAACAACACCTTTCCCGCGAGCGCCGTGGAAATCCAGCAGCGGCTCGGCATGGTCAACGGCTTCGCCTTCGACATGCAGGCGGTGTGCTCAGGCTTCGTCTATGCCGTCGTGACCGGCGACCTCTACATCCGCGGCGGGCTGGCCAAGCGCGTTCTGGTGATCGGCGCCGAGACATTCTCCCGCATCATCGACTGGAGCGACCGCACGACCGCCGTGCTGTTCGGCGATGGAGCCGGCGCGATCCTGCTGGAAGCCGCGGAAGGCGAAGGCACCGTGGCCGACCGCGGCGTCCTCGCTTCCAGCCTGCGCTCGGACGGTTCTCACCGCGAAAAACTCTATGTCGATGGCGGACCTTCCACCACCGGCACGGTCGGCAAGCTGCGCATGGAGGGCCGCGAGGTGTTCAAGCACGCGGTGGGCATGATCACCGACGTGATCGAGAACGTCTTCGCCCAGACCGGCCTCTCCGCCGACGACATCGACTGGTTCGTGCCGCACCAGGCCAACAAGCGCATCATCGACGCTTCGGCGAAAAAGCTCGGCATCGCCGAGGACAAGGTGGTGATCACCGTCAACCTGCACGGCAACACGTCGGCCGCTTCCGTGCCGCTGGCGCTCGGCTCGGCTGTTGCGGATGGGCGGGTGAAAAAGGGCGATCTGGTGCTTCTGGAAGCCATGGGCGGCGGCTTCACCTGGGGCGCCGTGCTGTTGCGCTGGTAACCACTCCTTGATTTCCGCGTGATCGGAACCTAACCTCCCGGCTTTGCTGGCGTTTTCGACCGCCGGCAGACTCAGGCCGAGAGGGGACAATGAGCTCGAAAACCCTGACGCGCGCGGATCTCGCGGAGGCTGTCTATCGCAAGGTCGGCCTTTCCCGCACCGAATCGGCCGAACTCGTGGAAAGCGTCCTGGCCGAGATCTGCGAGGCCATCGTGCGGGGGGAAACGGTGAAGCTGTCGTCGTTTGCGACCTTCCACGTCCGCAACAAGAACGAGCGTGTCGGCCGTAATCCCAAGACGGGCGAGGAAGTGCCGATCAGCCCGCGCCGGGTAATGACCTTCAAGGCCTCCAACGTGCTGAAGAGCCGCATCCTGAAGGCGCACCGTGCGACGCGGAACAAGGCGGCGAAGTAGATATTACAGCCTCCGGACGCCGCGTTCGCTGAACATTCTCTTGAATGGGACGGCGCAAACCGCTGAAGTGAAGCGCGAATCAACGGCGGCGGGAACGGGAGATCATGGACAAGAGCCCTGACGCTTTCCGCACCATCAGCGAGGTCGCGGACGATCTCGACCTGCCGCAGCACGTGCTGCGCTTCTGGGAAACACGCTTCACCCAGATCAAGCCGATGAAGCGCGGCGGCGGCCGGCGCTACTACCGCCCGCAGGACGTTGAACTGATCAAGGGCATCCGCCACATGCTCTACGACCAGGGCTACACGATCAAGGGGGTGCAGCGCCTGCTGCGCGACAACGGCAACGGCTTCATCGTGGCGGTCGGCAACGGCGACGTCGCGGCCGTGGAAGCGATCGCCCAGCGCCGGCCCGCGGACGAACCGGAGGACGCAGCCGCGACGCCGGAGCGCTCGGCCGAAGACGATATGCTCGTCGGCAAAGCCAAGGTGAAGCCGAGCCGGCGCTTTCTGGGGCTCGGCGGACGGGGCGAGGAGGATGCCCCCGGTGGCGAAGGCGGCAAGCTTTCCCGCGACAACCGCGCCCTCCTTCAGGAAGCGCTGTTCGACCTGCTGGAATGCAAGCGCCTCCTGGATCAGGTCCGCTGATGGCCGGCGCGGTCCGTGAAGGCGGATGCTTGTGCGGGGCGGTTCGTTTTCAGGTCCAAGGCGCACCGCTGCGCGTTGGTCTCTGTCACTGCAAGGACTGCCGCAAGGAAAGCGGCTCCGTCTTCGCAAGTTTCGCCATCTGGCCGCGCGCTGCCTTCTCCTCCGAAGGCGAAACGCAAACTTTCGCGGGTCGGTCCTTTTGCACAAGCTGTGGCGGGCGCGTGTTCGGCCTCCGGGAGGATGAGGCCGAGGTCCGTTTCGGCTCCCTGGACGAGGCGCCGACCGACCTGTCGCCCAGCTACGAGCTTTGGATCAAGCGGCGCGAAACCTGGCTTCGCCCTCTGCCCGGCTGCCGACAGTTCGAAGAAGATCGGCCCGAAGACGGTTGACAACCAACCGTCTTCGCTGACGGTCAGCCTTCTTCCTGCACGGCGATGCCGGCCTCTGCTGCCGCCGCGCGCAGAGCTACGGTCGCATCAACCGCCGAGCGGTGGCCGTCGAGGACCTTCAGGCAGGCGCCCGTTGCTTCGTCATAGCGGGAGCCCCGCACATCCTCCGGCCAATGTGCCGTAAGCAGGTCGTAGGCCTCGCGAACGGTCGTCACAGCATGGTCCCTGCCGCCGAAGGAAAGGCGCAACGGGGCGGGAAGGGGCTTGTCCTCGGTCATCCCGCGCAACGCCGCAGACGGTGCGTGGTTGCGCAAGCGGTGCTTCGTCGAAGATCGGCCCGAACGACTCACCGAGCGCGGCGCGGGTCAACCGAATAAATCCTACTTAATCCAATAAATCATACTTCTACTCTCCCAAGCCCCATGCTACGAAACCGCGGTGTTTTTGAACACACGTCGGTGTGGAGACGACGTTCACGGGAAGGAGGAACCCCATGTTGAAACATCTTGTGCTCTCGACGGCTGCCCTTGCGCTGTCGCTGACGGCAGCCGCTGCGGCCGATATGACCGTCGGCTTCTCGCAGATCGGCTCGGAATCCGGCTGGCGCGCGGCCGAAACCACGGTGACCAAGCAGGAAGCCGAAAAGCGCGGCGTCGATCTGAAATTCTCCGACGCGCAGCAGAAGCAGGAAAACCAGATCAAGGCCATCCGCTCCTTCATCGCTCAGGGCGTCGATGCGATCCTGGTCGCGCCCGTGGTCGCCACCGGCTGGGACTCGGTGCTGAAGGAAGCCAGGGACGCCGAGATCCCGGTGGTCCTGCTCGACCGCACGATCGACACCAAGGACCAGAGCCTTTACCTCACGGCGGTCGGCTCCGACACGGTGCATGAAGGCAAGGTGGCCGGCGATTTCCTGGTCAAGGAAGTCGGAGACAAGACGTGCAACGTGGTCGAGCTTCAGGGCACCGTCGGCTCCTCGCCGGCCATCAACCGCAAGAAGGGTTTTGAAGACGCCATTGCCGGCCACGATAACATCAAGATCATCCGCTCCCAGACCGGGGACTTCGTCCGCGCCAAGGGCAAGGAAGTGATGGAAAGCTTCATCAAGGCCGAGGACGGCGGCAAGAACATCTGCGCGGTCTATGCCCACAACGACGACATGGCGGTGGGCGCCATCCAGGCCATCAAGGACGCCGGCCTGAAGCCGGGCAGCGACATCAAGGTCGTCTCGATCGACGGCGTGCCGGACATTTTTAAGGCGCAGATCGCCGGCGAGTCGAACGCGACCGTCGAACTGACGCCGAACATGGCCGGCCCCGCCTTCGACGCACTCGCCGCCTACAAGAAGGACGGCACGATGCCGCCGAAGTTCATCCAGACCGAGTCCAAGCTCCTCCTGCCCGACACGGCGCAGGCGGAATATGACATGAAGAAGAACCTCGGCTATTGAGGACCTGAGAAGCATGGCAAAGCCGGCGCTTCCGCGCCGGCTTTTGCCCATTGCAGCTCTTTCCATCGGCTGTGCCCGGTTCCAGGTGGTTTGCTCATGTCGCAGGATAGCGTTTCCGGGGTGCAAAGTGCCGCCGCGGAGCGTTCCAGCCTCCTTTCCATTCGCGGACTGACCAAAACGTTTCCCGGCGTGCGGGCGCTGGAAGGCGTGGACTTCGACCTGCGCGCCGGCGAGGTGCATGCGCTGCTCGGCGAGAACGGAGCGGGCAAGTCCACCCTGATCAAGATCGTCACCGGCGTGCTCCGGCGCGACGGCGGAACGATCCTCGTCGAGGGGCGGGAAGTCGATCCCGAGAACCCGGCAGACGCGCTCGCGCTTGGGCTCGGCACGGTCTATCAGGAAGTCAACCTGCTGCCGAACCTTTCGGTGGCCGAAAACCTGTTCATGGGCCGCCAGCCCCGCCGCTTCGGCATGATCGACAACACGACAACAGTGCGCCGCGCCAGGGGGCTGATGCGGGACTACGGTCTTTATATCGACGTCAACCGCTCGCTCGGCGATTTCTCCGTCGCGGTGCAGCAGTTGGTGGCGATCGCCCGCGCCGTGGATTTTTCCGCGCGCGTTCTCATCCTGGACGAGCCGACCGCCAGCCTGGACGCCAGCGAGGTCGAGCACCTGTTCGAGACGGTACGCGGCTTGAAGAAGCGCGGCATCGGGATCGTCTTCGTCACCCACTTCCTCGATCAGGTCTATGCGCTGGCGGATCGCATGACGGTGCTGCGCAACGGCCGGCTGATCGGCACACGGGCCAAGGCCGACCTGCCGCGTCTTGCTCTCGTCAGCATGATGCTGGGCCGGGAACTCGCGGAAGCCACGCATGAGCGGCGCGGCGGGGCGGACAAGACGGTGCAGCCCTTCCTGAGCTTCCGCAACTACGGCCGGCGGGGACAGGTGCAGCCCTTCGACCTCGACATCGGGCGCGGGGAGGTGGTGGGCGTCGCGGGCTTGCTCGGCTCCGGCCGCACGGAAACGGCGAAACTGGTGTTCGGCATCGAGAAGGCCGACAGCGGCGAAGCGAAACTCGACGGGCGCACGGTGCGGCTTGCCAATCCCCGCGACGCCATTGCGCTGAAGTTCGGCTTCTGCCCGGAAGAGCGCAAAACGGAAGGCATCGTCGGCGACCTCTCGTTGCGCGAGAACATCATTTTAGCGCTTCAGGCGAGCCGCGGCTGGCTCAAGCCGCTGTCGCGCAGCGAACAGAACCGCTTAGCGGAAGAGTTCATCCGCCGCCTGGACATCCGCACGCGCGACGCCGAGATGCCGATCCGCCTGCTTTCCGGCGGCAACCAACAGAAGGCGCTGCTCGCGCGCTGGCTGGCCACCGGACCGGAGTTCCTCATCTTGGACGAGCCGACGCGCGGCATCGACATCGGCGCGCATGCCGAGATCATCCGGCTGATCGAGGAACTCTGCAAAGGCGGCATGGCGCTGCTTGTGATCTCCTCGGAACTCGAAGAGATCACCGCCTATTCCGATCGCATCCGGATCTTACGCGACCGCCGCCATGTCGGCGAACTGGCGGGTGAGGCGATCGGCGTGGACAACATCATCCAGACCATCGCGGCCGAGGCTTGAGCGTGGGCGAGCCCTCCGTCAGCGCGCCGACGCCCGGCCTGTCGAGAACGAGCGGCAGCGATCCGGCACGCAACACGGTTTCTGCGCCGCGCCGCGCCGGCGGCTCTTGGAAGGCGAGCCTGCCGCAGCTGATCGCCCTGGCGTTGATATTCCTGGCCTGCTGGCTGGTGTCGCCGAGCTTCTTTTCCGTCCGCCTGCAGGACGGCCGCCTGTTCGGCTCGATCGTGGACGTGTTCTACCGCGTGGCGCCGATCGCGCTGCTGTCGATCGGCATGAGCCTGGTGATCGCCTCGCGCGGCGTCGATCTCTCCGTCGGCGCGATCATGGCGATCGTCGCCGCGACCGCTGCGACACTGGTCAACGAGGGGCACGGCACGTGGTTCTGCGTCGCGGCAGGGCTTGGCGCCGGGCTGCTCTGCGGGTTGTGGAACGGTCTGCTCGTCGCGGTTCTGCGCATCCAGCCGATCGTCGCCACGCTGATCCTGATGGTGGCGGGCCGCGGCATCGCGCAGCTGATCACCGACGGCCAGATCGTCACCTTCGAAGATCCCGGCCTCATCAACCTGTCGGCCGGCACGTTTCTCACCCTGCCGCTGCCGGTCGTCATCACGCTTGTTGTACTGGCGCTCACGGCGCTAGCCGTGCGCGGCACGGCGCTGGGCCTCTTCCTGGAAGCGACCGGCGCCAATGCCCGCTCCAGCCACTATGCCGGCGTGGAAACCCGGCTGGTGACGGTGGCCGCATACATGGTTTCCGGGCTTTGCGCGGCCATTGCCGGGCTGATCGTGGCGGGCGACATCCGCGGTGCCGACGCCAACAATGCCGGCCTCTGGCTGGAGCTGGACGCAATCCTGGCCGTGGTGCTCGGCGGCGGCTCGCTGCTCGGCGGGCGCTTCAGCTTGGGACGCAGCGTGCTCGGCGCGCTGATCATCCAGGCGATGAACACCGGCATCCTCCTGTCCGGCTTCCAGCCGGAGTTCAACCTGATCGTCCGGGCCGTGGTGGTGCTTGTCGTGCTGCTCGTGCAGACGCCGGCCGTGCAGTCCTTCTTCGGGGTGATGTTCGCCCGCGGGAGCGGCGGAGGAAAACGGTGAACGCGCGCATCCTGCCCCTGGCGGCGACGGTCGTCATCTTCCTCCTGGCCTATGCGCTTTGCGCGGCGCAGTTCCCGAACATCGCCTCGACGCGCGTGCTGGGCAATCTGCTCACCGACAACGCTTTCATCGGCATCGTCGCGGTCGGCATGACCTTCGTGATCATCTCCGGCGGCATCGACCTCTCGGTCGGCGCGGTGATCGCGTTTGTCGGCGTGTTCCTCGCGGTCGCCATAGAGCGGCTCGGCATCCACCCCTACCTCGCCTTCGCGCTGGCCCTGCTCATCTCCGCCCTGTTCGGCGCGGCGATGGGCGCGCTGATCCACTACTTCGACATCCCGGCTTTCATCATCACGCTGGCCGGCATGTTCTTGGCGCGGGGCGCGAGTTCGGTCATCACCACCGAATCGGTGCCGATCAACCATCCGATCTATGCGCAGCTCAACGACTTCGTGATCCGCCTGCCCGGCAAGGGCCGCTTGACGCTGATCGCGATGATCATGCTGGCGGTGTTTGCCGTGGGCATGCTGATCGCCCACAAGACGCGCTTCGGCCGCAACGTCTATGCATTGGGCGGCAATCGCCAGTCGGCGGAACTGATGGGCGTGCCGATCGCGCGCACCACGATCCTGATCTACACGCTGTCCAGCCTTTGCGCCGGCATCGCCGGCATCGTCTTCTCGCTCTACACCTCGGCCGGCTACTCGCTGGCGGCGGTCGGCGTCGAACTCGACACCATCGCCGCCGTGGTGATCGGCGGCACGCTGCTGACGGGCGGCTCCGGCTTCGTGGCCGGCACGCTCATCGGCGTGCTGATTCAGGGCCTGATCCAGACCTACATCACCTTTGACGGCTCGCTCTCGTCCTGGTGGACCAAGATCGTGATCGGCATCCTGCTCTTCGGCTTCATCCTGCTCCAACGCGGGCTGCTGGCAGTGACCGAGCGAAGGCAGGCGCAGGCGGCGCGCTGAGAACCGGCGAACGTCGAACCTGATCGCGCGGCGACTCGACCCGCCGGATGGGCCGGGTGCCAAGGAGCGATAAAAATATTTGCCGGGAAGAAGAATGGTCGGAGCGGCGGGATTCGAACCCACGACCCCTTGACCCCCAGTCAAGTGCGCTACCGGGCTGCGCTACGCTCCGAACCGCCCGAAGCCCTACCGTCAGAGGCCCGGCGAGGCAAGCGCAAAAACGCGACTCGGCCGCAGCTGGCGCAAGACGTCTGGCCCGTGCATCAACGCGCCGTCACTTTCGCGCCCAACGCCGCGTGGGTGCTCTATAGCCTCCCGTTGGGCATGCGGAAAACGGGAAAGTTGATCCACACCCTTTCGGCCTGTTCTATCCTCCGCCCCGCTTCTTCCATGCGGGACTGCGGTTCGCGGCGGCGCTGCGGGGAAGGTGACGGTGCCGGGCTGGCGGAGGGTGTGCCTTCTGCTGGAGGATGACTCCCCAAGTCCGGGTTCTACGCCGAGCGGGACGCAAAGCGGCTCGCGGGGAGAGGCTCAACCGGCCTCGTTGGTTAATGAGGCGCTAAGCGCGCCGCGGAAAAGTGGCTTTTGTGCAACAAGCTTGGGGCAAGACGGGCTTGGGCCGGCGGCGGAAGCCTGTTCGCTGTTGAACGGCGGACGCCCGCTGGTATGACTCGATCACGAAGAGGGCGCGGCCGAAGCGATTTCTTCGAAAAGGGGATGGGGACACGGAAACGCTGTCCTTCAGCAAAAAGCCCAGACCCACTTTGAAACTTTTGACTGGAGGTCAGAAAATGAACATCAAGAGCCTTCTTCTCGGCTCCGCTGCGGCCCTGGTCGCAGTTTCCGGCGCCCGCGCTGCCGATGCGGTCGTCGCTGCCGAGCCGGAGCCTGTCGAATACGTCCGCGTCTGCGACATGTACGGCACCGGCTTCTTCTACATCCCCGGCACCGAGACCTGCTTGAAGATCGGCGGCTACATCCGCTTCGACGTTGCCGGCGGTGATTTCCTCGACAACTCGTTTTACGCCAGCGGCCAGGAAGACACCTACAACGTCCTGACCCGCTTCACGCTCCGGACGGATGTGCGCAATGAGACCGAATTCGGCACTCTGCGCACCTATACCGAAACCCGCTTCAACTACGCCAACGGCGGCAACGGCGCAGGCAACTTCTCGACCAGCCCGAACTCCATTCCCGTCGACACCGATGGCGATGGCCAGTTCGACCAGCTGGTTCCTGGCGAGGGCACGAGCGACACGTTCGACGTCGATGACACCGGCGTGTCGCTGAACTTCGCCTGGATCGAACTGGCAGGCTTCCGCGTCGGTAAGGGCGAGTCTGCATTCACCGTGTTCCCCGGCTACGCCGGCAACGTGATCTCCGACGACATCATCTCGTACGGCCCCTTCGACACGAACTTCGCCCAATATGAAGCCGATTTCGGCGGCGGCTTCTCCGGCATCATCTCGGTGGAAGAAGGCGCCGATACGGACGAGCTGTTCTCCTACATCCCGCATGTCGTCGGCGGCCTGAAGTATGACGGCGGCCTGTTCGGCATCGCAGGCGTTGTCGGCTACGACGCCAACAACGAAGAAGTTGCCGGCAAGGTTCGCGTGGACATCAAGCCGAGCGAGACCTTCTATGGCTTCGTGATGGCCGGCTACAAAACCGACGATGGTGACATCGAGACGCATCAGGGCAATGTCAGCGACGGCACGAACTTTTACGGTGGGTGGAACGGCGACAACGACAATGACGACGATGACGACGGCTACGCCGTTTGGGCTGGCGCCTCCTATGTCTTCTCGCCGAAGCTGACATTGAACGGCCAGGTGTCCTACGATCAGGCTGAAGACTTCGCCGCCGTCGTGAACTTGAACTTCCAGCCGGTTCCGGGCCTGTCGATCCAGCCCGAAATCAACTATGTCACCAACTTTGATGACGACTTTGACACAATCAACCTGAGCGGTGACGACGGCGACGCCGATGGTGATGATGACGCCGTTGGTTTCGTCCTTCGCTTCCAGCGTGACTTCTAATCATCCGATAGGATGATCCAGCATAAACCCGGCGGGAAACTGCCGGGTTTTTTGTTGTCGGCGCTTGGATCGCGTCTGCTCCCCTGATGTTGGCCGATGGGAAGGGGATATTCGCGAGGTCATCGCTTCGAGACGGCCTCGGTAAAGAAGTCATCGATTGTTTCTGCTACAACTCTTGTATCTAGCAGCGGCGCATGCCCTTGCCCTATGACGGCAATGCTGTGAATCAGCGGATGCATTTCGTGCATTGCAGCCACCGTCTGCGAACTGAGCAGCTTAGAGTTTTCCCCGCGGATGACCAGCAGCGGCATGGATTTGAGAGCTTCGAACTGCGGCCACAGGTGGGGCAAAGGTTTCGACAGATCGAGATCCACCAGGGTCCGCACCAGGGCCGGATCGAAGTCGGGCACCGGCTTGCCGTCGCGCTCGCGATAGAGGGCTCGGGCGAAACGCTCCCAAGCCGCTTGCGATAGCGCGGGAAAAGCCGGACCATGGATCGCCTGCTGAACACTGACGGCATCCAGCCAATCGCTTGGCTGTTTGCGATTCAGCAGATATTGGCGAATCTGCGCCAAACCTTTCAGGCCGAGTTCCGGGCCGACATCGTTCAGCACCAGGGCTTCCAGCATCTCAGGGTGCTTGTTTGCGAGCAGGTGCAGGATCAGCCCGCCGCGCGACGTTCCGATGAACGCCGCCCGCTCGATGCCGAGCGTGGCGAGGCCGGTTAAGACATCCTGCGTCTCGACGCCAGGATTGTAGTTGCGCCAGTCAGGATCGTAGTCCGACAGGCCGCGGCCGCGATAGTCGAAGGCGACCACCGGACGAGGTGAGGGCGCTTCGTCAATCAGAAATTCCGCTAGTCCTTCAAAATCGCGGGCGTTTCGCGTGAGGCCAGGCAGGCAGACGACCGGCAGACGGCGGCCGTCAAGCTCGCCATGAATGCGGATGTGAAGCCGCAACCCGTCGGCTGACTGGTAGAAGTGACTCCTGCTCTGCATCGGCCGGCAACCTCCTGGCTGCGGTCTTTATGCCGTGCCGATGAGGCCCATTCAAATGAGGCACGGGGGGAGAGCACGCGGAGCAGCGGCGCATTGGCCGCAAAGGAGAGAATCAACGGCCGCGGACGAGGTCGGCGGCGATGTTGCAACCGCCGGAGATGCGCATCTTATAGACCTGGTAGTTCTCCATCACGCGCTGCACATAGGCGCGCGTTTCGGCGTAGGGGATACGCTCGATCCAGTCCACCACCGTGTCGATGTCGCGCCCACGCGGGTCGCCGTAGCGCTCCACCCACTCGCGCGCCTTGCGCGGGCCGGCGTTGTAACCGGCGAAAGTGAGGACGTAGGAGCCGTCGAAGCGGCTCAGCTGATCGTTCAGGAAGGCCGCGCCCAGCGTCGCATTGTAGCCGGGATCGCTGGTGAGCCGCTGCCACGAGTAGGGAAGCCCCGCCATCCTTGCGGCCTCCTTGGCGGTGCCGGGCAGGAGCTGGAGCATACCGCGCGCGCCGGCGCTAGACACGGCGCCCATGTTGAACTCGCTTTCCTGCCGCGCCACGGCGTAAGCCAGCGCCTTGCCAGCGCTTGGGATGTCGGCCGTGTCGGGGATGGCGCCGATGGGATGCGTCAGCGCCCCGACATCCATGCCGCGGCCGGCAGCCGCCTTGCCGATCTTGAGCGCGAGGTAGTGGTTGCCGCGCTTCTCCGCCATCGCTGCCAGCAGGGCCAGTTCGCCGGGGCTGGACAGATCGTCCGCGAGGTCGCGGTAGAGCGCGTTGGCAAGGCTGGGAAAGCCGGCCGACTCCAGGCGGGCTATGGCTTTGACGGAGTCCCGCTGTGCGAATGCCGCCTGATCGGCTGCCGAGGGAACGGGAGCGTTCAGGGCAAGCGCGCTCAAGCCGAGCTTTGCGGCGGCAAGCTGGCCGTAGAAGGTCGTGCCGTATTGCGCCGCGCGCGAATAGAAGCTCCTGGCGTCGCCGCCGCTCCCGGCATCCGCGGCGCGGCCGAGCCAGTAGGAGGCGCGCGCCTGCATGATGGGCGTGTTCCTGATCTCCGCGATCCGCGCGAAATGCTTCGCCGCCGTCTTTGGGTCGTGGAGGCCGCGCAAGGCATACCAGCCGGCATGGAATTCGGCATCGGCGGCTTCGACAGGGCTTTCGGCGGCGTGATCCGCAGCGATGCGGTAAGCCGTCTGCATGTCGCCGCTATCGACAAGCTCCCGCGACAAGGCCCGCCGTTCGGTCCACCACTCGTCCGGGTCGATCAGCTCCGCGCCGCTTTTGGGCGCCGCAAGCATTGCCTTGGCGGCGTCCTCGATCTTGCCGGTGCGCCTGAGCCACCTTGCCTTGGCAAAGAGATAGCCTGCCGCCCGCTGCTCCTTGGGCACCGCTTCGAGCAGCTTCGGCGCCGTCCTCGCACCCTGAACAACCGCGCTCCACGCGGCGCAAAGCTCCGCAGCCCCCGCCGCCTTCGCCACGCGCTTCGCCGAGGCAAGGCGGTCTTCGTAAAGCATCCGCTCCATGCGAACGCGATGGTCCGCCTGGGTCACGGCGGAGCCGAACTCCTTCAGAATCAGCGCTTCCTGCCTGCCGTCCAGCTTCTCGACGCGCCAGAACGGCGCGATGACGCCATGCGCGGCCTCGGCCTTGCCAAGCGCCAGCAAGGCGCGCGTCAGCAGCACCCGGCCTTCGAAGGTGAGCGGCTCCGTGTTGCCGAACGCATCCACCACGGCTTGCGCGGGCGGGTTCTCGGCGAACAGCGCACGCTCGCTGTTTTTGCGCAGTGTGAGCGCTCCGGGCCAATCGGGCAGGGCCGCTGCCGCAGCCGCGATCTCGCTGCTGGGGACATGGTTGCCGTGGAGCGCGACCGCCCAGGTGAGGATCTCCCAATCCAGCGAGTGTTTCGGCAACTGGTCGCGCGCGGAAAGCGCCAAGCCGATCTGCCCCTTGCGCAACGCCGTGAGACCGTCCTGCAACTGCGGGTTCGGCAGTTCGGGCGCTGCTTCGACCAGTGGAGGGACGGGGAAAACAGGCCGGCCTGCCGTCAGCGATGCCGTTTCCACCGAGCCGGCGCGGCTGCCGAGCGGCACAAGAAGGGCGGCGCCGCACAAGGCGGCGGCGGCGATCCCGATGGGGAGCAGCTTCGGTTCCATCGCCTTACTCATAACCGGAGAACGGTCGCGGGGGTAAGGGGCGCGGCTGACTAAACGCACCTGCACGCCGGTAAACGCTTTCTTGCTTAATGGTTCCAGCAGTCTGGGACCTTGATCCCGCCGCGAAATTCTGAAATGCCGCAGCACCATCGAAAGAAGAGTTTCATGCTGCAAGGCTCGATCACCGCGCTTGTGACGCCGTTCACGCCTGAAGGCGCGTTCGACGAGAAAGCCTTTCGCGCGTTTGTGGACTGGCAGATCGCCGAGGGCACAAGCGGCCTCGTGCCGGTCGGCACGACGGGCGAATCCCCCACGCTTTCGCATGACGAACACCACCGCGTGGTGAAAGTCTGCATCGAGCAGGCGGGCGGGCGGGTGCCGGTGATCGCCGGGGCAGGGTCCAACAACACTGCGGAAGCGGTGGACCTCGCGCGCTACGCGGAAGCGGCTGGCGCGGATGCGGTGCTTGTCGTCACGCCCTACTACAACAAGCCGACGCAGCGCGGGCTCTACGCGCATTTCGCGGCGGTCGCCGAAGCCACGAAGCTGCCGGTCATCATCTACAACATCCCGGCGCGCTCGGTGATCGACATGACGCCGGAAACGATAGGCCGTCTGGCGCATGACTTCGCCAACATCCGCGGCGTCAAGGATGCGACGGGCAAGATCGAGCGCGTTTCGGAGCAGCGCATGACCTGCGGCCCGGACTTCATCCAGCTTTCCGGAGAGGACGCCTCCGCCCTCGGCTTCAACGCGCATGGCGGCGTGGGCGCCATCTCCGTGACGTCGAACGTAGCGCCGCGGCTCTGCGCCGAGTTTCAGGCGGCGGCCCTGACCGGCGAGCGAAACAAGGCGATCGCGCTTCAGGACCGTTTGATGCCGCTGCACAAGGCGCTGTTCATCGAGCCAGGCGTCTGCGGCACGAAGTATGCGCTGTCGCGCCTCGGCAGAATCGAGAACGTCGTGCGCTCGCCTTTGATGACGGTCGAGGCTTCCACCGAAGAAAAGATCGACGCCGCGCTGAAGCATGCCGGGCTGATGAACTGAGGCGGTCAGCGGCGCCGCTTCCTATATTCCCGTCATGACCCAGAAGAAGCACGATCCGAACAACAGAGTAGCCGCGGAAAACCGCAAGGCGCGCTTCAGCTATGAGGTGCTGGATACCTTGGAAGCCGGCATGGTGCTGACCGGCACGGAGGTGAAGTCGCTGCGCAAGGGCCAGGCGAACATCCAGGAATCCTACGCCTCCGCCGAAGGCGGCGAGATCTGGCTGATCAACTCCTACCTGCCGGAATATCTGGAGGGCAACCGCTTCAACCACGAGCCGCGCCGGCGCCGCAAGCTGCTGCTCAACAAGCGAGAGATGGCGCGCTTCGCGCAAGGGGTGGAGCGCGAGGGCATGACCATGGTGCCCTTGAAAATCTACTTCAACGACCGCGGCCGCGCCAAGCTGCTGCTCGGCCTCGCCCGCGGCAAGAAGCTGCACGACAAGCGCGAAACCGAAAAGCAGCGGGACTGGGCGCGCGAAAAGGGGCGGCTGCTCAAAGAGCGGGGCTGAAGCGTGCTCGCGCAAGCATCCGGACGGCTCGCTGCGACTGCGTTGCTGCTCCTATGCGTTTTGGCGGGAGCCGGGGCGTTGTATTTCGTGACCTTTCATCCCGATCGCCGGAAATTCCCCGTGAAGGGCATCGACGTATCGCATCACCAGGGGCAGATCGACTGGCGGCGCGTGGCGGATGATGATGTTGTCTTCGCCTTCGTCAAGGCGACCGAGGGCGGCGACTACGTCGATGACATGTTCGCCGAAAATTTCCGGGAAGCCAGGGCTGCAGGACTCGCGGTGGGCGCGTACCACTTCTTCACGCTATGCCGGCCGGGCGCCGATCAGGCAAAGAACTTCCTTGCCGCCGTGCCGCGCACCGAACCTTCCCTGCCGCCGGTAGTGGACATCGAGTTCAGCGGAAGCTGCCAGCGCCGGCCGACGGTTGCCGAGTTCGAGACCGAACTCGCCGCCTTTCTTGCGCCTGTCGAGGCCGCGTTCGGCAGACAAGCGATCGTGTACCTGATCGGCGAGGCCAGAGATATCTATGGCGGATCGGTGCCGAAACGCCCGGAGTGGGTGCGTTCCCTGGCGCGGCGGCCGGCTGGGAACGGTTGGACGTTCTGGCAATACCACAACAAGGGCCGGGTGGACGGCGTCGCCGGCAATGTCGATCTCAACGTCTTCAACGGCGAGCAGCGGGCCTTGCTGGAGTTGACCGGCGAACCCTCCTGAAGCTTGGGGAGGACGAGCCTCGTTCCGCAGGATTCCCCATGATTCTTATCGGCCAGTACGACTCCTCCTTCGTCCGGCGCGTCGGCATCGCGCTGACGCTCTATCGCCTGCCGTTCGAGCACCGGCCCTGGTCGGTGGTGTCGGACGCCGAGAAGATTCGTGCCTTGAACCCGCTGGTGCGGGTGCCGACGCTCGTGCTGGACGACGGCACGGTTTTGAGTGAAAGCCATATCATCTTGGATTACCTCGACAGCCTTGTGCCGGAGGGCGAGGTCATGTTTCCGCGGCACGAACCGGAGCGGCATCAGGCGCTCAGGATTGCGGCGCTCGCTACGGGTCTCGCCGACAAGGCCGTCAGCCTCTTCTACGAACTGCACTTTCACGACCATGTGTCGCCGGCCTGGGTCGATCGTTGCCGCTCGCAGATCACGGGTACGCTCGCCGTGCTCGAAACAGAGCGTGCCGCGCGGGATACGCCGTTCTGGTTCGGCGAGCGCCTGGGCCATGCGGACGTCGCGGCGGCCGCGGCGCTCCGCCATGCCGGCGACTCTCATCCGGACCTGATCCGACTGGAAGGGCTTCCGGCACTGGAAGCGCACTGCCGCCGCTGCGAAGCGCTTCCCGTGTTTCGGGCGATCAGCCAGCCCTTTATTCCGCCGGTATAACTGCGTTCCCCAACTGCGCGGCGACTGCCGCGAACACCGCCCGGAACATCTCCGGCGTCAGGACGCCGGTGTTCGTGTTGTAGCGGGAGCAGTGATAGCTCGGAAACAGCGTCAGCGCGCCCGCTTCTTGGCTGACGCCATGCTTGAAGGGAAAAGCTGCTACCCGCATGCCGAGCGCGCGCACCGTCGTTTGGTGGGCGATCCCGCCGAGCGTCACCACCGCGGCGAGGTTCGGAAAGCGCCGCAGGGTCGGCACGAGGAAGCGGCGGCAGGTCGTGATCTCGGCGCCGACCGGCTTGTTCTCCGGCGGCACGCAGCGGACGCCGTTTGTGATCGCCGTTCCAATGAGTTGGAGCGAATCGTTCGGGTCAGCCCTGAACTCGCCGCGCGCGAAGCCGAAGCGCAAAAGCGTGTCGTAGAGCAGGTCGCCGGCATAGTCGCCGGTGAACGGGCGCCCGGTGCGGTTGGCGCCGCGCAAACCCGGCGCTAGGCCGACGATCAGAAGCCTGACCGCATCGTCGCCCTCAGAGCTTGCCCAAGTCGGCACAGGAGCGTTGAACCAGCTTGGCTCCTTGGCGCGCCACTCCTCCCGAAACGCGACGAGCCGGGGGCAGAGCGGACAGTCCCGCCCCGGCTCAGGGCTTTCTGAAACTGCCGCAACCGCTGCGGGCATCGGATCACAGGTCGCCGCTGCTCGGCTCCACGGGCTCGAAGCGGCGCACCGGGCGCTCGGAAGGGTCGCGGCCCACTTCAGCCTTCAGCGACATCAGGTCGATGAAGTGGTCGGCCTGCCGGCGCAGGTCGTCCGAGATCATCGGCGGCGTCGAAGCGATGGTGGAAACCACGCTGACCTTGCGGCCGCGGCGCTGGAGCGCCTCCACCAGCGTGCGGAAGTCGCCGTCCCCGGAAAAGATGACGGTGTGATCGACCACTTCGGCAAGCTCCAGGGCATCGATGGCAAGCTCGATATCCATGTTGCCCTTGATCTTGCGCCGGCCGGCAGCATCCGTGAACTCTTTGGCCGGCTTGGTGACGACCTTGTAGCCGTTGTAATCCAGCCAGTCGATGAGCGGCCGGATGGAGGAATACTCCTGATCCTCCACCAGCGCCGTGTAGTAATAGGCGCGCAGGAGGTAGCCGCGCTTCTGGAACGAGGACAGAAGCTTGCGGTAGTCGATGTCGAAGCCGAGCGCGCGCGAGGTGGCGTAGAGGTTGGCCCCGTCTATGAACAGCGCGATCTTCTCGCGGGGGTCGAACATCGGCAAAAGTCCCTGGAAGGCAGTGGAGTCTTGATATCTATGCACGAAACGCATCGGCGAACCCGCAGGTTTCGGCCGCTGGCGGATTTGGCGCCCCCTTCCGCCGATATTCCGGGGAAGCGGCGGCTGGCAAGGGGACAAATTGGCTGCAAGCGGATTTGATCCGCCGGCCGCCGCGAAGCCCGCGGGATAGCGGAAGCGCAAAGGCAGCCCTTTCCCTTGCTTTCCGCCCTTGACCGGACTAGGGAAAGCACCGATTTCCCGGAAAAATTTGCAGACATTAAAAAAGAGGCGCCGCATGGCCCGTGTAACCGTTGAAGATTGCATCGACAAGGTCGAGAACCGTTTCGAGCTCGTGCTGCTCGCGGGGTTTCGCGCTCGCCAGATCAGCCAGGGCGCGCCGATCACGGTCGGCCGCGACAACGACAAGAACCCGGTCGTGGCGCTGCGCGAGATCGCCGACGAAATGCTTTCGCCCGACGATCTCAAGGAAAACCTGATCCACTCGCTGCAGAAGCATGTCGAGGTGGACGAGCCGGAAGCGCCTGCCAGCGAATTGCCCGCAGCCGGCACGCCGGCGGCATCTGCCGCCGGCGAGGATGTCTTCGACGACAACATCGCTTTCGACCAGATGTCCGAGGAAGAACTGCTCGCCGGCATCGAAGGGCTGGTGCCGCCGGAGAAGAACGAAGAGTTCTGACCGCGACGGGCCGGGCGCCCCTTCCGCGCCGCCCGGCTCTGTCCTATCTTTTCGATCCAGGGTCGGCTTTTCGCGGCTGCCGATCGTTCGCTCGAACTCGGCGGAACCCCGTTTCATGATGCGGCAATACGAGCTTGTGGAGCGCGTGGCGCGCTACAAGCCCGATGTCAACGAGGCCTTGCTCAACAAGGCCTATGTCTATGCCATGCAGAAGCATGGCCACCAGAAGCGCGCCTCGGGCGACCCGTACTTCTCGCATCCGCTGGAAGTCGCTGCGATCCTGACCGACATGCATCTGGACGAGGCGACGATCGCGGTCGCCCTCCTGCACGACACGATCGAGGACACCACGGCAACGCGCGCCGAGATCGACGAGTTGTTCGGCTCGGATATGGGAAAGCTCGTGGACGGGCTGACCAAGCTGAAGCGGCTCGATCTCGTTTCCAAAAAGGCGGAGCAGGCGGAAAACCTGCGCAAGCTGCTGCTCGCCATCTCCGAAGACGTGCGCGTGCTGTTGGTCAAGCTCGCCGACCGGCTGCACAACATGCGCACGCTGGATGCCATGCGCGAGGACAAGCGCCTGCGCATCGCCGAGGAGACGATGGACATCTATGCGCCGCTTGCCGGGCGCATGGGCATGCAGGGCATGCGCGAGGAACTGGAGGATCTGGCTTTCCGCCATCTCAACCCCGCGGCCTACGGCACCGTGACCGCCCGGCTTGCGGAAGTGGTTGCGAAAAACCGCGGCGTCATCGGCGAGATCGAGCACACGCTTTCCGACCTGATGGAGCGGCATGGCCTCAAGGCCAAGGTCAAGGGCCGGCAGAAAACCCCCTGGTCGGTGTTCCGCAAGATGGAGGACAAGGAACTGTCCTTCGAGCAGCTGTCCGACATATTCGGTTTCCGCCTCATCCTCGGCGCGGTGGAAGACTGTTACCAGGCGCTGGGTGCGGTGCACACGACGTGGTCGATGGTGCCGGGCCGCTTCAAGGACTACATCTCCACGCCGAAGCAGAACGACTACCGCTCGATCCACACCACCATCGTCGGGCCGTCGCACCAGCGCATCGAGCTTCAGATCCGCACGGGCGAGATGAACACAATAGCGGAATACGGCGTCGCCGCGCACTCCATCTACAAGGACAAGGCGGCAAAGCCGAACGGCAGCGGCTCGACCCAGTTGCGCGACACGAACGCCTATGGGTGGCTGCGCAAGACGATCGAGCAGCTCGGCGAGGGCGAGAGCGCCGAAGATTTTTTGGTCAACACCAAGCTGGAACTGTTCCAGGATCAGGTGTTCTGCTTCACGCCTAAGGGCAAGCTGATCGCCTTGCCGCGCGGCGCGACGCCGATCGACTTCGCCTATGCCGTGCACACCGATGTCGGCGACACCTGCGTGGGCGCCAAGATCAACGGCCGCATCATGCCCCTGATGACCGAGTTGCAGAACGGCGACGAGGTCGAGATCGTCCGCTCCAAGGCCCAGGTGCCGCCGGCCGCGTGGGAGGCGGTCGTGGTGACAGGAAAGGCGCGCGCCGCCATCCGCCGCGCCACGAGGAACGCCATCCGCAAGCAGTATGCGGGCCTGGGCGCGCGCATCCTCGAACGCGCCTTCGAGCGGGCGGGCCACACTTTTTCGCGCGAAAGCCTGAAGGGCGTGCTCCATCGGCTCGCCCGCCGCGAGGTGGAGGACGTGGTCGCCGCGGGGGGCCGCGGCGCGCGGGCC
>CAXTCF010000006.1:0-62432 GCA_964242945.1 uncultured Rhizobiaceae bacterium | reverse complement strand
GCCGCAAGACAACCATAAATTAACCCAACACGCCAGTTTCCGGAGGTGTCCACCTCGAACACTCAGCGCACCTCATCTATGAGCCGCAAAATGGAAGATGTCAGAGTCACCTCCGAAAACAATAACGGGCGCCGTGAGGGCGCACCGCCTGTCGGAGGTGTCCATGCACTGCAAGCGCAAACGCCCGCTATGCCGATCTATTTGGTTAAAACAGATCTTCAAAAAGGAACATAAAAGGCCGTAAGCATCTCTGCTAACCGGTTGTACTCGGCCCTTTCATACAAATTTTCAATGTGGCCAATTGGGTATTTTGCTAGTATCTCATCCACCGCTTGATAAAAATATGGCTCTTCCACTTCGATACTTGCGATTGATGCTACTTCTCGAAATATATCTGAAGCTTCTCGCATATGTTTAGAACGATTTGCATCAGGTCGGGTAAAATAGGTTTGCTTCTCTGATTTCACCTGCTGTTCTAAACTCGACACCCTTAACATTAATTCGGCTGTGACTTGCTCCTGTGGTTCTGCACTTGCTCTGAATGCAGCTGCACTAAGCGCTTGTGTTACAGGATTAGAAACCTTGTGTGTGGCGTCCAAAGCAGCAACTGCCTGCGCATATAGCTGTTGCTTAGAACTCTCAATGCTATCCCAATCTGACTTATCAAATAGGATTGCCCTATAACCAAGGTTATCGAACGGGAGCTTTGTCCCTTGAGTGGCCATATGGATGGTCGGTTTTGAGGCTGCATGACGAATGCCTAACTCATAAAACGCGTTCGGATTCAGCTCAGAAAGATCTGAAACTACTAAGTCACTCTGAAAAATGTCAGCAATAACTTTGTCTGTGATCATCCCAGGGCTATTATCTTCATCAGCTCTCCAGATTTTGAGTTGCAGAGACGCTTCGATCGCAGGCCGAATAATACCTTTCAGAAGGAAGTCGGCTGACTTACGGGTTTCACTTCCGTTTGCACCGATTGGGCCGATAACAAAGCAAGTTCTTCTAGGGACATCAACCATGCTCTAACTCATAGGGCCCGCGCCGTCTTATAACGGCGCAGGCAACTTCTAATGGTCAACTGCACCCACTCGTGCTTCCACACGTATCACACTTCTCGCAAGTCCCGTTCCGCACCATCGTAAAGTTGTGGCACTCCAGGCACTCATTCCCCGTGTAGCCCTGCATCACCGCCTGCGCGCGGCGCTCTGCCGAGCGGGGCTTCGCCTCCCGCGGCGTCTCCGTGGCGATCCCGGCCGGTGTCGGCGATAGCGGTTTGGCCTTGTCAGCCTTCGCCGTTGCCGCCTCTGAAGCGGCCGCGTCGGTGAAGAGGGTGGAGGAGACTTCCGCCATCACCTCGTCGTCCTCGGCTTCCTCCGTCAGGCCGGCCTGCCGCTCCTCGTAGTCGCGGCGGAAGGCGCTGATCGGCTGCGGGTCGCTTTTCATCGCCAGCAAGCCCGCCATCTGGCCGAGCGGCCGGATGTTGGAGAAGGTCATGCCGGAAGCACGGGCAGGGGTGGGAGAGGGATTGGAGCCCCCAACCATGCTGCCCTTCGGCTCGCCGGCCGCGCGGCCGGTGATGACCTTCAGCGTGGCGCCGCGGGTGAGGCCGGTCGAAACCGCCTGCGCCTTGCCTTCCGAGATGCCGCGGCCGAGCGAGGTGTTGGAGAAGTCGGACGTATCGACATGGGCGAGGTCGTTGCGGCCGGCATAGGACACCGCCAATTCCCTGAAGATGTAGTCCAGGATGGAGGTGGCGTTCTTGATGGCGTCGTTGCCCATCACGATGCCCGCCGGCTCGAACTTCGTGAAGGTGAAGGCCTCCACATACTCCTCCAGCGGCACGCCGTACTGAAGCCCAAGCGAGATCGCGATGGCGAAGTTGTTCATCATCGCGCGGAAGGCGGCGCCCTCCTTGTGCATGTCGATGAAGATCTCGCCGAGCCGCCCGTCGTCGAACTCGCCGGTGCGCAGGTACACCTTGTGGCCGCCGACCATGGCCTTCTGGGTGTAGCCCTTGCGGCGGTTCGGCAGCTTTTCGCGCTCGCGCGTCACCTCCTTCTCGTGGACGATGCGCTCCACGATGCGCTCGACGATCTTCTCCGTCACCTGCACGGCCTGCGCCGCGGCCGGCTGCGCCAGGAGCGCCTCGACGGCATCCTCCTCGTCCTCGTCGTCATCCGACAGAAGCGAAGCGTTCAGCGGCTGGGACAGCTTGGAGCCGTCGCGGTAGAGCGCGTTGGCCTTGAGCGCCAGCTTCCACGACAGGCGGTAGGCCTCCTTGCAGTTTTCCACGGTCGCATCGTTCGGCATGTTGATGGTCTTGGAGATCGCGCCGGAGATGAAGGGCTGCGCCGCCGCCATCATGCGGATGTGGCTTTCCACGCTGAGGTAGCGCTTGCCGATCTTGCCGCAGGGGTTGGCGCAGTCGAACACCGGGAGGTGCTCATTTTTCAGGAAGGGTGCTCCCTCGAGGGTCATCGCCCCGCAGACGTGGATGTTCGCCGCCTCGATGTCCTTCTTCGAGAAGCCGAGGAAGGGCAGGATCTCGAACGTAAAGTCGTTCAGCTGCTCGGTGGTCAGCTTCAGCACGTCGCGGCAGAAATCCTCGCCGAGCGTCCACTTGTTGAAGACGAACTTGATGTCGAAGGCCGACTTCAGCGCCCCGTTCAGCGCGGCGATCTTCTCCTCGGTGAAGCCGCGGGCCTTGAGCGAGCCGGGGTTGACGGCGGGCGCCTGGTTCAGGTTGCCGTGGCCGACCGCATAGGCGTCGATCTCGGCGATCTGGGACTCGGAATAGCCGAGCGTGCGCAACGCCTCCGGCACCGCGGCGTTGATGATCTTGAAATAGCCGCCGCCGGCCAGCTTCTTGAACTTCACCAGCGCGAAGTCCGGCTCGATGCCGGTCGTGTCGCAGTCCATCACGAGGCCGATCGTGCCGGTCGGGGCGATGACGGTGGCCTGCGCGTTGCGGTAGCCGTGGCTTTCGCCAAGCTCCAGCGCGCGGTCCCAAGCGGCGCGGGCATGCGCGATCAGGCCGGGCACCGGGCAGTCCTTGGCGACCAGCGGCACCGGGCTGACGGCAAGCGCCTCATAGCCCTCCGCCTCGCCATGCGCGGCGCGGTGGTGGTTGCGCATGACGCGCAGCATGTTGGCGGCGTTGCGCTTGTAGTCCGCGAACGGCCCAAGCTCCGCCGCCATTTCGGCGGAGGTGGCATAGGCCGTGCCGGTCATGATCGCGGTCAGCGCGCCGCAGATGGCGCGGCCTTCCCTGGAGTCGTAGGGGATGCCGGAGGTCATCAGCAGCCCGCCGATATTGGCGAAGCCGAGGCCGAGCGTCCGGTACTCGTAGGACAGCCGCGCGATCTCCTTCGAAGGGAACTGCGCCATCATCACGGAGATTTCGAGAACGATCGTCCAGAGGCGGACGGTGTGCTCGTAGGCCGCGATGTCGAACGTGCCGTCCGCATTGCGGTAGGGCAGGAGGTTGATCGAGGCGAGGTTGCAGGCCGTGTCGTCCAGGAACATGTATTCCGAGCACGGATTGGACGCGCGGATGGCGCCGGCCGCCGTGCAGGTGTGCCAGTCGTTCATGGTCGTGTTGAAGTGCAGGCCGGGATCGGCGGAGGCCCAGGCGGCGTAGCCGATCTTCTCCCAGAGGTCGCGCGCCTTCAGCGTCTTGGCCACCTTGCCGTCGGTGCGGCGGATCAGGTTCCAGTCGGCGTCGGCTTCAACCGCCTGAAGAAAGTCGTCCTTCAAGGACACGGAATTGTTGGAGTTCTGGCCGGACACGGTGAGGTAGGCGTCCGAGTCCCAATCCGTGTTGTACGTGGCGAAGTCGAGCTTGGTGTAGCCTTGGCGTGCGAACTGGATCACGCGCTTGACGTAGTTCTCCGGAACCGCCTGCTTCTTGGCCTCCTTGATCGCGCGCTTGAGCGCCGGGTTCTTCTGGGGATCATAGCAGTCGCCAGCAGGCCCCTCGCAGTTGACGCAGGCCTTCATGATGGCCGCCAGGTGCTGCTTGACGATCTTGGAGCCGGTGACGAGCGCGGCCACCTTCTGCTCCTCGTTCACCTTCCAGTCGATATAGGCCTCGATGTCCGGGTGGTCGGCATCGACCACGACCATCTTCGCCGCGCGCCGCGTCGTGCCGCCCGACTTGATGGCGCCGGCCGCGCGGTCGCCGATCTTGAGGAACGACATCAGCCCGGAAGACTTGCCGCCGCCCGAAAGCTTCTCGTTCTCGCCGCGCAGGCGGGAGAAGTTGGAGCCGGTGCCGGAGCCGTACTTGAACAGGCGCGCCTCGCGCACCCAAAGGTCCATGATGCCGCCCTCGTTGACGAGGTCGTCCGCCACGCCCTGGATGAAGCAGGCATGCGGCTGCGGGTGCTCGTAGGCCGACTTGGAAGCCGTCAGCTTGCCCGTGAAGGGATCGACGTAGAAGTGCCCCTGTCCCGGCCCGTCGATGCCATAGGCCCAGTGCAGGCCGGTGTTGAACCACTGCGGGCTGTTCGGCGCCACGCGCTGGGTCGCCAGGCCGTAGGCCAACTCGTCCATGAAGGTGCGGGCGTCTTCCTCGGAGTCGAAGTAGCTGCCCTTCCAGCCCCAGTAGGTCCAGGTGCCGGCCAGCCGGTTGAACACCTGCCGCGCATCGCGCTCCGACCCGAAACGCTCGCCCTCAGGCAGTTCCGCCAGCGCCTTCTCATCGGCGACGGAGCGCCAGAGGAAGGAGGGAACTTGCGTTTCCTCGACCTTCTTCAGGCGCGCCGGCACGCCCGCCTTGCGGAAATATTTCTGGGCGAGGATGTCCGCCGCCACCTGGGAGAACTGCTGCGGCACGTCGATGTCGTCGAGGCGGAAGACGACCGAGCCGTCCGGGTTCTTGATCTCGGAAAGCGCCTTGCGGAACGGAATCTCCGCATAGGGGCTCTGGCCTGCCTTGGTGAAATGACGATCGATACGCATGAACCTTGATCCCGTCCTTGAACCCTGCCGTGAAACTCACGGCCGTCTATATCTTGTATGCCGAAGCGCAGCCTGTGCCGCCGCGTCTTCCGCCTTCGCCGCCGGCAACTCGCGTGAGACTGCCGGTATTCCCTTCTTCACGCCAGCCGCAGCCGGCTCATAAACTCCCCTGCGCCAAGCGTTCCGCACGCTTTCAACAGGACTCCCAAAATCTGGGGATATCGCAACTTTCCGCTTGCTCCAGTTCTTCCCGTCGCCCGACTCACCCCCAAATCGACACCATACCATATATAGTGAAGTTAGAGTCGCAAGACACTCGATCTGGCGGTCTGCAACGATACGAAGCGCAGGGGGTTCCGGGTCGAGCGGCCGAAAATCGAGCTTATCCACAGCAGGGTTTCCAACCGCTTTCGAACCTAAAAAATCGGGAGTCCGCTTCCGCCAAGCGGAGTCCATGTTTCGGGCAGGCCGCAAGCGACTTCCTCGCACTGGCCAATTGAACGGTGAGTCTGCCAGACTCGTCAAGCGCTAGTAGGCGCCGCCCACGCGAAACTATATCTTGTATGAAGAAGGCCGGAAATAAACGGGCCCCAGCGGAAGCATTCCACAAGTTGCCGACGCGCTAGACGGTGGAAAATGGACGCAAGCCCTTTGGCGGAAAACTCACAGAAATTTATCTGTTTTCAGTCGCAGCCCGCAAAGAGCGGTTCAAGACAGGTTTCAGATTAGGGTTCAGGCGTCTCCGGATCGGGACGCATCGAACTCGGCGATCAATGCGGCGAGTTCCGGCTCCTGTACCTTGGAAGCGGCTTCCGCAGGCGAGAACCATGCGCGGCGGCGCTGCTTGCGCTCAGGCCACTTGTCGGCCACGACATGCACCTTGAGGGGGAACACCACAACTTCGCAGGTAAGGTCAGCGCCGGAGCGGCGGGCCTTGTTGTAGCGGTAGCAGCCGAGTTCCGTTTCCGTGACCGTGCCCGTGATGCCGGCCTCTTCGCCTGCCTCCCGCGCAGCCGCGTCCCAAAGCGCTTCGCCGCCTTCCGGCCAGCCCTTCGGCAGAACCCAGCGGCCGGTGTCGCGGCTGGTGACGAGCATGACCTGGATGCCGCGCTTGGACGCGCGCCAGGGCAGCGCCGCCACCTGCTGGTAGGTCCTGCGCAGGCCGAGCAGTTCGCGCAAGGCGCCTGTCACGCTCCCGATGCTCAACGCTGCCGCATCCTCGCCTTTCACTTCTCCGTCCTTGCCTCCCGCTCGCGCCTCGCGAGGCACGCTGCGGATCCCTCATGTATGATGCGCCCAGCCGAATTTGAACGATCACGATAAACGTGCGCGCTGGCGCGAAGCCTGCGGCTGGATGGCTAGGATGGTCAGCCCCGGTGATCGTCGGCGATCGGCTTCTGGTAGGTGAAGCCCATGTCCCACGGAAAATATATCCAGGTATCCTGCGACACTTCCGTGACGAATGTGTCAACAAGCGGACGGCCTTTGGGCTTCGCATAGATGGTCGCGAAGTGCGCCTTGGGCAGCATGGCCCGCACGATCGCCGCCGTCTTGCCCGTGTCGGTCAGGTCGTCCACGATCAGCACGCCCTCGCCGCCGCCTTCGAGGATGGAAGGCGAGACTTCCTTGATGACGGCCATTTCGCCCTGGCTGGTGTAATCGTGGTAGGACGCGACACAGGCGGTATCGATCAGACGGACGCCAAGTTCCCGCGAGATGATGGCAGCCGGAACAAGGCCGCCGCGCGTGATGCAGACGATGGCGCGCCAATTCACGCCGGCACCGGACAACCGCCAGGCGAGCGCGCGCGCATCGCGGTGGAACTGGTCCCAAGAGACCGGGAAGGCTTTTTCGGGCAGCGACATGCTTGAGATCAACGCTCCGGTTCGGGAGAAAAGCTGACGTCACGGCTGAAACCGCGTTTCCGGCGCATTAGCCGGAACGGTTCGCCGCTGACAAGGCGGACGGGGCGAGTTGCACAGCCTGCGGCGACCGGATGTGTTCGGGGCGGAAGCCAAGGCCGAGTGCGCGGCCGATCAGGCGGCGCACCGCGGGCAGCCGCGTCGGCAGCCACAAAGCGAGCGGGATCGAAGGCGTTTCGCCGGATTGCTTCAGGATCGGCGAGATGAGCTGGTTCTGGGCGGCGACCTGGACGGCTTGCGTCGCCTTCACGGGGAAGAGCCGTCGCTCGGCGACCGTGGCAAGGTCCTCGTCGCGCAGCGTTCCCGCCGCGAGCTTAGCCGCCAGGAGGTTCGCAGCCGCCACCGCGTCCTGCACCGCCAAGTTAATGCCGACGCCGCCGATCGGCGACATCGCGTGGGCTGCGTCGCCGATGAAGAGCAGGCCGGGCAGGTGCCATTGCGCCAGACGGTTCACCGCGACCGTCAGCAGCTTCACCTGGTCCCAGTCTTTGATCTCGCCGGTTCTCGGCGCAAGCGTGGGAACGATCGCCGCGATCCGTGCGCGGAACGCTTCCAATCCGTCCTGGCGGAGGACGTCAGCCCCGCCCTTCGCGATGACGAAGGCGCATTGCCAGTAGTCGCGACGGTCGATGGTGACGAGGATGCCGTCGGCGCCGGCATGGAACAAGGCGCCCTCCCGTTCATCCTCGGACTTCGAGATGCGGAACCACATCACGTCGATGGAGGCGTCCTGGTCCTCCACATGCAGCCCGGCCCCGTCGCGCAGATGCGAGCCGCGCCCGTCGGCGGCGATCGTCAGCTTCGCGCGGATGTCCAAAGGACCGTCCGGCGAGCTGGCGCGTATGCCGGTGATCCTTTCCCCGGAGCGGAGCAGCGCAACCCCTTCGGTCTGCATCAACAGCGTAAAGGTCGGCAGCTTCTTCGCGTGTTCGGCCAGAAAATTGAGGAAGTCCCACTGCGGCATGAGCGCGATGAAGGGGCAGGGGACGGGCAGGCCGGCCAGCGTCACCATCTCGTAGCGCTGCCCGCCGAAGTCCGCATGAAGGCGGTCGAGGCGCTGATGCGGCCGCTTGAGGAACTCGGCGAGCAGGCCGAGTTCGTCCATCAGCGTCATGGTCGATGGGTGGACCGTGTCGCCGCGGAAATCGCGCAGGAAATCGGCGTGCTTCTCGACGACAACCGTCTTCACGCCCGCGCGCGCGAACAGAAGTCCGGCCATCATACCTGCCGGGCCGCCGCCGACTACACAGCATTCGGTTTCGACAACCCTTGCGGACCTGCTCATCTCGGTGCCCCGTACCGCTCTTCAAGTCAGTTGCCGAAGCCGGACCCGTGTCGCCGGTCACGGCATCGTGGAAGCCGTTCGGCTTGAATGCGGAAGGTCTGCCAGCTAGGAACCCGGCGCGCAACGGGGCGGCGGATAGTGGAAACTCTCGAACGGGCAGGCGCGGTGCGCGAAGTCGGCAGCCGCAACTACGATGCCGTCGCCTCCTTCTACGAAGGTTTGGCGCATCTCTACTCCGTCGGCTTGATCCGGCGCGCCAAGAAGGTGGAATTCAAGTACCTCAAGCCCGGCCAGCGCGTGCTTTACCTCGGCGTCGGCTCCGGCGAGGAGGCGGTGATGGCGGCCGCGAAGGGGTGCAGCGTCACGGCGATCGACCTTTCGCCGCGGATGATCGAGCGGCTGCGGCGCAGGCTGGCGAAAAAGGATCTTTCGGCGGAACTGATCGCGGGCGATGCGCTGAAGCACCAGCCGGAACAGCCCTACGATGCGGTATGCGGCAACTATTTCTTCAACGTCTTCAACCGCACGGACATGCCGCTGGTGCTGGATTACGCCAAGGGGCTGGTGAAGCCGGGCGGCCGCCTGATGATCGCCGACATGGCGCCGCCGTCCGGCGTGACCGCGCCGCTGACATGGCTCTACCTGAAGCTTGGGCTCGGTTTCTTCTGGATGCTGCGTCTGGCCTCCAACCATCCGATCTACGACTACGCGGCCTATGGGAAGCAGGCTGGCCTGACCTTGGAAGGGATGCACGACTTCGGCCGGCCGCGGCTGTTCAGAACCGTGATCCTGCGCCGGCCGGATGCTTGATGGACTTCCTCAAGGTCCCACGCCGCTTCTTCGACAACGCGATGGATCGAGCCCGTCCGCTTCCAGCGGGGGCGCCGCTCTCGCGCGAAGAGCGGCTGGAAGCGTTTCGACAGTGGGGAAGCCATTCGCAGGCATACTCCGCGGCGACCCAGAAGAACTTGCGCTACCACGGGGACGCCGGCGGATTCATAGCTTTCGGAGCGATCATGGGGCAGGCGGTGGCATTGGGCGATCCTGTCTGCGCGCCGGAACGGCGGGATGACCTTCTCCGCTCGTTCGTGAAGGCGGCGGAGCGGCCGAGCTTTGCAGAAATTTCACGCCCGGTGGCCGAGGCGCTCGCCGCGTCGGGATACCGCGTCACGCATATGGGGTTCGACACAAGGCTGGATCTTTCCGCTTACGACTTCACGGGCGGCTCGAAGAAGGCGTTGCGCTATGCCGACCGGTGGCTGAAGAACAATGGTTTCCGGATCGAAGAGGCTGCGGAAACTTCGGAGATCGACGAGAGGCTGAAGAAGCTCTCGACCGAATGGCGGGAACGCCGTGTCGTCAATCGGCGCGAGATGGCATTTTTGAACCGGAAGTTCCCCAAGAAGCCGGAGCCGCTCACCCGCCGCTTTGTCCTCCTCGGTCCCGATGGCGAGCCGCAGTCGTTGCTTTTCTTCGACCCGATCTGCCGGGGCGGCGACGTGATCGGCTACCTCACCGCCATCAAGCGACGCAGCGCAGATGCGCCCGCCCATGCCGAGATAGGCCTGACCAAGCACGCCGTGGACAGGTTCAAGGCGGAGGGCAGGGAGGCGGTGATGCTCGGCCTTTCCCCGCTTGCTTCGATGCAGCCGAGCGGCTTTGCGGAAGCGCGGCTTTTCCGTGGTCTGTTCGAGAAGCTTTACGGCTCGAAAGTGATCAACGCGCGGGTCTTCAACATGCAGGGCCACGCAGCCTTCAAGCGCCGCTTCCACGGCACGGAAGAGCCGCGCTATTTCGCATGGAACGGCGGCTCGCCCTTCCTGGCGTTCTGGGCGTTGCTACGCCTGAGCAAGGCGCTTTAAGAGTGCCCAACAAAACCCCTGGGGGCGGCTGGCCGGTTCTGTCCGCCGGTTGGCTATCGTTGCCGATGCTTGGCCATGCAACCGACATCGACTGCGTCTCGCGGAACAGCGAAAAGCCCCCGCCCATCCTCAACCCAGGAGTTTTGTTAGGCACTCCAGAGCATCGGACGGGCAATCGCACGCAGTCTGCCGGCTGGGGCGGGCGCAGGCTTTGTTGTTGGCCTCGGCCGGGCAACAGCCCGACGCTCGCCCAACGCCTAGCCTGCATCCCGCCCCCAACCGCCAGCCTGCATCCGATTAACCGTCCGATGCTCTAAGCTTCAGGCGCCGGTTTCCGCTGCAACCCGCGCGATCATCTCGCGAACCGCGTTCGCCGCTGCTTCCAGCGCGGAAGCGTCGCGGGAGCGCACCACCAGTTCCGTCCAGAAACTGCCGTCGCGGTATTTCGGGTAGGAGCCGATGATCGTTTCGGGGTGCGCTTTCTGGATGTCGCCCAGGGGACCGCCGATCGTGCCTTCGCCGAACGAGCACGGGATCGTTTCCGAAAGCAGCTTGGCGCCCGTCTTCAGCTTCGGCACGACATTGTCGAGCATGGCCTGGAAGATCTGCGGCACGCCGGCCATGACATAGACGTTCTCCACGGCAAAGCCGGGCGCCAGCGAGACGGGATTGTCGATGTGCTCGGCGCCTTGCGGGAGCCGCGCCATGCGCTTGCGCGCATCGGTGAACGGCAGGCCGCGCCGCGCATAGTCTGCCTCCAGCATCGCGTAAGCGCGGGGTTCATAGCCGATCGGTACGTCGAAGGCGGCGGCGATGGCATCGGCGGTGATGTCGTCATGCGTCGGGCCGATGCCGCCGGTCGTGAAGACATAGGCGTAACAGGCGCGCAGCGCGTTCACCGCCTCCACGATCGCCGGCTGCTCGTCGGCGACGATCCGCACCTCCTTGAGGTCGATGCCGACCGCCGTCAGCACGTCGGCGAGATGGCCGATGTTGCGATCCTTCGTGCGGCCGGAAAGGATTTCGTCGCCGATCACCACCATCGCGGCGGAAACGCTGTCTGCCATGAAAATTCCTTCGGATCAGGCTTGTGCCGGCCAGATAGGCCGAATGGGCGGCGGAGCAACGGTGCGCATTCCGTGAACGATGCGTTTCGGAACGGCAGCGTATGCGGGAGGGACGCGGCGCCCTAGATTGCGTCCTATTCTTCCGCAATCAAAAGGAGCCAACGGCTTTGGCGAAGATCCTCGTTCTCTACTATTCGACCTGGGGCCACATGGAGGCGATGGCGAAGGCCGCAGCGGAAGGGGCGCGCGAAACGGGCGCCGACGTCACGATCAAGCGGGTGCCTGAACTCGTGCCGGAGGATGTAGCCAAGGCGGCGCACTACAAGCTGGAGCAGGAAGCTCCGATCGCGCAGCCGCTGGAGCTGGCGGACTACGACGGCATCATCTTCGGCGTTTCCACCCGCTACGGCGCGATGGCCGCGCAGATGAAGAATTTCGTGGACCAGACCGGGCCGCTCTGGGCCAAGGGCGCGCTGGTGAACAAGGTGGGCACCGCGATGGTTTCCACGGCCACCCAGCATGGCGGCGCCGAAATCGCGCTGATCGCGACGCAGGTCTTCATGAACCATCACGGCATGATCATCGTGCCGCTGTCCTATGCCTACCAGGGGCAGATGGGCAACGACGTGGTGCGCGGCGGCGCGCCCTACGGCATGACAACCACATCCGACGGCGACGGCTCGCGCATGCCTTCGGAGCAGGAACTGGACGGAGCAAAGTTCCAGGGCAGGCGCATGGCCGAGATCACGGCCAAGCTGCACGGATGATCGCGGCCGCGTTCAACAAACGAAGCGCCGGGTTCATCCGGCGCTTCGGAAACAAAGACGGGCGAATTTCTTAGTAGCGGCAGGAGTTGCGGATGAAGCGGGCGGAAGCCCAGCCGTCGATGCCGCCGATCGCCACGCGATACCAGTTGCCGCGACGGCCCAGAATTTCGACGCGGTCGCCGTTGAAGAGTTCGCCCGTCTGCGAAGCTGACGTCCGCGGCCCGGCGCGCACTGCCAGGAAGCCGCTGCCGGTCGCGGGATTGTAGCGGCCGGAAAGCCCTCGCACTACGCCCTCGCAATACTGCGCCTGGGCGAGGCCGCCCGTGCCGGCGAGGACGCCCAGCGAAAGAACGAAAGCGGCGGCGATATTCTTCGGAAGCAACATGGCGGCAACCCTCCCTTGACGGCCGCCGCGGACGCTAGCATGACGCCTTCCCAAACGGAACGAGATTCCGTGCTGTGGTGCGGACGACGGGAATCGAACCCGTACGGGCAAGGCCCGAGGGATTTTAAGTCCCTTGCGTCTACCGGTTCCGCCACGTCCGCCTCGTCTCTCCCTTACGCGGTTTCGCGCGGGCTTGGAAGGTGCAGGCCGCTTGCACGGGATGGGTGACTTGCGCGTGGCCGGTGTGCGATAGGCGCCAGGCAAAAGGGGAGAGCAGCATGGCGGCGGAGTTCGCGCGGGCGGTGGGGGAGGCGGTGGCGGCCGTGCGCGACCTGTTTCCGGCCACACCGCTGCAGGAGAACGCCTATCTCAGCCGCAAATACGGTGCGCGCATCCTGCTGAAGCGCGAGGATCTGACGCCGGTGCGCTCCTACAAGCTGCGCGGCGCGCACAACTTCTTCCGCAAGGCGCTGGCCTCCGGTGCAGGACCGGAAAACTTCGTATGCGCCTCCGCCGGCAACCATGCCCAGGGTTTTGCCTTCGTCTGCCGTCATTTCGGCGTGCACGGCGTCGTCTTCATGCCGGTGACGACGCCGCAACAGAAGATCGACAAGACGCGGCTGTTCGGCGGAGAGTTCGTCGAGATCCGTCTTGTCGGCGACTTCTTCGACGACTGCTACCGTGCGGCCATCGCCTTTGCGGCGGCGAGCGGGTCGATGCTGGTGCCGCCTTTCGACCACCCTGACATCATCGAGGGGCAAGCCGGCGTTGCGCTGGAGATCGCGGAGGAGTTCGGCACCCGCTCGCGGCCTGACGCGGTCGTGCTGCCGGTCGGCGGCGGCGGGCTCGCTGCGGGCACGGTGCGCCTGCTCGGCGATATCGGTTGGAATCCCAACTACCTGTTCTGCGAGCCGCAGGGCGCGCCAAGCCTGAAGGAGAGCTTGGCGGCTGGCGTACGCAAGAAGCTGCCAAAGATCGACAATTTCGTGGACGGCGCCGCGGTGGCGGAGATCGGAGAAGCGCCGTTCGCCATTTTGCGCGGCTTCCAATCCGAGGCGGTGCGGCTGGTGCCGGAGAACCGCCTGTGCGCCACCATGATCGAGATGCTCAATGTCGAAGGCGTGGTGCTGGAACCGGCCGGTGCGCTCGGCATCGACGCGCTGAAGGATTTTTCGCGCGCGGAACTTGAAGGCCGAACGTTGGTGCTCGTCGTGTCCGGCGGCAATTTCGACTTCGAGCGGCTGCCGGACGTCAAGGAGCGGGCGCTGCGCTTCGAGGGCCTGAAGAAGTATTTTGTGTTCCGCTTTCCCCAGCGGCCCGGCGCGCTGCGAGACTTTCTGGACTTGCTCGGCCCGGAAGACGACATCGTCCGCTTCGAGTATCTGAAGAAGTCGGCGCGCAACTTTGGCTCGGTGCTGATCGGCATCGAAACCAAACGGCGCGAGAACTTTGCGCGTCTTGCCGAACAGTTCGACGGCGCGGGTTGGGCTTATCAGGACATCACGGACAACGAGACGCTGGCCGGGCTGCTGGTATGACGGTGTTCCTGCTGCTCTTTCGCGGCGTGGGCGGCGCGACGCAGCTTCCCGTCGCGCCTTTGCGGGAATGTTTGGCGGAAGGAGGGTTCCAGAATGCTGCGACATACATCAACAGCGGCAACGCATTGGTGAAAAGCGACCTGCCGCATGAGGCAGTTGCGGCAAAGGTGGCTGAACTCTGCGCCGCAAGGTTCGGCTTCCGCAAGGAAATCCACGTGCGGACACGCGAGGAGTGGGCGCAGGTGATCGCGGATAACCCATTCTCCAGCTTCGCTGCGGGCAAGGCTCTGCATGCGGCGCTGCTGGCGGCCGAACCGGAGGCGGCGAAAGTGCAGGCAGTACGGGGGTTTGCACAACCCGGCGAAGGTTTCGCGGTAGTCGGCCGCACGGCCTATCTGCACACGCCGAACGGCTTCGGCACCTCGAAGCTTGCGGAGAAGTTCGATCGGGGAATCGGCGTGCCGAACACGGCGCGCAACTGGAACACGGTGCTGAAGCTGATGGAGTTGGCGGATCGCGCCGCTGCCTGAGCGCTCGACGTATCACACAGTGGGATTGTTGATCATTTTGCATTGCAGCAATCCGGCGGTTGCTTTTGGCATCGCGAACCCTCATATAGACCGCATCAAGGCGCTTGGGCCGGCATCGATGCTTGGCTTTTCCCGAATGGAACTGGTTGCGTCTGATCCTGGCTTCATCGCGCAAGCGGCGCCGGGAAGTCCTGCCGGATGAGCGGCAGGCGCGACAGCGCAGCCGGGTGGACGCAAAAATGAGCGTCCGCCGCCTTGTCGTTACCCCTAAGAGAATACGTGTCGGCGGGTTGCGCCCCGCCGCCTGAGCTTTGCGGCCGCACAAGCGGCTGCGATGAAAGTGACTATTTTGACCAATGACCAATCCGCGGAGCCGAACGGCTTCGCAAGCTTCGCCCTTCCGGCTGTGCTTCTCAAGACTATCGCCGACGCCGGCTATTCTGCGCCCAAGCCGATCCAGGAGCAGGCGATCCCGCCGCAGCTGGAAGGCCGGGACATCCTCGGCATCGCGCAAACCGGCTCCGGCAAGACGGCAGCCTTCGCGCTGCCGATCCTTTCGAAGATTCTGGCGCTCGGCACCAAGCGGCGGCCGAAGACGGCGCGCGCGCTTGTGCTGGTGCCGACGCGCGAGCTTGCCGTGCAGGTCGAGGAAAGCTTCCGAACGCTTGCAAAAGGCGCACATATTTCCACCGCGCTCGTGCTGGGCGGCGTGTCGCGCTTCAGCCAGGTGAAGAAGATGGCGCCGGGTGTGGACGTGCTGATCGCCACGCCCGGCCGCCTGCATGACTTGGTGCAGGAGGGCGATGCGAGCCTTGCCGACACCAAGTGGCTGGTGCTGGACGAAGCCGACCGGATGCTCGACATGGGCTTCATCCATCAGGTGAAGCGTCTGGCGAAGGCTACCGCGTCGGACCGGCAGACCGCGCTGTTTTCCGCGACGATGCCCGATGAGATCGCTGAACTCGCGGCAGGCCTTCTGAGGAACCCCGTGCGCGTGGAAGTGGCGCCGCAGGGCACCACGGTCGCCGAGATCGGGCAAAGCGTGGTGATGGCGCGCGTCAAGCAGAAGCGGGGGCATCTGGCGAAGATGCTGGCTGATCAAGCTATGGCTTCGGTGATCGTGTTCGCCCGCACCAAGCACGGCGCCGACCGCGTCGCGCGCGACCTCGAACGCGATGGCTTCAAGGCCGGCGTGATCCACGGCAACAAGAGCCAGAACGCGCGGCAAAAGGCGCTGAACGACTTTCGCGACGGCTCCTCGCGCATCCTGATCGCGACCGACATCGCGGCGCGCGGCATCGACGTGCCCGGCATCACCCATGTCGTGAACTTCGACCTGCCGGACGAGGCGGAGTCCTACGTCCACCGCATCGGCCGCACGGGGCGCAACGGGGCTTCCGGCACGGCCGTGACCCTTTGCGCACCGGAAGAAGCCGCAAAGCTGCGCGCCGTGGAAAAGGTGATCCGCAAGAAGCTTGCCGTTTCGCTGGACCTTCTGGGGGCGCCAGACCCGGCACCTTCGCCCAACCCGCGTTCGCAGACAGGGTCGCGGGACGAGGGAGCGGAGCGGCAGAACAGGCCGGCTAGACCCCAAGCTGCACGCAAGTTCGGCGGAGCGCCGAAGCCGCAGCACGGGGCAGGCCCCCGCAGCGAAGGCGCGCCCGGCAGTTTCCGGCCGAAGCGGCGGCGTCCTGCGCAACGCCGCCCGGCTGCCAGGGCGGCCTGATTTCAGGGCGCGAGGCTTAGGCTTCGCGCCCTTTTTGCTGTTACGCGGAATGGAAGAAGGCCGCGAGGGCTTTGGCGGTCGCCGCTGGCTGGTCTTCAGACGGGAAGCGGTACCCGTCCTCTCAACAGAATCGCCTTGAAAGCCCGCATCTAGGTTTCTAGGTTCCCGACCACCTGTTTCCAGCATTTGGCCTGTCCGGGAGTGCTCATGAACCGATCGGTTTCCGATGTGATCGGCAACACGCCGCTGATCCGGCTTCGCCGCGCCTCGGAGGAAACCGGCTGCGAAATCCTGGGCAAGGCCGAGTTCATGAACCCCGGTCAGTCGGTCAAGGACCGGGCTGCGCTGTTCATCATCCGCGACGCGGAGAAGCGTGGGCTGCTCAAGCCGGGCGGCGTCATCGTCGAAGGCACGGCGGGAAACACGGGCATCGGACTCACCGTCGTCGGCAAGGCCTTGGGCTATCGCACCGCCATCGTCATCCCGGACACGCAGAGCCAGGAGAAAAAGGACGCGCTGCGGCTGCTCGGCGCCGAACTGATCGAAGTGCCGGCCGTGCCTTACAAGAGCGCGAACAACTACGTGAAGGTGTCCGGCCGGCTGGCGGAGCAGCTTGCCCGCACCGAGCCGAACGGCGCGGTCTGGGCCAACCAGTTCGACAACGTGGCGAACCGCGACGGGCATGTCGAAACGACCGCGCCCGAAATTTGGGAACAGACCGGCGGCAAGGTGGACGGCTTCGTTTCCGCGGTCGGCACGGGCGGCACGCTGGCCGGCGTCGCTTTCGGGCTGAAGGCAAGGAACCCCGACGTGAAGATCGCGCTGGCCGACCCCTTGGGCGCGGCACTCTACAGCTACTACACGGCGGGCGAGCTGAAGGCGGAAGGCAGTTCCATCACCGAAGGCATCGGGCAGGGCAGGATCACCGCCAACCTCGAAGGCTTCACGCCCGACTTCGCCTATCAGATACAGGACGAGGAAGCGCTCCCGATCGTCTTCGACCTCGTGCAGGAGGAGGGGCTTTGCCTCGGCGGCTCGTCCGGCATCAACATCGCCGGCGCGATCCGCTTGGCGCGCGAGCTTGGGCCGGGGCACACGATCGTGACGATCCTTTGCGACTACGGCACACGCTACCAGTCGAAGCTCTTCAACCCGGATTTCCTGCGCACCAAGAAGCTGCCGATACCGGGATGGCTGGAGCGCCGGCCGGAGATCGACGTGCCCTTCGAGCAGGCGGCGTGACCGTGCGGACCGCGACGCTTTTCCGCGACGATCCCTATCTGCGCGAAGCCGATGCGAGTGTTGTTGCGATCACGCCGGAAGGCGGCGTGGTGCTCGACCGCACGATCTTCTATGCGACCTCCGGCGGCCAGCCGGGCGACACGGGCTTTCTCGTCCGCGCAGACGGCAGCCGGGTTCCCGTCACCGGCACCGTGACAGGCGCGACCAAAGACGACATCATCCATCTGATCGCTGGCGATGCACCGGCGTGGCAAGCGGGTGAGCGCGTAAAGCTCGAACTCGACTGGGAGCGGCGCTTCCGGCTGATGCGGATGCACACGGCATGCCATCTGCTTTCCGTCGTCTGCCCCTATCCGATCACCGGCGCGGCAGTCGGAGAAGATGATTCCCGCGTCGATTTCGACCTTCCCGATGCAGGCGTCACCAAAGAAGACATGACGCGCCGGATGATGGAACTGGTTCAGGCGGATCATCCCGTTTTCCTGCGCCTCATCACCGATGAGCAGTTGGCTTTGAACCCCGGCCTCGTGAAATCCAAGAACGTGCGCCCGCCTTCCGGCACGGGCCGCATCCGGCTCGTCTGCATCGGGGAAAACGCTTCAATCGACAGCCAGCCTTGCGGCGGCACGCATGTGGCGCGCACGGCTGAGGTCGGAAGCGTCCACATCGCCAAGATCGAGAAGAAGGGGCGCGAGAACCGCCGCTTCCGCATCCGCTTCGGCGAAGCTCCGGCGGCGTGAAGGAGGAAACAGTGAGCCAAGCGAAAGCGTTCACAATCTCCCCCGACTGGCTGGAAGAGCGGCTGGAGAAGCCGGGCCTGTCGATCATCGACGCTTCCTGGTACCTGCCCGCGCAGAACCGTGACGCCAGAGCGGAGTATGACGCCGCGCACATTCCCGGTGCGGTGTTTTTCGACCACGACTTGATCGTGGAGCCGGGCAGCGACCTGCCGCACACGCTGCCGAGCCCAAAGCTTTTTGCGCAGTTCGCGGGTTCGATGGGGATTTCGGCTCACGATACGATCGTGGTTTATGACGGGCTAGGCCTGTTCTCGTCCGCGCGCGCCTGGTGGATGTTCCGCACGATGGGCGCGAAGAGTGTGCTGCTGCTGGACGGCGGTTTCGACCGCTGGAAGGCGATGGGTCGGCCCGTTACCGCCGAGCCGACGAAGATTGCGCCGTGCCTGTTCGAAGTGGATTTTGCTGAGGAGAAGGTCGCCGACCTCCAGGGTGTCCGCGATTTCATCGGGGACGGCGGGCAGGTGGTGGATGCCCGCCCGGCAGACCGCTTCTCCGGCGAGCAGCCGGAGCCGCGTGCGAACGTGCGGGCCGGGCACATGCGGGGCGCGAAGAACGTGCCGGCGCTGTCGCTTTCGGAGGATGGGACGCTGCTCCCGCAGGAAAGGCTCAAAGCCGCTTTCGAGGGTGCCGGCGTGGACCTGTCGCGGCCGGTGGTGACGTCGTGCGGGTCTGGCATCACCGCCGCGGTGCTGGCGCTGGCGCTGGAAACGCTCGGCCATGCGGACAGCCGGCTTTATGACGGGTCCTGGACGGAGTGGGGCTCCCGCTCCGATACGGACGTTGTGGTTGACGCAAAGGAGAAGGCATGACGCGGCTTGTGCTGGAGGAAGCGCCGGACCCGATCGCGGTTACCGTCACCTTCCTGGAGATGACAGCCCCGCCGACGCACCTCCCGCCGCTGCCGATCGGCCACCAGTTGGCCCTGCTGCGCGCCAAGGATATCCCGCTCCACTTCTACCGCTACCTCATCGACCGGGTGGGCAGGAAGTGGCACTGGGTCAACGCGCTGCGCCTGGACGACGAAGGATTGACGGCGCGGGTGCATCGGTCCGACCGGGAAATCCGCGTGCTTTACCTCGACGGTGTTCCTGCCGGCTTCTTCGAGGTCAAGCCGCGCCTGCCGGAAACCACCGAGATCGCCTTTTTCGGGCTGATGGACCATGCTCTAGGCATGGGTCTTGGGCGCTGGTTCCTGGGCGCCGCGCTGGAAGCCGCCTGGGCGCACAATCCGCAGACGGTGATCGTCCAGACCTGCACGCTAGACCATCCGGCGGCCCTTCCGCTCTACCAGAAGATGGGTTTCTCCCCGACGGGGCAGGTGGCGGAAACCGTGCACCCGATGACGATGAGCGAACGCTCGGCTGCCGTGATGCGGCCCTGAGGATTTCTTCTCCATGACGATCCGCGTGGTAATGGCCGGGGCTACCGGATGGGCGGGGCGGGCGTTGGTGCCTGCGATTCTCGCTCAGGAAGACATGCTGCTGGCCGGAGCGGTAGCGCGCGGCAAGGCCGGCGACGATGTCGGGACGGTGCTGGGCCTTGGCGAAGTCGGCATCGCGTTGACCGCGACGCTGGAAGAAGCTCTTGCGCTACCCTCCGACGTGGTGGTGGACTACACCAAGCCGAACGCGGTGAAGGCGCATGCGCTGGCGGCAATCGCAGCCGGGCGGCACTTTGTGGTCGGAACCTCAGGGCTTGGCGCGGACGACTATGCCGAGATCGCGCGCGCAGCAGAAGAGAAGGGCGTCGGCGTGGTCGCGGCCGGTAACTTCTCGATCACCGCCACGCTGATGAAACGCTTCGCCCTGATGGCGGCGAAATACGTGCCCGACGTGGAAGTGATCGACTACGCCAGCGCGAAGAAACCAGACGCGCCGTCCGGCACGGCGCGCGAACTGGCCGAAGCCTTGGCGGAGGTGCGCGGCGCTTCGACCGCGCGGCCGCAAAGCGAGGTCAGCGGCGTTCCGGGAACGCGCGGGGCGGCTGTGGGATCGGGTTCGGGCGTGCAGGTCCATGCGCTGCGTCTGCCTTCCTACATCCTGTCTTGCGAAGCGCAGTTCGGCCTGCCGGACGAACGGCTGACCATCCGCCACGACGCCGGGTCTTCGGCCGCGCCCTACGTCGCTGGCACGCTGCTGGCTATCCGAAGGGCTGGGGAGGTAAAGGGCCTGGTGCGTGGGCTCGACGGGTTTATTGACTGAAGACTCCGGCTATTCGTAGGAGGACTGCACGATCTGCCGGATGGGCGCTGGCCATCGCGCAATGGAACCGGGCCACGACTTCTTTGTCTCGCCGTCTGTCATCGCAGCCCAAACCTTGCGCTCCCTGGTGTCCACCACGATCAGCGCGCCGCTATCGACGCAATTGTGCGGCTCGCATCCCTGCCCGAAGACATAGCGACCGCCGATGACTTTCACTGGCGGCGAGACGTTGAGGATTTCATTGAAGCGCTGGTAGTCGCGCCCAAGAAGGCGGCGGGTGGCATTCGCCACCTGACGATCCTTCAAAATATCATGTCCATAGATATCGCCGCCCTTCAAAAGCGACGAAAAGGCAAAGCTCCGGGTGATCCCATGGCCGCCAGGTTCAAAACCAAGCGCCAACCCAACGAATACAGTGAAGAGCAGGATCTTCTTCGCCATGGCATCGATCCGGGAACGGACAACGACGCCATCCTATGTCGGGAAATCGGAAGAGGAAAGGATTGTAGAACTCTGTCCTGGCCTCACCGTCGCAAGCCTGTCACAAGCTTGGGGTAGCAGATTGTACACCAAGAGAGTCGACCGCGGATGAACCGGCGGCTCGTCTGACGGGAAAGCGGGTTTCGCAACGAACCCGCTTTTTTGTTGCTCCGCCAAAAACGAAAACGCCCGCTGACAGGCGGGCGTTTCAGTAGGTCCAGTGCGGATTTGATCAGGCGGCGAGGACGAGCCGCGCCTCAGCCATTTCCAGCCCAAGGCTCTCGGCCACCGCGCGGTTGGTGATCCGGCCGCGGTGGACGTTGAGGCCGTTGCGCAGGTGCGGGTCGTCGGCGAGCGCCTTCAAGCCCTTGTCGGCAAGCTGGAGGCCGTAGTGCAGCGTGGCGTTGTTCAGCGCATGCGCCGAGGTGACCGGAACGGCGCCCGGCATGTTCGCCACGCAGTAGTGGATCACGCCCTCGACCTCGTAGGTCGGGTCGGCATGGGTGGTCGGGTGCGAGGTCTCGAAGCAGCCGCCCTGGTCGATGGCGACGTCCACCAGCACGGCGCCCTTCTTCATGCCGGTCAGCATCTCGCGCGTGACCAGCTTCGGCGCTGCGGCGCCGGGGATCAGCACGGCGCCGACGATCATGTCGGCCGAGAAGCACTCGTCCTCGATCGCTTCCACCGTGGAATAGCGGGTGTGGACGCGGCCGTGGAAGATGTCGTCGAGCACGCGCAGGCGCGGGATGGAGCGGTCGATGATGGTAACGTCGGCGCCGAGCCCGACCGCCATCTTGGCCGCCTGAAGGCCGACCACGCCGCCGCCGAGGATCGCCACCTTGCCGGGCAGCACGCCTGGCACTCCGCCGAGCAGCACGCCGCGCCCGCCGTTCGCCTTTTGCAGCGCCGTCGCGCCGGCCTGGATGGCGAGGCGACCGGCGACCTCGGACATCGGCGCCAGCAGCGGCAGGCCGCCGCGCTCGTCCGTCACCGTTTCATAGGCGACTGCGGTTACGCCCGATTCGACAAGGCCCTTGGTCTGCTCCGGATCGGGAGCGAGGTGCAGGTAGGTGTAGAGGATCTGGCCCTCGCGCAGCTGCGCCCATTCCGAGGGCTGCGGCTCCTTGACCTTCACGATCATGTCGGACTTGGCGAACACGTCCCTCGCGGTCCTGGCGATCTTGGCGCCTGCGGCCTGGTAGGCGCCGTCATCCGCGCCGATGCCGGCGCCCGCGCCGGTTTCCACCAGCACTTCATGGCCGTGCGTCACGTATTCGCGCACGGAACCCGGCGTCAGGCCGACGCGGTATTCGTGGTTCTTTATCTCCTTGGGGCAGCCGACGCGCATGTGAAATCCTCCCAGCCCTTTGAGGCCATTGCTCCGATGACAGGGATCAAACCACTTCCGCCATGAAATGTGTTTGCGAAGTGGATTGTTCCCATGAGGCTCCGTCGCTACTCCTTGCGCAAAGCGGGCGGAAAGCAGCAGGTTCTTCGAAGCATGGAGCTGGACAGGATCGATCTTGCGATGCTCGACGCGCTCCAGCGGGACGGGCGCATGTCCAACGCCGCGCTGGCGGAAACGGTCGGCCTGTCGCAATCCGCCTGCTCGCGGCGGCTCGACCTGCTGGAGCGGTCCGGAGTCATCACCGGCTACCACGCCAAGCTGTCCAACGCGGCGCTGGGCAACCGCATGACGGCGATCGTGCACATCTCGCTGTCCGGGCAGTTCGAGAAGACGCTGTCGGACTTCGAGGCCGCGGTGAAGCGCTGCCCGAACGTGCTGTCCTGCCACCTGATGTCCGGCGAGTACGACTACATCCTGCGCATCGCCGCGCGCGACCTCCAGGACTACGAGCGCATCCACCGCGACTGGCTGACCGCCATGCCGCACGTCACCAAGATCAACTCCGCCTTCGCCCTGCGGGAGGTGGTGGACCGCACCAACCTGGGGCTGAGTGCCGAGACTGCCTAGCCTAGCCGGCTTCGAGACCGTCCATCAGCCCGCGCGTACCAGCACATGCCTCTTCCTGCCGAGTGAAAGCTTGATCGCGCCGTCCGCCTCGGCGTCGCTTAGAGAGACGATGCGTCGGTCGTCACTCACCGGCTGGTCGTTGATCCGGACGCCACCTCCCTGCACATGGCGGCGGGCCTCGCCGTTGGAGGCTGCGAGACCTGCTCGCACGAGAAGAGCTAGCAGGCCGATGCCGGCTTCCAGTTCCCAGCGGGGAACGGTGACCGTTGGCAGGCTGGCGGCCGTCACGCCTTCCTCGAAGGTTTTGCGCGCAGTTTCGGCAGCCTGATCCGCGGCTTCGCGCCCATGGACGATGGCCGTAGCCTCCGTCGCCAGCACCTTTTTCGCCTCGTTGATCTCGGCGCCGCCGAGCGCCGCAAGCTTGGCGATTTCAGGCAGCGGCAGGCGCGTGAAAATCTTGAGGAAGCGCTCGACGTCGGCGTCTTCCGTGTTGCGCCAGTACTGCCAGAAGTCGAAGGGCGAAAAGAGGTCGCCGTTGAGCCACACCGCGCCCTTGGCCGACTTGCCCATCTTGGCGCCCGATGACGTGGTGAGCAGCGGCGTCGTCAGCGCGAAAAGCTGGGGCGTGCCCATGCGGTGGCCGAGGTCGATGCCGCTGACGATGTTGCCCCACTGGTCGGAGCCGCCCATCTGCAAACGGCAGTCCAGGCGCCGGTTCAGCTCCACGAAATCGTAGCCCTGGAGGATCATGTAGTTGAATTCGAGGAAGCTCAGCGACTGCTCGCGGTCCAGCCGCAGCTTCACGCTGTCGAAGGTCAGCATCCGGTTGACGGAGAAGTGCCGGCCGACTTCGCGCAGGAACTCGACATAGTTCAGCTTCAGCAGCCAGTCCGCGTTGTTGATCATGATCGCATCGTTGCCCTGGTCGCCGAAGCGCAGGAGACGGGAGAAGATGCGCTTGATGCCCTCGATGTTCACGTTGATCGCTTCCGGCGTGAGCAGGCCGCGCTGCTCGTCGCGGAAGGACGGGTCGCCGATCATCGACGTGCCGCCGCCCATCATGGCGATCGGCCGGTGGCCGGTCTCCTGGAACCAGTAGAGCATCGTGGCCGAGATCAGGTTGCCGATATGCAGGCTGGTGGCGGTGGCGTCGTAGCCGACATAGGCCGTCACGGTTTCGCGGGCGAGAAGCTCGTCCAGAGCGGAAGCATCCGAGATCTGGTGGATGAAGCCGCGCTCGCTCATGACGCGCAGGAAGTCGGACTTGAAGGACATTTGACGCTCAGGTTCGATCGGGCTGCTTTCCGCTTCGCTTAAGGAGCGGTAAAGAGTGCGCCCTTAGCATCCACGCTTTGCAGATCACAAGAACGGCGGGCACGGCATGATCGCACTGGGATTGATGAGCGGCACGTCGATGGACGGCATCGAACTCGCCTTGCTCGACACAGACGGCGACGCCGTGCGCGAGCGCGGGCCCTCGCATTCGGTCGCCTACGAGCCGGCATTCCAGAAGCGCATTGCCGCAGCGCTCGAAACGGCAAAGACCATTCGAGCCCGTGACGAACGGCCGGGAGACCTCGCCGAACTGGAGCAGGAGATCACGCTGCGCCACGCGGCGGCCGTCCGCGCGTTCCTGCCAACCCTGCCGCCGCGCTGGAAGCATGTGGAACTCATCGGCTTTCACGGGCAGACGGTGCTCCACCGCCCGGAGCAGGCGCTGACGGTGCAGCTTGGCGACGGCGACCTGCTCGCGGAAAAGACCGGCCTGCCGGTGGTGTACGACATGCGCGCCAACGACATGGCGCTTGGCGGGCAGGGTGCGCCGCTGGTTCCGGCCTATCACGCCGCGCTGGCGCACGCGCTCCACGGGTCTCAGGCGGCGAACTGGCCGAAAGTGTTCGTCAACATCGGCGGTATTTCCAACGTCACCTTCGTGCCGGAGCATGGCGACCCGGTCGCCTTCGACGCGGGGCCGGGGAATGGGCTCATCGACCAGTGGGTCCAACGGCGCAGCGACAAGACCTATGATGCCGACGGCGCAGTTGGGGCGGCAGGCACAGTCATGCCGGATGTCGTGAGCCGCTACCTCGCCAAGCCGTTCTTTTCGCGAGGCGGCGCCAAGTCGCTCGACCGCAGCGATTTTACGCTGGCGGAGGCCGAAGGCCTGTCGCTCCCGAACGGCGCTCGCACGCTGGCGGCGGTTGCGGCCGCGGCCATCCTGCACACGGCCGAGCACTTGCCGCAGGCGCCGCGCCTCTGGATCATCTGCGGCGGGGGGCGAAAGAACCCGCACATCATGCGCGACCTGCGCGAGGGCGCGGCTAAGCAGGGCGCACGGGTAATCGCCGCGGAAGAGGTTGGGCTCGACGGCAGCGCCACGGAAGCCGAAGCCTGGGCCTTCCTCGCGGTCCGCGCTTTCCGGAAGATGCCGTTGACCTTTCCGACGACGACGGGCTGCCGCGAAGCCGTCAGCGGCGGGATTCTGGCTGCCGCCTGAGGCTCAGCGTAACAGATTGTAAGAGCGGCGCGGCGTCCGTCTATTCGAAGAGCGTCGAAGCGACGCGGATGCGCAGCGTCTTGTTTGCGGCGGCAACGCGGAAGGCCGCTTCGGCAAAGCGCGGCGCCCTGAGTGCCGGGCGCGCGCCGTTGGACACGCCCCAGGCTTCCTTGGGGATGCCGAGCAGGTTCGTGTCGAGCCGGCCGTTGCCATTGCGGTCGTGGATGACCGAAACGGCATAGGTGCCGGGCTTGATGTTTTCGAAGATGCAGGTCGTGCCGCCTAGGCGCGCCTTGCGCACCTGCATGGCTGCGCTCCGCGACCCGTCGGGGAAAGTGGCTGCACTGGAAAACAGCGCGCAGCCGACCTGGCCCTGGCCTGACTGAAGCCCGTCGATGCGCACGGTCAAAGTGGCCGCGGAGGCCGGAGCCGCGGCAAGCAGCGCCAGCGAAAGCAAAAACCCTCGGCGCATGCTCATTTCCCCGATTGTTCCACTAAGGATACGCAACAGGAAGGTCCATTTAAGCCGGCGGATACTGCCTCCTGCCGGGACGTATCAGCGCAGGCGCTTGGGCCGGGCGTCCGCCAGTTCGCCGGCGAGGCGCCGGTCGAGATAGTCGGAGCACTCGTCGATCAGGCGCGGGGCATCCTTGGCGAAGAAGTGGTTGGCGCCGGGCAGCGTCTTCTGCGTGATGGTGATGCCCTTCTGCGCGTGCAGTTTGTCCACCAGGCCCTGCACGTCCTTTGTCGGCGCCACCTTGTCGGCGTCGCCGTGGATGATCAGGCCGGACGAGGGGCAGGGCGCCAGGAACGAAAAGTCATAAGTGTTGGGCTGCGGCGCGACCGAGATGAAGCCCTCGATCTCAGGCCGGCGCATCAGCAGCTGCATGCCGATCCAGGCGCCGAAGGAGTAGCCGGCCACCCAGCAGGTTTTCGAATCGGGGTGAAGCGACTGGACCCAATCCAGCGCGGAAGCAGCGTCGGAAAGCTCGCCGACGCCGTGGTCGAACTCGCCCTGGGAGCGGCCGATGCCGCGGAAGTTGAAGCGCAGCGTGGTGAAGTCGCGCTGCTGGAACATGTAGAACAGGTCATAGACGATCTTGTTGTTCATCGTTCCGCCGAAAGACGGATGCGGATGCAGCACCATTGCGATCGGCGCATTCTTGTGCCGGGAAGGCTGGTAGCGGCCTTCCAGCCGGCCGGCGGGGCCGGTAAAAATGACCTCAGGCATGGGGGAACTCCGTCGCCAAAGCTGGCCGGCCGCGATCCCTCCTTGTACCTTGACGCGGAGGATAGGCGGACCTAAAACCAGTTTAGAATTGTTCAAAACTGATCGGATGCAAGGACCCGAAACTGCCGGCTAGATAGGACGGCAGGGCTTCGCGTTTCAAGGAAATTGCGCAGGCTCGCCAAAAGCTTCCTGCGGTCCGCATCAGATATGCAAGAGGTCCCAACGGGTCGATGGCGGAAGTCCGCGCCTATCTCGACTGGAACGCCAGCGCCCCGCTGCTGCCCGCGGCGCGCGATGCGATGCTCTTTGCGCTGGGGCTTTCCGCCAATCCGTCTTCGGTCCACAAGGAGGGGCGGGCTGCGCGCGGGCTTGTCGAGAAGGCGCGCCGCGCGGTGGCTGCACTCGTCGGCGCCGAACCGGATGGAGTGATCTTCACCTCCGGCGCTACGGAAGCTGCTTCGACGCTGCTGACGCCGCATTGGACACGCGGGCGCAAGCCTCTGTTCTTCTCACGCCTCTATGTCTGCACGGCAGATCACCCCTGCACCTTGAGCGGGGGACGGTTCTCGCCTGAGGCGGTGACAAAACTTCCCGTCGATGGACTCGGATTGATCGACCTCGAAGCGCTTGATCGCGCGTTGGCGGCGCATGATCCTGCCGAAGGTGGGCCGCTGGTCGCAGTTCACGCGGCAAACAACGAAACAGGCGTGGTGCAGCCCTGGGCAGAATTCGGCGCCCTCGTGCGATCGGCCGGCGGCATGCTGGTGCTGGACGCCGTGCAGGCGGCGGGGCGCCTTTCGCTGTCCGGCGTGCTGGACCACGCCGATCATCTGATTCTTTCCTCGCACAAGATCGGCGGTCCGAAAGGGGCCGGCGCTTTTCTCAGCCGTGCCGGCGCCGCGATGCCGCGCCCGCTCATCGCAGGCGGCGGACAGGAGCGCGGGTTTCGCGCGGGAACGGAAAACGTGGCGGCAATCGCGGGGTTTGGTGCGGCTGCTGCCGAAGCGTTTTCGCGGTTGGGGCGGATGAGCGACGCGGAAGCGCTGCGCAATCGCTTCGAAGCCGTGTTGTTGGAAATCGTGCCGGATGCGGTGATCCATGGCGGCGCCGCGCCGCGCCTGCCCAACACCAGCTTCTTCACCTTGCCCGGTATCAAGGCTGAAACGGCGCAGATGGCGTTCGACCTCAGCGGCGTCGCGCTTTCCGCGGGCTCTGCGTGCTCTTCCGGCAAGGTCGGGCCGAGCCATGTCTTGAAGGCGATGGGCGTGAAGACCACGGACGGCGCGCTGCGCCTCTCCATCGGGCCGGAGACCGGAGCAGAGGAGATGATGCTTTTCGGCGGTGTGCTGGAAAGGCTGGCGCGGCGGAGGCTTGGCACCCCTGCGTCGGCGGAGGCCGCGTGATGGAAATCTCCCGGCAAAAACCTGCCGCGCGGCGATGCATTCGCTGCGCAAAACACTACATAAGGCTCACGCCAAACAAGCCATCCTGATGCAAAGCCGGACGGGTTCGTCCGCGCCGACGGAGAATTGCCAATGCCTGCCGTGCAGGAAACCATCGATCGGGTCCGCACACTGGATGTGGACCAGTACAAATATGGCTTCGAGACGGTAATCGAGACCGACAAGGCTCCCAAAGGCCTGTCGGAAGACACCATCCGTTTCATCTCGGCCAAGAAGAACGATCCGGCCTGGATGCTCCAGTGGCGGCTCGATGCATACAAGCGCTGGCTGACGATGGAAGAGCCGACTTGGGCCCGCGTCGAATATCCCAGGATCGACTTCCAGGACATCTACTATTACGCGGCGCCGAAGAACCAGTCCGGCCCCACGTCGCTGGCCGAGGTCGATCCGGAACTGTTGAAGACCTATGCCAAGCTTGGCATTCCGTTGCGCGAGCAGGAGATCCTTGCCGGCGTGAAGAAGCCGGGCCATGAGGCTGATCCGGAAGGCGTGATCGCCGACATGGCCAATGACAACGTCTATAAGTCAGGGCGTGTCGCGGTGGATGCCGTGTTCGACTCCGTGTCGGTGGTCACTACGTTCAAGGACGAGTTGGCCAAAGCCGGCGTGATCTTCTGCTCCATCTCCGAAGCGATCCGAGAGCACCCCGACCTGATCAAGAAGTATCTGGGCTCAGTGGTGCCGGCGACCGACAACTTCTATGCGACATTGAACGCTGCGGTGTTCACCGACGGCTCGTTCGTGTTCGTGCCGAAGGGCGTGCGCTGCCCGATGGAGCTTTCCACCTATTTCCGCATCAACGAGAAGAACACCGGCCAGTTCGAGCGGACGCTGATCATCGCGGAAGAGGGCGCCTACGTCTCGTACCTCGAAGGCTGCACCGCGCCGCAGCGCGACGAGAACCAGCTTCACGCGGCGGTGGTCGAACTGATCGCGCTGGACGATGCGGAGATCAAGTATTCCACGGTGCAGAACTGGTATCCCGGCGACGCTCAGGGGAAGGGAGGCATCTACAACTTCGTCACCAAGCGCGGCGACTGCCGGGGCGATCGCTCCAAGATTTCGTGGACGCAGGTGGAAACGGGTTCGGCCATCACCTGGAAATACCCGTCCTGCATCCTGCGCGGCGACGACAGCCGCGGCGAGTTCTATTCCATCGCGGTGTCCAACGGCTACCAGCAGGTGGATAGCGGAACCAAGATGATTCATCTCGGCAAGAACACGTCAAGCCGCATCATCTCCAAGGGCATCGCGGCCGGCTTCTCGCAGAATACCTATCGCGGCCAGGTCTCCGCGCATCGCAAGGCGACCGGCGCGCGCAACTTCACCAACTGCGACTCGCTGCTGATCGGCGACAAGTGCGGCGCGCACACGGTTCCCTACATGGAAGCCAAGAACGCATCGGCGAAGTTCGAGCACGAGGCGACGACCTCCAAGATTTCGGAGGACGCGAAGTTCTACGTGATGCAGCGCGGCATCCCGGAAGAGGAAGCCGTGGCCCTGATCGTCAACGGCTTCGTGCGCGAGGTTATCCAGGAACTGCCGATGGAGTTTGCCGTCGAGGCGCAGAAGCTGATCGGGATCAGCCTGGAAGGCAGCGTGGGCTGATCGGGATTTTGGAAGAAAACAATGCTTGAAATCAGAAACCTTCACGCTCGCATCGCCGACACGGACACCGAAATCATCCGAGGCCTGAGCCTGACCGTGCGCGACGGCGAGGTGGCGGCCATTATGGGGCCGAATGGGTCGGGGAAGTCCACGCTTTCCTATATCCTCGCGGGCCGCGATGACTATGAAGTGACGTCGGGCGACATCCTGTTCAACGGCCACTCGATCTTGGAAATGGACCCGGCGGAGCGCGCAGCGGCCGGTGTGTTCCTGGCGTTCCAATACCCCATGGAAATCCCCGGCGTGGCGACAATGGAGTTCCTGAAGGTCGCGATGAATGCGCAGCGCAAGGCGCGGGGCGAACCGGAACTGAAGATCCCAGACCTCATCAAGCGCGTGCGCCAGGTCGCCGGCGACCTCAGCATGAGCATGGACATGCTCAAGCGCCCGCTGAATGTCGGCTTTTCCGGCGGCGAGAAGAAGCGGGCGGAGATCCTCCAGATGCGGCTGCTCGAACCGAAGCTTTGCGTGCTGGACGAGACCGATTCGGGCCTCGACATCGATGCGCTGAAGATCGTGGCCGACGGCGTCAACGCGCTGCGCTCGCCGGACCGCTCCATCGTCGTCATCACGCATTACCAGCGGCTACTCGACTATATCGTGCCGGACAGCGTGCATGTTCTCTACCGTGGGCAGGTCATCCGGTCCGGCGACAAGGGTCTCGCGCGCGAGCTGGAGGCCAACGGCTATGCCGGCGTCATCGATGCGGCGGCCTGACCTGGGAAGCGTGGGGTGACGATCGTGAACATGCATCTCAAGCCGCAGCGGACGGCTGCGGAAACGGCTCTGCTTGTTGCTTTTGATGAGCGGGTCGCGCGTCTTCCGGGCGACGCCCTGGTGACGGTGAAACGCGACGAGGCGATGGAGCAACTGAAAGCCGGGCTGCCGACGCGGCGCGTCGAGGCTTGGCACTACACCGACCTGCGCCGGCTGCTTGTCAGCGTTCCCGGCTTTGCCGAAGGCGGTGCGTTCAAGACTGTGGCTCCAGTGATCGAAGGGTCGGCCGTTCTGGCGGTGCTGAACGGGAGCGCGGCAGGCGGCAGGCCGGTTCTGCCGAAGGGGGCTTCGGCTGTGCCGCTGGCCGGGAAGCTTGGAGACGGCAGCTTTGGGCGAACGCTTGGCGCGAAGCGGGCTGACGATGCCATCGGCGCCCTGAACACGGCGTTTGTCGGCGACGGCTGGGTCGTGGAAGTCGCCGCAAATGCGGTGCTTGAGCGCCCGATCGAGTTCCAGAACCTGCAAGGCGGCGGGCAGGCGCATAGCCGTTTTGCCGTGCGGGTCGGCGCGAATGCGCAGGCAACGCTGGTCGAGCAGCAGGTTGGGCAGGGGGCGGGGTTCACCACGAGCGTCAGCGACCTGACGGTTGGGGACGGCGCGAAGGTAACTTGGCTCATCGTCCAGGGCGAGCCGGAGGGCGCTACCTATCTCGGCCAGTTTAACGCGGAGATCGGTGCGAATGCCGAACTGACCGTGTTCGTCATGAACGCGGGCGGCAAGCTTGTGCGCCAGGAGATCAACGTGAAGTCGGCGGGCGAGGGCGGCACGTTCACGCTGCGCGGCGTCAACCTGCTTTCCGGCGACACGCATACGGACGTCACCATGGTGCTCGACCACGCAGTGCCGAATACCAGTTCGACAGAGATTGTGCGTAACGTCGTCACGGGCCGCGCCCGCGGCGTATTCCAGGGGCGCATCAACGTGTTTCCGGACGCGCAGAAGACGGACGCGCGCATGGCCTGCAACACGCTGCTGCTTTCGGACGATGCGGATTTTTCCACCAAGCCGGAACTGGAGATCTTTGCCGACGATGTGGCCTGCGGCCATGGCGCGACGGTGACGGAGATCGACCGGAACCACCTTTTCTATCTCATGGCGCGGGGCATCGACGAGAAGATGGCGCGCGGCCTCCTCGTGAAGGCCTTCGTCGCGGAAGTGATCGAGGATCTGGAGGACGAAGTGATCGTGTCCGCGCTGGAAACCAGGCTCGACGCCTGGTTTCGGACGCATGGCTGAAGATTGGAAACGCCGCGCGTCGAGCGGCGAGGTTTGAACATGGATCAAAGAGTTGAGACCAAGTCCTTCGATGTCGAGGCAGTCCGCCGCGACTTCCCGATCCTGTCGCGCGAAGTCTATGGCAAGCCGCTCGTTTACCTCGACAACGCAGCGTCCGCCCAGAAGCCGCAGGCCGTGATCGACGCCATCACGCATGCCTACTCTCACGAATATGCGAACGTGCATCGCGGGCTGCATTATCTGTCCAATGCGGCGACGGACGCCTATGAGGCCGCGCGCGAGAAGGTGCGGCGCTTTCTGAACGCGGGCGGCGTGGACGAGATCGTCTTCACCAAGTCCACCACGGAAGCCATCAACACGGTCGCCTATGGCTGGGGCATGCCGAACATCGGTGCGGGCGACGAGATCGTCCTCTCGATCATGGAGCACCACTCCAACATCGTGCCGTGGCATCTCATCCGGGAGCGGCAGGGTGCCAAGCTGGTCTGGGCGCCGGTGGCGGACGACGGGTCGTTTCTGTTGGACGAGTTTGCGAAGCGCCTGACGGACAGAACGAAGCTCGTCGCCATCACGCATATGTCGAACATGCTGGGCACGGTCACGCCGGTCAAGGAGATCTGCCGCATCGCGCATGAACGCGGCATCCCGGTGCTCGTGGACGGCAGCCAGAGCGCGGTGCATCTGCCGGTGGATGTGCAGGACATCGGCTGCGACTTCTTCGTCTTCACCGGCCACAAGGTCTATGGGCCGTCAGGTATTGGCGTGCTCTGGGGATCCAAGGCGATGCTGAACGCCATGCGGCCCTTCCAGGGCGGCGGCGAGATGATCTTCGAAGTGACGGAAGAGACCGTCACCTACAACGATCCGCCGCATCGCTTCGAAGCCGGAACGCCGCCGATCGTGCAGGCGATCGGGCTCGGCGCGGCCCTCGACTACATGGAGGGCGTCGGCCGCGAGAACATCGCGGCGCATGAAGCGGCGTTACGCGATTATGCGACGGAGAAGCTGCGCAGCATCAACAGCTTGCGGATTTTTGGTGATGCAAGGAACAAAGGTGCGATCGTCTCGTTCGAGCTTGCCGGCATCCACGCGCATGACGTGGCCATGGTGATCGACCGCGAGGGCGTGGCGGTGCGCGCCGGCACCCATTGCGCGCAGCCGCTCCTGCACCGCTTCGGCGTGACTTCGACATGCCGGGCATCGTTTGCCATGTACAACACCTTCGCGGAGGTGGATGCGCTGGCCGCGGCGCTGGAAAAAGCGCGAAAAGTTTTTGGATAGGCAGCCAATGGAAGACGCGAACCCCGCCCCCCCCGCAGACAGCGAAGCACCGGCAGCAGGCGCCGCCGCTTCGGCCATTGCGCCGGAAGAGTTGGCTCGCCTGACCGACGACATCGTCGGCGCGTTGAAGACGGTCTATGATCCGGAAATCCCGGCGGACATTTACGAGTTAGGGCTCGTCTATAAGATCGACATTGAAGACGACCGGTCGGTGAAGATCGACATGACGCTGACGGCACCCGGCTGCCCGGTTGCCGGCGAGATGCCGGGCTGGGTGCAGAACGCGGTGAGCGCGGTGGAAGGCATCAGCGATGTCGAGGTGAACATGGTGTTCGATCCGCCTTGGACGCCGGACCGCATGTCGGAAGAGGCTCAGGTGGCGGTGGGCTGGTACTAAGAGACGGGGACAGTACCTCTAGGGTTGGCTGGTCGTCTCTTTTGCCCGTCCGCCACGTTGCCGATGCTAAGGCGATGCTGCCGTCTCGACTGCGCTCAGTGCCCTGCGGATCGGCCAAAATCCCTCGACCATCCTCAGCCCATAGGTATTTTCCCCATCTATAAAAAAGGCGGCGCAAAAGCCGCCTTTTCGCCTTTGGACGAGGCCGGTCAGTCCAGGATTTGGATGACCTCGCTGGTACGGCGGTCAACGACGGCGGTATGGCCGTCGATTAGACGTAGTCATAGGACGACTGGGCCTCTGGCTGTTTGCGGCGCTGCGAGGCATTATCTGCTTTCCGAACCGAGACTCAGCAGCAGAGGGATGATCGGGTTGGCTGATTTTGAAGGGTGGCGCTCGATGGCCAGCGCGCCGAAGGATGGCGGCCGCGTGCTCGTGACGGTGCGCTCCGCCGAGCAGGCGCCGGCCGAGGTTGATGTTGCCTACTGGGCGAAGCGTGATGCGGCCGGCGCGGAGGGTTGGCGCTCGGCTGACTCGCATCCGGGCTGCGTGATCGCTTATGCCGATCCGGAACTGATATGCTGGATGCCGATGCCGTCCGCGAACCCTGGACGCGACATCGCCGACATGCCCGCACCCTTTGAGGGCGAGGAGATTGAAGTGGACGGATCGGGAATATGAAATGCTGCCGGTGAAGGTATCGCGGCCATAAAAGCGAGGGGAGAGATGCAGAATGCTTTCGTGAGCGGAGCGGCTGCCGTTGTCGGATTGTTGTTGCTCGGCGCGAGCGCGGAGGCCGCGGAAAGGCGTTGCGGCTGGCTGGTGAATCCAACGCCTGCCAACTTCTACCTTCAGGACAGCCAGGCGTCTTGGTGGCTGATGACGCAAGGCGGACCGAGCGCGGAAGGATTTGACGAGCACCTGCCGGCCTTCGATGAAAAGCAGTACGTGCAGACGCAGCCCAACGGTTATGGCTATGGCTGTGCTTGTTTGACGGTCGATGTTGATGCGGAAGAGGAGAAGGTGACGCGGCTTTACGCCGGCAAGATCCTTCCCTTGTCGAAATGCCAGCGCGATCCGTCCCTTCCAAAACCCGATTGAACTCGACTTCGAAGGGTGGCTTGCGCATCAAGCGGAAACGCACCACTTTCCGCAAAGAGTCAGCCCTCTGGAAAGCCTGACTGTGATGGAGAAACCATGCGTCGTTTCAGCGTGATCAGCCTGACAGACCGCGCGGCTGCGCGGGTGCATGAAATCGTTGACGCGCGGGAAAACGCACGCGGCATCCGGCTCGGCATCAAGAAGGGCGGCTGCGCCGGCATGGAATACACGGTCGATCTCGTGAGCGAGCCGAACCCGAAGGACGACCACATCGAACGCGATGGCGCCCATGTCTGGGTGGCGCCGGAAGCAGCCCTGTTCCTGCTGGGAACGCAGATGGACTTCGAGGTGACGTCCCTGCGCACCGGCTTCACCTTCAAGAACCCGAATCAAAGCTCGGCGTGCGGCTGCGGCGAATCGGTTGAACTGAAGCCGGCCGACCTGAAGGCCCTGGCGGAAGCGCGCGCGAACGCCGCCTAGTCGACCCAGAGGCCGCGCTTCTTGTGCCAGTCGGCGATCGCCTCGTCCGGGTATAGATCGAAGGCGGCGTCGCCGTCGCGGATGTCCGGCTCTACCCACGAGGCCTTGTACTTCAGCATGAGGTGAACCCGTTCCGGCGCTTGCGGAAGCTCGGTGTCGATCGCGCTTGCGAAGTGGTGCACGAGTTCCGGCCATGTCGGGTCGAACAGCCACAAGGCCGAGCCGCACTCGCGGCAGAAGCGCCGCTCGCCCGTAGAGAGCTTACCGTCCGGCCGCTCGGCGTCGTGGATCTCGGCGCGGAAGAGTCCGAGGTTCTCCTCGCCTTCCACTTCCAGAGTGGCGGCGTCTGCGCCCAGGTTGATGGCGAAGCCTCCGCCGCCCTGCTGCTTGCGGCAGATTGAGCAGTAGCAGAGCTGATAGGGGACGGGCGTGTGAGTTGCCACCGAGAACCGCACTCTTCCGCAGCGGCACGAGCCTTCCAACAGCATCGGCATTCCGGTTAGCCTCCTGTGAGTCGAGGGGCGAAACGCGGGCGCTTGGGCCACGGTTGCGCTGCGGGAGGGCTGTGATGGACGACGATGCGATCCGCGAGATGTTTGCCGGGCTTGGGCCGGTGACGATCCGAAAGATGTTCGGCGGCAAGGGCATCTACCACGGCGGCCTGATCATCGCCGTTCTGCTGCGCGGAGAGCTGTTCTTGAAGGGAGATGCGGAAAGCGCGCCTGACCTGGAAGCGGCCGGCGCGCGGCGCTGGACCTATGAAGGCAACGGAGGGCGCAAGGCTGCGATGCCCTACTGGAGCGTGCCGGAAAGCGCTCTGGACGATCCGGACGAGATGGCAGTTTGGTCGCGAAAAGCCTTCGAAGCGGCGCTACTGGCCGAAAAACATTCGCATCGCGGGTGAGCCGATCAGACTTTCGCGCCGACAAGCATGAAGGCAGGAATTTCCTCGCCGAATCCAACGGTCGAATTGGACTCGTCCGCGTCACGTCCCCGGCGGCGCTCAGGCGGCGGGCGGGTGTCCCGCGTCTCATCCTGCCGCTCCGGTGCGATCTGCGTCGTGCGGCGCTCCTCGTTGCGGCTCCTGTTCGCCTGACTGCGGTGGCGCCGGCCATCGGCTTGTTCCGTAACGGCTTCCACCACTTCCTCGTCCGGTTGCTTCGCAGGCTCCGCCTCGCGCGCTACCCTGCGCGTATTCCGCCCGCCGCCCCGCTCGGCACGGCCTCTTCCGCCGCGCTCGCGCCGTGGCGCGTCTTCAACTTCCGCTTCTTCCGAAGTGGATGGTTCACCTTCCACCCAGGGAATTTTCTTGCCGATCAGGCGCTCAATGGCGTCCACATATTTGGCATCGCTCTTGGTCGCGATGGTGAAGGATTTGCCGAGCCGCCCGGCCCGGCCGGTCCGGCCGATGCGGTGGACGTAGTCTTCCGCATGGATCGGCACGTCGAAGTTGAAGACGTGGCTGACATCGGGAATGTCCAGGCCGCGCGCCGCCACGTCGGAGGCGACGAGAAGCTTGAGCCCGCCGTCACGGAAGTTGGCAAGCATGCTCATGCGCGCACGCTGGTCCATGTCGCCGTGCAGGGCGCCCGCATCGAAATCGTGCTTGACCAGGGAGCGGAAGAGTTCGGCCACTTCCACTTTGCGGTTGCAGAAGATGATCGCATTTTTGATGGCGTCGCCTTCCTCACGGATCAGGCGACGCAGCGTTTCGCGCTTGTCCCACGACTTGGAGCCGGACTTGACCAGCGCCTGCGTGATGTTGATCGCAGTGGAAGCGGCCTTCGAGACCTCTACGCGCACCGGCGCATGGAGGAACTGCTCGGTCAGCTTGGTGATCTCCGGCGGCATGGTGGCGGAAAAGAACAGCGTCTGCCGCGTGAACGGGATCAGCTTGCAGATGCGCTCGATGTCCGGAATGAAGCCCATGTCGAGCATGCGGTCGGCTTCGTCGATCACCAGGATCTCGACGCCTGTCAGCAGCAGCTTGCCGCGCTCGAAATGGTCCAGCATCCGGCCGGGCGTGGCGATCAGCACGTCCGCGCCGCGCTCCAGCTTGCGGTCCTGCTCGTCGAAGGAAACTCCGCCGATGAGAAGGGCGATGTTGAGGCGATGATTCTTGCCGTAGCGGGCGAAATTTTCTTCAACCTGAGCCGCGAGCTCGCGCGTCGGCTCAAGGATCAAAGTGCGCGGCATGCGCGCCCTGGCGCGCCCCTTCTCAAGCCGTGTCAACATCGGCAGAACGAAAGATGCCGTCTTGCCGGTGCCCGTCTGCGCGATGCCCAGAATGTCCTGCCCCAGCAAGGCGTGGGGGATGGCACCGGCCTGGATCGGCGTCGGAATCGTATAGCCCGCCTCCGTGACGGCGGACAAAACCTTCTCGGACAGACCAAGGTCTGCGAAGTTCAACGCTTCAGAAGCGGCAACGATATCTGACAAGTTTGGACAAGCTTCGGGCTGGCGCGGTAAGCGCGTGAAAAGCCATCGCGGGCAAGATTTGCCAGCGTTTACATCCGCCAGATAGGGACGCCGCAAGCGACTGTCAACGCATTCCCGGAGTGATCGCCCGTTTTGCCCTAAAACTTAGGCTGCTCATCGATGATTCGCTGACGCCAGTCCTAGGCGCAGTGTCTCGGCGCCAAAATCGAAGCAAAATTTGTCTTGCCTTATGGAACCCAGATGCCGACTCCGGCCGGCATGCGGGCTCAATCCCGACGAGGTTGATGTCTTGACGCGTTGCACGCTGAGCTTGCAAGTGGCGCATTATTGCAACAGTGCCGCGGGACTGCGAAAGTGTTGCTTTTCTGCACTTGTTAAGCGCGACGAAATTGCGGTTATTGGCGGTCATCAGCAAATCACCGATACCGCTTCGAGGGGCCCGCTATGAAAACCGCACTTTTGACATTTGCTTCTGTTCTCGCGCTGTCGAGCGGCGCGTTTGCGGCTGACGCGATCGTCGAGCCGGCTCCGGACGTGTTCAGCTGGACCGGCGGCTACATCGGCGTATTTGGCGGCATCACTGCTGGCGACCGTGACTACTCGGTCGATCTCGACGGCATCGATGACGGCGAAATACCCGGTGGCGAGGTCGAGATCGAGGCTGTGGGTGACAGCGATATCGGCGCAAGCATCAGCAATAGCGGCGGCCTCGCTGGCTTAGTCGTCGGCTACGACTATCAGTTCAACAATTTCGTCATCGGCGGCTACGCAGACATTGCATACTCCGGCGACAGGGCTGAGATCAGCCTTGATGCTGATGGTATCGGCAGCATCGACGTGTCCTCGAATCTCGACTATCTCGGCACGGTCCAGGCTCGTGCCGGCGTTGCGATGGACCGCGCGCTTCTTTACGCCCATGGCGGCTTCGCTTATGGCCAGATGAGCTATGACATTGATCTCGATGCAGGCGGGCTCGGCAGCGCGGACTTGGACCTCGATGACCAGGACAAGACCGGCTATGTGGTCGGCGCCGGTATAGAATACGCCTTCACGAACAACGTTTCGTTCCAGACCGAATACTCGTTCGTTGATCTTGGTGAGGACGAGCTGTCGTTCGACGGTACGGCTCTCCCCATTGAGGAAGACGTGCAGTTCCATTCCATCAAGGCCGGCTTCAACGTCCGCTTCTAATAAGCGCAGCCTTCCAAGCCGACTGAATGCTGCACCCGCCCGAAAGGGCGGGTGTTGCCATTTTTGGGACTTGCGGCGTCAGGTCTGAACGGAGCTTTTTGCGTTTGTGCCGCAAGCGAGCCGAGTGCCTTCTGGCGAACGGCTTGCGCTTCGATCTATCAATAGCCGAACTGTTCGCTGAGGATGCGCTCGTCCCAGGAGTGATTGGGATCGAAGAGAAGCGTGACTGCATTCTCTGCGGATTCGCGCACCGTCACCGAAACGATCGACTTCACCTCCGTGTGGTCCGCCACCGCATTGACCGGGCGCTTCTCCTCTTCGAGAACATCGAAGCGCACCGAGACTTTGTTGGGCAGCAGCGCGCCGCGCCAGCGTCTCGGCCGAAAGGGGCTCACAGGCGTCAATGCCAGCAGCGGCGATTCGATCGGAAGGATCGGGCCTTGCGCTGAGAAGTTATAGGCCGTCGAGCCGGCCGGCGTCGCCACCATGATGCCGTCGCAGATCAACTCCTCCATGCGCGTTTTGCCGTCCACGACGATCCTGATTTTGGCAGCCTGGTAGGACTGCCGGAACAGCGAAACCTCGTTGATCGCCAGGGCGGAGCGCACCGCGCCGTCGGCGGTTTCCGCCAGCATCTCCAAAGGGCGGATCGTTTCCGCACCGGCCTCCGCGATCCGCTTTTGCAGGTCCTCCAGGCGGTAGTCGTTCATCAGGAAGCCCACCGTGCCCCTGTTCATGCCGAACACCTTGCGCGACGTGCCCATGACCTCGCGCAAGGTTTGCAGCAGAAAACCGTCGCCCCCCAGAGCCACGACGACATCCGCCTCCGCGGGCGCAAGGTGGCCGTAGGCTTGCGTAAGTTCGCGCGCCGCCTCTCGCGCGTCCGGCGCGTCGGAGGAAACAAAGGCGAGCTTCGGCCCGGCTGGTGGTGACATCGTTTTCCCGCGCAGGTCGCTCTTTCCTATGACGGGGGTTACCATGCGCCGGCGCGCCGTGCCAAGGTTGGCGGCGAAGTTCGAAGGCGGGGGACCATTGAATGAAGATCGATGGGGCGTGTCAGTGCGGTGCGATCCGGTTCGAAGCGGAAGCCGATCGGGAGCGCGTGTCGATCTGCCATTGCAAAGACTGTCAAGCGCTGACCGGCACGGCCTTTCGGTGGACCATTTCCGTGGCCGACGAGGACTTCAAGCTGCTTGCGGGCAAGCCGAAAACTTACATCAAGACGGCGGAAAGCGGCCGGCAGCGGGAACAGGTCTTCTGCGGCGACTGCGGCTCGCCGATCTATGCCGCTGCCGTGGGCGACGGGCCCAAGGTGCTCGGCGTTCGGGTCGGAACGCTGCGCCAGCGCGCTGGACTTCCGCCGCGCCGCCAGATCTGGCACCGTTCTGCGCTGCCGTGGATAGCCGAACTATTCCCGGATCTCCCGACCGCCGAGAAGGAGGTGTGAGCGGCGGCCTTGCTTTCGAATACCCGCCGACTCGTGCCGATGATCCTGTTTCTGCTCGCGCCTTAGGGGACGCGCTGCCTGCCTGATCAGACGCAGCCAGACCGCTCGAATGGGAATCGCAGGAGTTTAGAAACGCTTGTTTGGAAGCGGTTGGTGTGACCGAGTGAAAGGACGCAGTCGCTCTGGCTCACAGCCGACAACTTGCGCCAGTGATTGAGCGAACAAGACAAAAGAAGCGTGGTGCCCCCGGCAGGAATCGAACCCGCGACCTTCGGTTTACAAAACCGCTGCTCTACCAGCTGAGCTACAAGGGCATCGTAAGGCTTTCGGTTACCCTATAAGCGCCGCTTCAGGCAAGGAGAACCTTTTGGTTCTGCATCGCTTCCCTCGACAGCAGGGGTGAAAACTGGTGCTGGGCACATCATCTGACTAGGGCTTTTCAACCGGAGGAGCCAAAAGCGTGATACGACTCGTTGTCGCTGCTGTTCTGATCGCGGTGCTTTGGCTGGGTCTCACGGCTGCAATCCGCATCCTGCGCCGGAACACAATCGACTGGTCCGGCGTGGCGTTTGCGATCGGCTTCGTGATGCTCGCCCTCTGGCTTCATCATGTGACGGGAGCAGGTCTGCTCTTTGGCTGATCTTTAAGGAAGCTGCGGGCGGCGTAGAGGGCGACGGCAGCGGCATTCGACACGTTGAGGGAATGGATGGCGCCCGGCATGTCGAGACGAGCCAGTGCTGAAACGGTATCCCGCGTCTTCTGCCGCAAGCCTTTCCCCTCCGCGCCGAGCACAAGCGCAATGCGCGGCCCGGCAAAGCTCTGTTCCAGTTCCGCAGGCCCATCGGAGTCGAGCCCGATCGATTGAAAGCCGCTTTCAGCAAGATTTTTAAGGGCATCGGCCAGGTTTCTCACCTCGATCAGATCGATGTGCTCCAGCGCGCCCGACGCGGCCTTTGCGAGCACGCCGGATTCCTGCGGGCTATGCCGCGCCGTCGAGATCACCGCGCCGGCGCCGAATGCGACCGCCGAGCGGAGGATGGCGCCGACATTGTGCGGGTCGGTCACTTGGTCGAGCACGAGCACCAGCGGCGACGCGCCAAGGTCGTTCAGCCGCTTCGGCACGAGCGGTTCGGCTTCAAGCACGACGCCTTGATGCACGGCATCCTCGCCGACCAAGCGGTCAAGAGCGCGCGGCTCCGTCAATTCAATGGGGAAAGACGGGCTTTCCTCCAGGGGCAGGGCGAGCCGCTCCAAGGCGTTGCGCGTCGCCCACATGCGGTGCAGGCGCCGCCGCGGATTTTCCAGCGCCGCGCGGACCGTGTGGAGGCCATAAAGCCGCACGAGATTCTCGGCCGGTTCGTGGAGGGCAGGGGACCCGTCCGCCTGCGCATCGCGATGCGCGCGCCGCAGCCGTGCGTAGTGCGAATCCTTCGGGGTATGAGAAAGCGGCTTCTTGGGCGGTGTCATACGGTGTCTATACGCTGCCGCGCTCAGCTTGCACACGGGTGTCGCGAAAGCGTTTCCTTCCCTCGCAGGAGTGGTTGACAGAGCAAAGCCGCCTCTCCATAACGCGCCTCGCAGACGGCCGGGCTTCAGGCTTGGCTATGCTGCAGGATGCCTCGTTCTCAAGCCGGCTTTCGGGTGACGCGAAAACGGAGAGGTGCCCGAGTGGTTAAAGGGGACGGACTGTAAATCCGTTGGCTCAGCCTACGTTGGTTCGAATCCAACCCTCTCCACCACCGCCGCACCGGATGGCCGACTTTAGAGCAGGCGGGTATAGCTCAATGGTAGAGCAGCAGCCTTCCAAGCTGAATACGCGGGTTCGATTCCCGCTACCCGCTCCAATAGCCTTTCCCGTCAGGAACAAGCTGAACAGCCCAAATTGCTGTCGATCCGAACCACGCCGCTTCCCAGCCTAAATGTTTGATCCCAGGGTTTAGTGGTGCAATCTTTTCACCGGAGTGGAGGGACGCACTTTGGGCCAAGTTCAGCATGGCAGCGCCACAACGACAGCGGCAACCGTAAGCGCGCAATAAGGCATTGGAATAGGACTCCACTATGGAAAGTTTTGCAGGAGCGAATTGCTTTAAAACGATGTCAATTCGGACCCATCCAAAGTCGTAAGCCGGCATCGGTAGCTAAGTTGGGTTCGGACGTCCATAATCGGTCTTGGTGCTTGAGGAGACCAAGAATGAAAGTGTCCTCATCGACCTGTCGCCGCTGCCTCTGGAGTTGATCGTAGGAATGTCCGGCCTTGGAGAGCGACATACCGGCCACAACGATCTGTGGCACGTCCAACAGTAATGCGTAACAGATCGCCGCTACGCCGTTCGACACTTTGCCGAGATCCCCGATACCACTCACCGATGCACCTGTGACATGCGTGACGATGGCGTGGCGTTCGTCGCGCTTTAAAGATACTACGCTACCGATGTAGCCATAGGGTTTGCCGATTAGGAGAAGCCGAAGCAAAGCCGACGGCCACGTGTGTACCCAGAGGAGGCCGCGTGTATCAAGGTGAGGATGCTCCTCCCAGGATTTGTGCTTGGCGCGTAGCGTGAGATCGGCCCTTCCAAGCCCGAGTGCCGCAGCTGTGCGTCCCGCATTGTTGATGTCCACTCGCACGTGTGTGGATACGAGTTCGGGTGGAAGTGTCGGCTCCGGCGCAGAGCCGAGCACAAGCCAAGGCTTGTGGAGCAATCCGAGATGATCAAGCCACGCGCTATGGCGCCTCGTCAAAGCAGCCAGTCTCTGCTTCGCTGATTCGTTAGCGGACATGCGCCTTGACCTTGCTTGAAGTCGAAGGCAGTTCAACAGAGCCGCGCGAAATGCTTTTCGTTTGCACCCAACCGATTTGCTTCAGCCAAAAATTCTCCAGTTGTGTCTTAGCGGCGCTTGGCTTTCGTAGCCGTTTGACTGCCAAGCACTGCTCGTAACTTAGAGCGACAGAAAAATCCTTAGCAGCATTGTCGAAGGCGGGTGCTGACTTCAAAGCTCGAAACTGGCGGCAATTCATTGTTTAAGTAAGTCTGTTTTATTTTCAGGATGCGTCCAGAGCTTGATCCCTGTTTCGGCGGCGAAGCTTGCCTCCGTGGTGGAAAGAGTGGGATAGTGTTTGATGCGCCCTAGAACAAACGCGTCTTCTGCGACTTGCCGGCGCGGTCTTTCGCGGTTGTCGTGGGAGTGACCCTCGCGCGACAGAGAAAAGCCGGCGATCACTACCTCCGGAACTCCCATGAACAGGGCATAACAGACCGCTGCAACGCCGTTCGTGACTTTACCGACCTCGCCGCCGCTGGCATGCGGCGACACGCCCGCAACAGTTTCTACCGTTGCATCACGTTCCAGGCGCCGTACTCGCATCAAGCTGCCCACCCGCACACGCAGCCGAACGAGCAATTGCAGCCGCATCAAGAAATGTGGCGCGGAATGGAACCATATCAGACCGCGCGTACGTAAATTAGGGAACTCACTCCAGGCTCGTGTCTTCGCACGAAAGGTCAGTTCAGCCGGCGGCAATCCGTGATCGACCGCGAAACGGCCGGCATTGTTGATATCCACACGTGCATGGGTGTCGAGCAGCAGTTTCGGGAGAGTGGGATGAGGCGCCGATCCAAGGATCAGCCAGGGGCGATGGAGAAGGCCTATCTTGTTTAGCCATCGCGCCTGCGCCTGCTGGAATTCAGGCGGCGGATGCCGAACAGGCGGTAGCGATGAATGGGCGGGCAGGTTGTTCAAGGCCGCATTCTCAAGCCGAAACTCTGCTTGGCGCAAGTGTCCCGCCCCCATCCTGCAAGCGTGACGTCCGAGCCTCTGCGATCAGGCCTGCGATCCGCTTCGCTTCTTGCGGAGGTTCGTAGGTGTACGGGACCAACTCGCCCCGGAAGGCGCGGGTGAGACCGAGCGTGTTGCTCATATCGTTGTGGAATCGCTCGAACTTGGCGAGCTTCTCGCCAGCCTTCCGGGCAAGATCGAAGATATAAACGGGTTTGCCGGTCACGACCGCTTCGCAGGTCATGGTCACCGTGTCTTTCGTGACAAGGAGCGCATCGGCTGCGGCAAGGAATTGCCGGTAAGGGTTTTCCCCCGTCCGATCCCAAACCAGGATGCCATCCTGCGTTTCCGCAAGCAGCCTGGGCAATATAGAGGGATCCGACCGGCGTGAGGTGGATATCAGCGTAGCCCAGCCACCTGCTGCGAAGCTCCTGATTGTGCGAACCAGCTCCTCTATCGTCTCTGGATTGTAGGCGTAAGCGTCATTCGGACCACCCACAAGAACAGCGACTGCACGCTCACGGCTGCCGAGCCAACGTGCGCGCGCTTCAGGTCTGATCCTTTGCAATTCCGAAGCTTCAATCTGATGCGGCACGCCAAGCATCTGATGGAAGTTCGGCCGTGAGGCCATATCCTCTGTCCAATCGTGACGAGACACGAAGATGAGGTCAAAAATCGGAACAACTTCCGGGTTGGGTCTTTGCAGATACACTTTCATCGGCACCTTGCCCGCCGCACGAGCAATGGCTTGGACATGCCGCGGCGACATGCTTCCGCAAGCCACGAGAAGGTCAGGTTCAGGCTTCTCGATCCGTCCGCGGTAGGGCGACAGGATGCCTCTTTTCCAAGATGGCAGTTTCTTCTCAACAACGATGCGTTTAGGCTCGGGATCAAATTGCCGGGCGATCCCCAAACATTGAGTCAAAGTGCCAGCCTTAACTTCGCTGACGGTCCAGGCTCGCATGCGAACTCCGAAAAGTTGATCACGAAGGTTTTAGTTGAACGAAAAGGCAAACTCCACCGGAAACGGATACGCCTGATGCCGTGGGATGGGCTCTTGCAAAAACTTCGTGCCTGCGATTATTAGGAAATTCCCAAGGGGTATAGCTCAGTTGGTAGAGCGGCGGTCTCCAAAACCGCAGGTCACAGGTTCGAGCCCTGTTGCCCCTGCCATGCCGCAGTGCCGGCATGCGTCAAGGCTTTCCTAACAAAGCTCTGCTTCGCCCTTGCGCAAACGGAGAATCAGTTTTATATCGCGGTGCAAACCTGCCGGACGCGGTAAGCCCAAAAAGCTTGGCGCGTCTTTGTGTCGTGGGTGAAGGAATTTGGCGAAGCCGTCGAGCAATCGGCTGCTTCGCGGTGCGGGCAGGGGCTGATTAGGCTTCTGGCACGCCAAAAAGCTTGGCACAGCTGGGCTTTTTGAAAGCAGAGCGGCGGATGGCAACAAAGACAACGAACCCCATCACCTTCTTCCAGCAGGTGCGGGCGGAAACGGCGAAGGTCACTTGGCCGTCGCGGCGCGAGACGATGATCTCCACCGCGATGGTGATCGTATTTGCGATCGTCGCTATGATTTTCTTTTTTGCCGCGGATCAAGTCATGGCTTTTGCCGTCGAACTGATCCTGGGCATCGGGCGCTGAAGCCAAGCAATCCGTTACGGAGTTCTGTCGCCATGACCGCCCGGTGGTATATCGTTCATGCCTACTCCAATTTCGAAAAGAAGGTGGCCGAGGACATCGAGTCCAAGGCCAAGCAGAAGGGCTTGAGCGACAAGATCGAGCAGATCGTGGTGCCGACCGAGAAGGTCGTCGAAGTGCGCCGCGGCAAGAAGGTCGATGCGGAGCGCAAGTTCTTCCCTGGCTATGTGCTGATGAAGGCTGAGCTCACCAACGAGGTGATCAGCCTGGTCAAGAATACGCCGCGCGTCACCGGTTTCTTGGGCGAAGATCGCCACACGGCGAGGCCGACGCCGATCACGGAGAAGGAAGCGCAGCAGATCCTGACGCAGGTTCAGGAAGGCGTGGAGCGCCCGAAGCCTTCCATCACCTTCGAGATCGGCGAAGCCGTGCGTGTCTCCGATGGGCCGTTCGCGTCGTTCAACGGCACCGTCCAGGAAGTGGACGAGGAGCGGGCACGCCTCAAGGTGGAGGTTTCGATCTTCGGGCGCGCGGTGCCCGTCGATCTGGAGTTCGGTCAGGTCGAGAAGGGCTGACCGGATCGCCCTGGCGGCAGAGCTGGGGCAAGGCGCCGCATCGCGGCACCGATGGCGGTGGGAGAGGGGGCTGCGCTTTTGCCGGCGCCGTTTTACCTCGGACCACCCGACTGCAACCGCTGCCTCGGTGAAGGCGGCATAAACAAAGGCAGGAAGAGAAGAGATGGCAAAGAAAGTTGCAGGCCAGCTCAAGCTCCAGGTCAAGGCAGGGTCGGCCACGCCGTCTCCGCCCATCGGCCCGGCGCTCGGTCAGCGCGGCATCAACATCATGGAATTCTGCAAGGCGTTCAACGCGCAGACACAGGAGATGGAGAAGGGCTCGCCCGTTCCCGTCGTGATCACCTATTACGTCGACAAGTCGTTCACCTTCGTCATGAAGACGCCGCCGGTGAGCTACTACCTCAAGAAGGCCGCCAACATCCAGTCGGGCTCCAAGGAGCCGGGCAAGACGGATGCCGGCAAGGTTTCCCGCGAAAAGGTGCGCGAGATCGCCGAAGCCAAGATGAAGGACCTCAACGCCAACGACGTGGATGCCGCAATGCGCATGGTCGAAGGCTCCGCCCGCTCGATGGGCCTGGAAGTGGTGGGCTGAGACGATGGCTAAGCTTTCCAAGCGCCTACAGAAGTCCCGCGAAGGCATCGACCGCGAGAAGGCCTATGGCCTGACCGAAGCGGTGCAGCTGCTGAAGGACCGCTCCTCCGTCAAGTTTGACGAGACGGTCGAAGTGGCGATGAACCTTGGCGTCGATCCCCGTCACGCCGACCAGATGGTGCGCGGCGTGGTCAACCTGCCGAACGGCACCGGCCGTTCCGTGCGCGTGGCGGTGTTCGCCCGCGGCGACAAGGCGGAAGAGGCCCGCGCGGCGGGCGCCGACATCGTCGGCGCGGAAGACCTCGTGGCGTCAGTCCAGGGCGGCACGATCGACTTCGACCGCTGCATCGCGACGCCGGACATGATGCCGCTGGTCGGCCGTCTCGGCAAGGTGCTCGGCCCCCGCGGCCTGATGCCGAACCCGAAGGTCGGCACGGTGACGCCGGACGTCGCGGGCGCCGTCAAGGCGTCCAAGGGCGGTGCGGTCGAGTTTCGCGTCGAGAAGGCCGGCATCGTACAGGCCGGCGTCGGCAAGGTTTCCTTCGACGTAGCGGCGATCGAGGAGAATATCCGCGCTTTTGCGGACGCCGTGAACCGCGCCAAGCCGTCGGGCGCCAAGGGCAACTACGTGAAGAAGGTGTCGATCACCTCGACGATGGGCCCTGGCCTCAAGCTCGACGTCGCGACGCTGAACCCGGCGTCCTGACTCTTCTTTCTCTAGGCCGGCTCAGGCTGGCCTGGAGCAGATATTCGAGCCCGGAAGGGCTCGGATTTGGGGGCGGGCAACTGCCCCCAAAATCCTGTCCGAGATTGCAGGCGGTTGAAGCTTCGGCTTCGACCTTAATCCACACGGGTCTGCATGAGACGGGGTCGGCCAAGTTCCGGATTACGCCGGAGAACTGGTTCGAACCGTGAGTGCCTTTTGTCTGCTCGGCTGCGGGGTTTTCGCCCCGTGGGCTTGGCGAAAGGGGATGGGATTCTCGAACGCCGTTCGAAGTCCGACTTGGCGAGTTCCGATTTGGGCCTCGAAAGGCAAAAGGCAACCGGCATGTGCCCCTCCGGGGCGTGTGCCAAACTGGAGACAGGCAGTGGACAAAGCGGAAAAGCGCGAACTTGTCACGAACCTGAACGACGCTTTCGCAAGCGCCGGCTCGGTCGTCGTGGCCCACTATGCCGGGATCACCGTGGCGCAGATGAATGACCTTCGGGGCAAGATGCGCGCTGCGGGCGGCACCGTCAAAGTCGCGAAGAACCGCCTCGCCAAGATCGCTCTTCAGGGTACGGAATCCGAAGGCATCCAGATGCTGTTCAAGGGACAGACTCTGATCGCCTATTCCTCGGATCCGGTTGCCGCGCCGAAGGTCGCGTCCGACTTCGCCAAGACCAACGACAGGCTGGTCATCCTGGGCGGAGCCATGGGCAAGACCGCGCTCGATGCGGAAGGGGTGAAGGCTTTGGCCACGCTCCCTTCGCTCGACGAACTGCGCGGCAAGCTGGTCGGTCTCATCGTCGCTCCCGCGACGAAGATCGCCCAGATCGTCAACGCTCCGGCGGCTCAGCTCGCCCGCGTGTTCGGCGCCTATGCCCGGAAGGACGAGGCGGCGTGAGGCCGTTCCTCGCACCAAGCTTCAACTCACATTCGAACCAACAACCAAGGAACTGAAAAATGGCTGATCTCGCCAAGATCGTAGATGACCTTTCGAGCCTGACCGTTCTCGAAGCGGCTGAACTCTCGAAGATGCTGGAAGAGAAGTGGGGCGTTTCCGCCGCTGCTGCCGTGGCGGTTGCCGCCCCGGCCGGCGGTGGCGCTGCCGCTGCTCCGGTGGAGGAGAAGACCGAGTTCGACGTCGTGCTCGTCGAAGCCGGCGCTCAGAAGATCAACGTCATCAAGGAAGTGCGCGCCATCACGGGCCTGGGCCTCAAGGAAGCCAAGGACCTCGTGGAAGGCGCGCCGAAGCCGGTCAAGGAAGCCGTGTCCAAGGCTGATGCCGACAAGTTCAAGGCTCAGCTGGAAGGCGCAGGCGCCAAGGTCGAGCTGAAGTAAGCATTCTGCTTGAAGTGCCGGCGGAGAGTTCATATCTCCGCTGGCTACTTTCAGCATTGTGAACACGAAAACCTCTTTCCAGAGGGCCGGAAAAGGCCTTCCGGAAACGGGTTTTCAGCCGTTTTTAGGCCCGCTCCCGGCGGAGGTCGGGCCGACTGTGATCGAGTGAGATGCCCTGCCGCTGCGCGCTTTCCGAGCCTGGAAGCGTAATGGAGCGGCAGGAGATGCGAAGGAGCGACGATGGCCCAGACCCAGACTTTCAACGGCCGCAGGCGCATCCGCAAGTTCTTCGGAAAGATCCCCGAAGTGGCGGAGATGCCGAACCTGATCGAGGTGCAGAAGGCGTCCTACGATCAGTTCCTCATGGTGGAAGAGCCGCAGGGCGGCCGTCCCGACGAGGGCTTGCAGGCTGTTTTCAAGTCGGTCTTCCCGATTTCCGATTTTTCCGGCTCTTCGATGCTGGAATTCGTCAAGTACGAGTTCGAGTCGCCGAAGTTCGACGTTGACGAGTGCCGTCAGCGCGACCTGACCTATGCCGCGCCGCTGAAGGTGACGCTGCGCCTGATCGTGTTCGATGTGGACCCGGATACCGGCTCCAAGTCGATCAAGGACATCAAGGAGCAGGACGTCTATATGGGCGACATGCCCCTCATGACCATGAACGGCACCTTCATCGTCAACGGCACCGAGCGCGTCATCGTTTCGCAGATGCACCGCTCGCCCGGCGTCTTCTTCGACCATGACAAGGGCAAGTCGCATTCCAGCGGCAAGCTGTTGTTCGCCGCGCGCGTCATTCCCTATCGCGGGTCCTGGTTGGACATCGAGTTCGACGCCAAGGACGTCGTCTATGCCCGCATCGACCGCCGCCGCAAGATTCCGGCGACGTCGCTGTTGATGGCGCTCGGCATGGATGGCGAGGAGATTCTCTCGACCTTCTACCGCAAGGTCGCATTCGAGCGCACCGGCGATCACTGGCGCATCCCGTTCACCGTCGACCGCTATCGCGGCATGAAGGCGCCCAGCGACCTCGTGGACGCCGATACCGGCGAGATCGTCGTGGAGGCCGGCAAAAAGATCACCGCGCGCCAGGCCAAGCAGCTTGCCGACAAGGGTCTCAAGGCGATCAAGGCGACCGAAGACGACCTGTTCGGCTCTTACCTCGCCGAGGACATCGTCAACTATGAGACGGGCGAGATTTATCTCGAAGCCGGCGACGAGATCGATGAGAAGACGCTGAAGGTCCTGCTGGGAACCGGCGCGGACGAGATCAACGTGCTCGACATCGACCACGTCAATGTCGGCGCTTACATCCGCAACACGCTCAATGTGGACAAGAACGAGACCCGTCAGGACGCCCTCTTCGACATCTACCGCGTGATGCGCCCCGGCGAGCCGCCGACGATGGACACGGCGGAAGCCATGTTCAACTCGCTGTTCTTCGACAGCGAGCGCTACGACCTGTCTGCGGTCGGCCGCGTCAAGATGAACATGCGCCTGGAACTCGACTGCCCGGACACGGTGCGCGTGCTCCGCAAGGAGGACGTGCTGGCGGTCGTCAAGACGCTGGTGGACCTGCGCGACGGCAAGGGCGAGATCGACGACATCGACAATCTCGGCAACCGCCGCGTGCGCTCGGTCGGCGAGTTGATGGAGAACCAGTATCGTCTGGGCCTGCTCCGCATGGAGCGCGCCATCAAGGAGCGTATGTCGTCGATCGAGATCGACACGGTGATGCCGCAGGACCTGATCAACGCCAAGCCGGCGGCTGCCGCCGTGCGCGAGTTCTTCGGCTCCTCGCAGCTTTCGCAGTTCATGGATCAGACCAACCCGCTGTCCGAGATCACGCATAAGCGGCGCCTGTCGGCGCTCGGACCGGGCGGTCTGACACGCGAACGTGCCGGCTTCGAGGTGCGCGACGTGCACCCGACGCATTACGGCCGCATCTGCCCGATCGAGACGCCGGAAGGCCCGAATATCGGCCTGATCAACAGCTTGGCGACGTTTGCTCGCGTCAACAAGTACGGCTTCATCGAGAGCCCGTACCGCAAGATCGTGGACGGCAAGCTGACCGAGGACGTGGTTTACCTCTCCGCCATGGAAGAGGCGAAGCACTTCGTCGCGCAGGCGAATGCGCAGCTCGACGGCAACGGCCAGCTCGCGGACGAGTTCGTGATCTGCCGCAACGCGGGCGAAGTTCTGATGACGCCGCGCGAGAACGTCGATCTGATGGACGTGTCGCCGAAGCAGATGGTGTCCGTTGCCGCGGCCCTCATCCCGTTCCTGGAGAACGACGACGCCAACCGTGCGCTGATGGGCTCGAACATGCAGCGCCAGGCCGTGCCGCTGGTGCGCGCCGAGGCGCCGTTCGTCGGCACCGGCATGGAGCCGATCGTCGCCCGCGACTCCGGTGCGGCCATTGGCGCCCGCCGCGGCGGCGTCGTCGATCAGGTGGACGCGACCCGCATCGTGGTGCGCGCGACGGAAGATCTGGAGCCGGGCAAGTCGGGCGTGGACATCTATCGCCTGATGAAGTTCCAGCGCTCCAACCAGAACACCTGCATCAACCAGCGCCCGCTGGTTCGCATGGGCGATCAGGTGAACAAGGGCGACATTATCGCGGACGGTCCCTCCACCGACCTCGGCGATCTCGCGCTCGGCCGCAACGTGCTCGTCGCGTTCATGCCGTGGAACGGCTACAACTTCGAGGATTCGATCCTGCTCTCCGAGCGGATCGTGAAGGACGACGTCTTCACCTCCATCCACATCGAGGAATTCGAGGTGATGGCCCGCGACACCAAGCTCGGGCCGGAGGAGATCACGCGCGACATCCCGAACGTCTCGGAAGAAGCGCTGAAGAACCTCGACGAGGCCGGCATCGTCTATATCGGTGCGGAAGTGCAGCCGGGCGACATCCTCGTGGGCAAGATCACGCCGAAAGGCGAGTCGCCCATGACGCCCGAGGAAAAGCTCCTGCGCGCCATCTTCGGCGAGAAGGCTTCCGACGTGCGCGACACCTCCATGCGGATGCCTCCGGGCACCTTCGGCACGGTGGTGGAAGTGCGCGTGTTCAACCGCCACGGCGTCGAGAAGGACGAGCGCGCGATGGCGATCGAGCGCGAGGAGATCGAGCGTCTCGCCAAGGACCGCGACGACGAGCAGACCATTTTGGACCGCAATGTCTATTCGCGTCTCGCCGACACCCTGTCGGGCCGCGATGTGATCGCCGGGCCGAAGGGTTTTAAGAAGGGCACGACGGTCACGCGCGAAATCCTGACGGACTACCCGCGTTCGCAGTGGTGGCAGTTCGCCGTGGACGACGAGAAGATGCAGAGCGAGCTTGAGGCTCTGCGCGGCCAATACGATGAGTCCAAAAAGGCGCTGGAACAGCGCTTCATGGACAAGGTCGAAAAGGTGCAGCGCGGCGACGAGATGCCTCCCGGCGTCATGAAGATGGTCAAGGTCTTCGTGGCCGTGAAGCGCAAGATGCAGCCCGGCGACAAGATGGCGGGCCGCCACGGCAACAAGGGCGTCGTCAGCCGGATCGTGCCGGTCGAGGACATGCCTTTCCTGGAGGACGGCACGCATGTCGATATCGTGCTGAACCCGCTCGGCGTGCCGAGCCGCATGAATGTCGGCCAGATCCTGGAAACGCATCTGGGCTGGGCCTGCGCCGGAATGGGCAGGCAGATCGGCGACTTGGTGGAGGCTTACAAGGCAGCCGGCGCGAAGGCCGACATCAAGCCGCTGCGGGCGACCATCGAGAAGCTGGTGCCGGACGACGACCGCAACGAGCCGGTGCGCGACTTCGACGATGCGTCGATCGTGATGCTGGCGGACCAGATGAAGCGCGGCGTTTCCATCGCCACGCCGGTCTTCGACGGCGCGCACGAGGCCAACATCAACGAGATGCTGGAAGAAGCCGGGCTCAACTCGTCGGGCCAGTCCACGCTCTATGACGGGCGCACGGGCGAGGCTTTCGATCGCAAAGTGACGGTGGGCTACATATATATGCTGAAGCTTCACCACTTGGTGGACGACAAGATCCACGCGCGCTCGATCGGTCCGTATTCGCTCGTTACCCAGCAGCCGCTGGGCGGCAAGGCGCAGTTCGGCGGTCAGCGCTTCGGCGAGATGGAGGTCTGGGCCCTGGAAGCCTACGGCGCCGCCTATACCTTGCAGGAGATGCTGACGGTCAAGTCGGACGACGTGGCCGGCCGCACCAAGGTTTACGAGGCCATCGTGCGCGGCGACGACACGTTCGAGGCGGGCATCCCTGAGAGCTTCAACGTGCTAGTCAAAGAGATGCGCTCGTTGGGCCTTAATGTGGAGCTGGAGAACGCGGCGGGTGAAGACGCGCCTGCGGCGATGCGAGACGCTGCGGAGTAAGCAATGGCTTTGATGGTCGGCAGCCTCTACGACGCTTTACGGTCAGCCAATGTCGACGACGACAAGGCTCGCCGTGCGGCGGAAGATGTTGCCGACTTTCAGAAGCAAACCAACGACCTGAAGGTGGATATAGCCGCGGTGAAGGGTGACTTGGCGCTAGTGAAGTGGATGCTTGGCTTCGTGCTGGCCGCCAATGTCGCGCTTGTGCTCAAGGCCTTCAGCTGACGAGGGCAAGGTTGTAGCAGCTCCAACGCTTCAGGCCACCTTCCCGCTAAGGGAATAAGAGGCCGCAGCGGCCATGAACATGCCAGATCCCCAATGTGGGATTAGCTGGAAGAACGACACCGTACCCTCTTCTCCCCTCGGGGCGAGAAGGTGGCCTGAAGGGCCGGACGAGGGGGAGAGGCGTGCAAGCCGCCCGCAGGTTTCTAGAGGGGTGCCTTTTCGCATCCCGACAAGGAGAACGGCATGAACCAAGAGGTCATGAACCTTTTCAACGCGCAGGTTCCTGCGCAGACCTTCGACTCCATCCGGATTTCGCTGGCCAGCCCTGACAAGATCCTGTCCTGGTCGTTCGGCGAGATCAAGAAGCCGGAGACGATCAACTACCGCACGTTCAAGCCGGAGCGTGACGGGCTCTTCTGCGCGCGCATCTTCGGGCCGATCAAGGACTATGAGTGCCTGTGCGGCAAGTACAAGCGCATGAAGTACAAGGGCGTCATCTGCGAGAAGTGCGGCGTGGAAGTCACGCTGAGCCGCGTGCGTCGCGAGCGCATGGGCCACATCGAGCTTGCCGCCCCGGTCGCCCACATCTGGTTCCTGAAGTCGCTGCCGTCGCGCATCGGCACGCTGCTCGACATGACGCTGAAGGACATCGAGCGCGTCCTTTACTTCGAGAACTACATCGTCACCGAGCCCGGCCTCACCGCGCTGAAGGAGCACCAGCTGCTCAGCGAGGACGAGTACATGCTCGCCGTGGACGAGTACGGCGAGGATCAGTTTGAGGCGAAGATCGGCGCGGAAGCCATCCACGAGCTTCTGGCCTCGATGGACCTTGAGAAGATCGCAGGCGACCTGCGCTCGGAACTGGCTTCAACCACTTCGGAACTGAAGCAGAAGAAGTACCTGAAGCGCCTGAAGGTGGTCGAGAACTTCATCGAATCCGGCAACCGCCCGGAGTGGATGATCATGAAGACCATCCCCGTAATCCCGCCGGACCTGCGCCCGCTGGTGCCGCTGGACGGCGGCCGCTTCGCGACGTCCGACCTGAACGACCTCTACCGCCGCGTCATCAACCGCAACAACCGCCTGAAGCGGCTGATCGAGCTGCGCGCGCCCGGCATCATCATCCGCAACGAGAAGCGCATGCTTCAGGAAGCGGTCGATGCGCTGTTCGACAACGGCCGTCGCGGCCGCGTCATCACCGGCGCCAACAAGCGTCCGCTGAAGTCGCTCAGCGACATGCTGAAGGGCAAGCAGGGCCGGTTCCGCCAGAACCTGCTGGGCAAGCGCGTGGATTATTCCGGCCGCTCGGTCATCGTGACCGGCCCGGAACTGAAGCTGCACCAGTGCGGCCTGCCGAAGAAGATGGCGCTTGAGCTGTTCAAGCCGTTCATCTACGCGCGCCTCGACGCCAAGGGCTATTCGTCCACCGTCAAGCAGGCGAAGAAGCTGGTCGAGAAGGAGAAGCCCGAGGTCTGGGACATCCTGGACGAGGTGATCCGCGAGCACCCCGTGCTGCTCAACCGCGCGCCGACGCTGCACCGGCTGGGCATCCAGGCGTTCGAGCCGATCCTGATCGAGGGCAAGGCGATCCAGCTGCACCCCCTGGTCTGCACCGCCTTCAACGCGGACTTCGACGGCGACCAGATGGCCGTGCACGTGCCCCTGAGCCTTGAGGCGCAGCTGGAAGCCCGCGTGCTGATGATGTCCACCAACAACATCCTGCACCCGGCTTCGGGCGCGCCGGTCATCGTGCCGTCGCAGGACATGGTTCTCGGCCTCTACTATCTCTCGATCGTCAACCAGGGCGAGCCGGGCGAGGGGATGATGTTCTCCGACATGGGCGAGCTTCAGCACGCGCTGGAGTCGAAGGCCGTGACGCTGCACACCAAGATCAAGGGCCGCTTCAAGACGATGAATGCCGAAGGCAAGCTCGTCTCGAAGATCTACGACACGACGCCCGGCCGCATGATCATCGCGGAGCTTCTGCCGAAGAACGTCAACGTTCCGTTCGAGACCGCGAACCAGGAGATGACCAAGAAGAACATCTCCCGCATGATCGACACGGTCTATCGCCACTGCGGCCAGAAGGAGACGGTGATCTTCTGCGACCGCATCATGCAGCTCGGCTTCCGCCATGCCTGCACGGCAGGCATCTCGTTCGGCAAGGACGACATGCTGATTCCGGTGGCCAAGGAGAAGCTCGTCGCCGACACCGACGCGCTGACCAAGGAATACGAGCAGCAGTACAATGACGGCCTGATTACCCAGGGCGAGAAGTACAACAAGGTGGTCGATGCCTGGGCGAAGTGCTCGGAAAAGGTCGCCGAGGAGATGATGGGCCGCATCAAGGCGGTCGAGTTCGACAAGAACGGCCGTCAGATGCCGATGAACTCGATCTACATGATGAGCCACTCCGGCGCGCGCGGGTCGCCGACCCAGATGCGCCAACTCGCGGGCATGCGCGGCCTGATGGCCAAGCCGTCCGGCGAGATCATTGAGACGCCGATCATCTCGAACTTCAAGGAAGGCCTGACCGTGCTGGAGTACTTCAACTCCACCCACGGCGCCCGCAAGGGTCTGGCCGATACCGCCTTGAAGACGGCGAACTCCGGCTATCTCACCCGCCGCCTCGTGGACGTTGCGCAGGACTGCATCGTCGTGTCGCCGGATTGCGGCACGGAGAAAGGCCTGACCATGCAGCCGATCGTGGATGCGGGCCAAGTGGTCGCTTCCATCGGACAGCGCGTTCTCGGCCGCACGGCGCTGGAGGACATCCTCCATCCGCTGTCGGGCGAGGTGATCGTGAAGGGCGGCAGGCTGATCGACGAACGCGACGTGGACCTGATCGAAAAGGCAAGCATCCAGACCGTGCGCATCCGCTCGGCGCTCACCTGCGAGGTCAAGGTCGGCGTCTGCGCGGTCTGCTACGGCCGCGACCTTGCACGCGGCACGCCCGTCAACATCGGCGAGGCCGTCGGCGTCATCGCGGCGCAGTCGATCGGCGAGCCGGGCACGCAGCTTACCATGCGTACCTTCCACATGGGCGGCGCGGCGCAGGTTGCCGATCAGTCCTTCCTGGAAGCGTCGTATGAGGGCAACGTCCAGATCCGCAACCGCAACGTCGTGCGCAACTCCGACGGGCACCTCGTCGCGATGGGCCGCAACATGGCGGTTCTGATCCTCGATGAGGCTGGCAAGGAGCGTGCGACTCACCGCATCACCTACGGCTCCCGCATCTATGTCGATGACGGCGACAAGGTCCGCCGCGGCCAGCGCATCGCGGAGTGGGATCCCTACACCCGTCCGATCATGACCGAAGTCGAGGGCCGCGTGTCCTTCGAGGACATGGTGGAAGGCATCTCGGTGCAGGAAACCGCTGACGAGTCCACCGGCATCACCAAGCGTGAGGTCATCGACTGGCGCTCGACGCCGCGCGGCTCCGATCTGAAACCCGCGGTCGTGGTGCAGGGTCCGAACGGCAAGCCGGCCAAGCTGTCCAAGGGCGGCGACGCGCGCTTCCTCCTCTCGGTGGAGGCGATCCTGTCGGTCGAGCCCGGTTCGACGGTGAAGCCCGGCGACGTGCTGGCGCGTATTCCGATGGAGTCCGCCAAGACCAAGGACATCACGGGCGGCCTGCCGCGCGTGGCGGAACTGTTCGAGGCACGGCGTCCGAAGGATCACGCCATCATCGCCGAGATCGACGGCACGATCCGTTTCGGGCGCGACTACAAGAACAAGCGCCGCATCATCATCGAGCCGCATGACTCGACGGTGGAGCCGGTGGAGTATCTCATCCCGAAGGGCAAGCCGTTCCACCTCCAGGACGGCGACGCCATCGAGAAGGGCGACTACATCCTCGACGGCAACCCGGCGCCGCACGACATCCTGGCGATCAAGGGCGTGGAAGCTCTGGCGAGCTACCTCGTCAACGAGATCCAGGAAGTCTATCGATTGCAGGGCGTGCTGATCAACGACAAGCATATCGAGGTCATCGTCCGGCAGATGCTGCAGAAGGTGGAGATCACGGAGCAGGGCGATTCGACCTATATCCCCGGCGACCACGTCGATCAGATCGAACTCGACGAGATCAACGAACGGCTGGTGGACGAGGGCAAGAAGCCGGCGGCAGGCCAGCCCGTGCTGCTCGGCATCACCAAGGCCTCGCTCCAGACGCCGTCCTTCATCTCGGCGGCCTCCTTCCAGGAGACCACCCGCGTGCTCACCGAGGCGGCTGTCGCCGGCAAGGTGGACATGCTCCAGGGGCTGAAGGAGAACGTCATCGTCGGCCGTCTCATCCCCGCCGGCACCGGCGGCCAGATGAGCCAGATCCGCCGCATCGCGACCCATCGCGACGAGATGATCCTGGAGGATCGCCGCAAGAACACCGGGGCGGCGGTCGCCGAACCGATGCTGACCGACATGTCGCGGCAGGCGGCAGCGTTTAAATCCTCCCCCACCCGACACCACAACGCGCCCCCCGCCAAACCCCGGCGCCCTTTTCTTTTGCCGCCAGACATCAACTGACCGGCGGCGTTAACCCTAACGAATGGTTTCCGTTGCTCCGAACCCGCCCAGGCCTACAGTTGTTTCCAAGTGAAAAAGGCGGAATCGATGCGGCGGCACATTCTGGCAATCGTGCTTTCGGCACACTGGGTCGCGGTGTTCGGACTGCTTGCGTTCCTCAGCGTCTCGGATCCGCACTTCGGCCTATTGGGGGCCGCGCAGTTCCTGGGCTTCAACGCGGAAGAGGGCTTGGCAGTTGGCAATGCAAAGTTCGCAGCCCTAAGCGGGATGACGTTTGCGTTGGCAGCTGCCACTTTTCTCTGGATGTTTGTTGAAGCCCTTGCGGGCTACGACGGACGAGAAAGCTCATCCTTCCATCAGAGTTGTCGCCGTGCCGTTGCGGGGGGCGCGTCCGCGCTGCTGCTCTTCTTTGTGTTGGTATGCTGGCTCAGGCCCGACGACAGCAATCTTTTGACCGTCGAGTGCGTCCTTGCCGCCGTTCTGCTTTCCTATCTCTGCATCTGCGCCGAGCAGTTCTTCTGCTGGTGGTTGGGAGCGGACGGCGGGGAAGAAGTGAGTCCGGCGCGCAGCATGGCGCTGAGTGCGGCGCATGCAACGTTGCTTTCGCGCATTTCCGGGCGTCCGGGCGAGATTGTTCAGGAGAGGCTCTGATGCGCTGGCTTGTGACGTTCTGGGCGGCGCCGCTGCTGCTTTTCTGGGGCTGGTATTTCGTTTCGCTCAACGACTGGAATTTCGGCTATGTCGTGCTGACACGCGCCCTGCACGACGTCCTGTTCCAGCTTTACGGCGAACTGCTCGGTGTTGATCCGGCCACGCTGCCGGGCATGCTGGCGAAGGGCTGCCTGTTTGACGGCATGCTGCTGGCGGGCCTGATTGCCTTCCGCAAGCGCCGGGCGATTGCCGCGCGCCTGCGGGAGCGCCAGTTGCGCTACAGCGGTGCTTCGCTGGATCGCCGCAGCGCCTGAAGCCGGTCGAGCACGCCCTGGAGGATGAAGGCCGCCGCGGCCGAGTCGATGCGGGTGCTTCGCTTGGCCCGCGACACGTCCATCTCCAACAAGCTGCGCTCCGCCGCGACGGTGGAAAGCCGTTCGTCCCAGAAGGCGAATGGCATGTCCGTGACATTGACCATGTTGCGCACGAAGGCGCGGGTCGCCTGCGCGCGGGGCCCGGCCGATCCATCCATGTTGATGGGCAGGCCGATGATGAAGGCGGCCACATTCTCGGTGCTCGCCGATTCCAGGAGCCGCGCCGCATCGAGCGAGAACTTCTTGCGCAGGATCACAGCGCGCGGATGCGCGAAGGCGAGGCTGCGGTCGGAAACAGCCAGCCCGATCGTCTTTTCCCCAAGATCGAGCCCGGCAAGCACCGCGCCGCGCGTCAGCAGGCCTGGGAGTTCGGCGACTTCCACCACGTTCATGCCTTACTCCGCCCGTTGATCCCTGCATGCCGTGATCTACCTACCCCGCCGGCACGTCCAAGGAGAAGGCATGAAGATCACCTGGTATGGGCAGTCGGCGTTTCGCATTGAGGCGGGCGGCGCGACGATCCTGATAGATCCTTTCCTCACGGGGAACCCCAGTTGGGGCGGCGGCTGGGAAGAGCCTGCCGAGGGCGTAACGCATGTGCTCTTGACCCACGGGCACAATGACCATGTCGGCGACAGCCTGGACATCCTCAAGAAGACAGGCGCCATGCTCGTCGCCAATCCGGAGATCTGCGACTACTTTTCGGGCAAAGGCGTCGAGAAGGTCAATCCCGGCAACCACGGTGGAACGGTCGATTGCGGGGGCTTCACCACCACCTTCGTCAATGCGCTGCATTCGTCCGCATTGACCCAGGAAAACGGCGCGAACATCTACTTGGGCAATCCGAATGGACTCGTTCTGCATTTTCCCGAGGACAAGACGCTCTATGCCATGGGCGACACCGACATGTTCGGCGACATGGCGCTGATCCAGGAACTGCATCAGCCGCAGGTAGCACTCGTGCCGGTCGGCGACCGTTTTACGATGGGCGGCGCGGTGGCCGCGCTCGCCTGCCGGCGTTTTTTCTCGTTCGAGGCGGTAATTCCCTGCCACTATGCCACGTTCCCGCTGCTCGATTCGAGCCCTGACAAGTTCGTGCAGGGCATGGAAGGCTCGGAAACGAAGGTCATCGTGGCCGAGCGCGGCAAGGCATTCGAGGTTTGAGGAAGGATCGATGAAACGGATTGCATCAGGCGCGGCGGCGCTGGCCGCAGCTCTCACCGCCACGGCCGCTCTGGCGGAGGAGCCTTTCGGCATGAATGTGTGGCTCGCGTCGCCGCAACTCTGCCAGGAAGCAAAGGCTGCCGGCTCGCTCCAAAAGATCCTGGACGACGGGAACTTGGTTCTGACCGCCAAGGGGCTTCGCGGCGCCGACTTCCGTTGCGGCTTCGTCCAGGTTCTGAAGGCCCCGGACATCGACGCCTGGGTGGCGACCGCGCTCTGCCGTCAGGATGCGGCAGGCGATTTTCCGAATGTCTATTCGATCTCTAGGGGCAGCAACGGCAAGCTCACTTTGGTCACTGTCTATGACGACGAGGAGCCGACGGCGGATCCCACCGAAGGCGAGGGCAGCGACGCCGCGCAGGACGACTCTGCGGCGCCTCCGGCTCCATCGCAACCCGATGCCGCGCCGCTCGCCCAAAGCAGCCCTAACGACGCGGCGAGTTCGGCGGCCGTGCCGGACACCGGCGAGGCCGTGGGGGTCGGCGACGTTTACACCCGCTGCGAGGGTGTTGCCGCGCCTTGACACGGAGGCCTGCGCGAGCGTTGCGCTGCTGCTAAGCGCCCGATATAGCCGGGGCGAGTGTTCTGCCGCCCCGGAGCCCGCATGTCCGTCGATCTAGCCACCGTCAAGCGCGTCGCGCGCCTCGCCCGCATCGCGGTCGATGATGCGGACGCGGAGCGGATGACCGGCGAACTGAACGTCATCCTCGGCTTCGTCGAACAGCTTGACGAAGTCGATGTTTCCGGCGTGGAGCCGATGACCTCCGTCACGCCGGTGCGCATGAAGAAACGGGGTGATGTCGTAACGGACGGCGGGAAGGCCGCGGACATCGTGGCCAATGCGCCGGCGACGGAGGAAAATTTCTTTCTGGTGCCGAAGGTGGTGGAGTAGCGCGTTTCGCGCATCCGCATCCGGCTGCGTTTTGACGGGACTCGAGTCTTTCCATGTCTGATTTGACTGAACTGACCATCGCGCAGGCTCGCGAGGCGCTTGCCGCGAAAGAGTTTTCCGCTCGCGATCTGACTGAGGCCTACCTCAAGGCGATCGATGCCGCCAACGGGGCGCTCAACGCCTATGTCGCGGTGACACCGGACAAGGCGCGCGCGATGGCCGACGCATCGGACGCGCGTATCGCAAAAGGCGAGGCAGGCGCGCTGGAGGGCATCCCGCTCGGCATCAAGGATCTGTTCGCGACGGAAGGCGTACACACCCAGGCCTGCTCGCACATCCTAGACCGCTTCAAGCCCCGCTATGAATCCACCGTTTCCGCGAACCTCTGGGCGGACGGCGCGGTGATGCTGGGCAAGCTCAACATGGACGAGTTCGCGATGGGCTCGTCCAACGAGACGTCCTACTACGGCCCGGTGATCAACCCGTGGCGCGCGAAGGCCGGCGACAACAAGCAGCTTGTGCCCGGCGGCTCCTCCGGCGGCTCGGCGGCGGCGGTCGCGGCGCGCCTTTGCGCCGGCGCGACGGCGACCGACACGGGCGGCTCGAACCGCCAGCCCGCCGCATTCACCGGCACCGTCGGCATCAAGCCGACCTACGGCCGCTGCTCGCGCTGGGGCATCGTCGCCTTTGCCTCGTCGCTCGATCAGGCCGGGCCGATCGCGCGCGATGTGCGCGATGCGGCCATCCTGCTGAAGAGCATGGCTTCCACGGATGCCAAGGACACGACTTCCGTCGATATAGAAGTGCCGGACTATGAAGCCGCGATCGGCCGCTCCCTGCGCGGCCTGAAGGTGGGCATTCCGCGGGAGTATCGCGTGGACGGCATGCCGGAGGAGATCGAGGCGCTTTGGAGCCAGGGCATCGCTTGGCTGAAGGATGCCGGAGCCGAGATCGTGGACATCTCGCTGCCTCACACGAAGTACGCCCTGCCGGCATACTATATCGTCGCGCCCGCCGAGGCCTCCTCCAACCTCGCCCGTTACGACGGCGTGCGCTACGGCTTGCGCGTGCCCGGCCGCGACATCATCGACATGTATGAAAAAACGCGCGCGGAGGGTTTTGGGCGCGAGGTCAAACGCCGCGTGATGATCGGCACCTACGTGCTGTCCGCCGGCTATTACGACGCCTATTACCTGAAAGCGCAGAAAGTGCGCAGCCTGATCAAGAAGGATTTCGAGGACGTTTTCGCCGATGGCGTGGATGTGATCCTAACGCCTGCGACGCCTTCCGCCGCCTTCGGCGTCGCCGACGAGGACATGGCCGCCGACCCGGTGAAAATGTACCTGAACGACATCTTCACCGTCACCGTGAATATGGCCGGCCTGCCCGGCATCGCCGTTCCCGCCGGCCTCGACGCCAAAGGCCTGCCGCTCGGACTGCAACTGATAGGCCGCCCCTTCGATGAGGAAACACTATTTCAAACGGCTGCGGTGATCGAGGAGGCTGCTGGAAAGTTCACGCCGCAAAGGTGGTGGTGAGAGAATTTATGCTGCGACCCATCCGCATCGCCTCCAGCTAGA
>CAXTCF010000005.1:37949-62555 GCA_964242945.1 uncultured Rhizobiaceae bacterium | reverse complement strand
ATAGTTTCCTCTGCCGCCCGCCGCAGGGCGACGGGGTGGCGGTCTTCTCCCGCCGGCCCTTTGCCGCGGCCCGCCCGCCCGCCTGCTTCGAGCGCCGCCTGCTGGCGGTCGCCGCGGTGGACCTGGACGGCTGGAGGCTCGACTGCGCCGCGCTGCACCTCGCCTGGCCCTGGCCCTATGCGCATCCGCAGGAGATCACGGACCTGACCGGCGGCCTCGGCGAACTGGGCCCGGATGCCATCCTGACCGGCGACCTCAACGCCGTGCCGTGGAGCACTGCTGCACGCCGGGTCGCCCGCGCCGGCGGCCTGACTATCCTCCGCGGCATCGGCGCAACCTGGATTCCGCTGAAGCTTCCCGAAATCTTCCGCTTCGCCGGGCTCCCGATCGATCAGGTGATGGTCAAGGGAGCGGTTGCCGTCCATTCCGTCTCCCGGCTGCCGCCGGCCGGCTCTGACCACCTGCCCCTGCTGGTCGAGTTCTCCCGCAAAATCCCGAACTGAAACGTGGGCTGATCAACCCGGCGGGCAGCCGGCCCCGGCCTTCTCGATGGCCTGCCCGATCGCTTCGGCGCTGAGTGGCGCGGTCTTCACGAGGACGAACACCTGCGGGCTGTCGAAAACGGTGAACGTTTCCTCCGCCTGAACCGTGGGATCGAGAAAAGCGGGAAAGGCGGGCCGCCGACGGAACGTCGCGACTGTGCGGAAACCGAGGTCGCCCGCCCATAGAGCGCGGTAGTAGCCGCACATTTCGGGAAACCGCTCGCGCAGGCGCGGCAGCACGCTGAAATGACGCCGGCTGGCGATCACCATCCAGCGGCTCTCGGCGAGGCCCTTCGCGATCGCCGCGAGCTTCGCCGGCGAGGACGGCTCCAGCAGGGGCAGGACGGCGGTGGTGATCTGCGGGGCCGGCGGATTGGCGTAAGGGGGACCGACATCGACCGGCTCCACGGCAAGCCGATCGCCTGCTGCGAGATGCGGAACCAGCCACTCCCAGGCCGCGATGCGCGGATCGGGATATTGATAGATCGCGGCCTGTGCGAGGCCACCGAGAGCAGTGCTCGCGGCCGTCGCGACCATCAGGATTTTTCGCATCCGCACCGAAGCAATTCCGCTCGCAAGATAGGCCGCAAACAGGATCAGCAGGGGCAGAAGCGGCGCGAGGTAGCGCACGAATTTCGCGTGCCAGCCGCAGATGATCACGGCATAGAGGAGGGTGAACAGCAAAGGCGCCGCGAAGAGCAAGGCGCGGGTCCGCACCTTCCAGAGATCGCGGAGCAGGACGAGGATGCCGGCCAGGGCCAAGGGCGGCACCAGCGGTCCGAGCAGCCAGGGCAGTTGCGATAGTTCGAACAGGCCGGAGCGCGCGCCGGTGAACTGGTAGGTCCAGAACACGTCGGCGGTGCCCCGCACCACGCCGCTTTCAAAGCGCATCGTATCGAAGTAAGCGCGCGGCGCGAAGAGCAGCTGGGGCGTCGTGGCAACGCCGAGAAGGAGGGCGATCGAGGCCGCGACGGCTCCTGCCTTGACGGCTGAAAGCACCTCTCCGCGGCGCAGCGTGGTCCACGCGACCGCGGCGACGGGGCAGGCCGCAAAAGCGAGCGCCGTGGTTTTCAGGCCGAAGCCCAAGCCAAGCGCGACGCCGGTGCGCCACGCAAAGCCGCCGAGCGGCAGGTCGCCGGCGACGTGGCGTGCGCAGAGGAAAACCAGGAAAGTCAGGCAAAGCACCAGCCCCGCTTCGGTGGTGGCGAAATGCGCGGACTGGATCAGCGCGGGGGCCGCCGCCGCGCAGGCGGTGACGAACAGGGCCGCTTCGCTTCCCAGCGTCCGGCGCGCCGTAAACCACAACAGCGGCAGAGTGAGGCTTGAGAACAAAGCGGAGAGCAGCCGGCCGGCCCACGCGACTGCCGCCGGGTCGGACCCGGAACCGCCGATCAGCGGCGAAAACACTTCTGCGGCAAGGCGCGGCAGATACAGCGCCAGCCCGTTATAGGCGTGGAATTGCGGCACCAGCCCGGAGGGAAAGGCGAGCTTCGCGGCCGCAACGGCGATGTTGCGCTCGTCCGGGTTGAACAGAAGGCCGCCGTCCCAGTCGAGTCCCTGGAAGCGCAGGACCGCGCCCAAAGCGATCAGGAACCACGCCCATTCCGCAAGGTGGCGCTCGGTCGGGCCGCCGCCGTTCATCGACGCTGCCGGCGCCGGGCACTCGCTGCCGGTGCCGCCCGGCGCGCTGGCCTGGACGGCAGCCAGTCGGGCCCGGCCAGTATCAGGGGCAGCAGAAACAGGTTGAAGTGGACGAGCACGTTCTGGGCTGACTTGAGCAGGCTCAAGGCAAGGGTACCCTGCGGACGAAAGGTTTCCAGCATACCGTCAAAGGCAAGCATGCCTGCCCCGGCGCTTGCCGCCGCATCCGCCGCTGCCGTAGCTGCAGCCACGGCCATCGCGGCAGCGAACAACAGGATGCTGAGGAACGCTCCCCAGAGTCGGACGCCGTTGCCTCGCCTGAAAGCGAGCGACGCCGCGACTAGGGGCAGGGCCAGCGTAAAATCCGAGGGGTACAAGGGAGCCGTGACCGTCGCCGCGCCCTGGCCGGGCAGCAATGCCGAGGTCACAACCGTGCCCTGCGCTGCCGTGCACAGGATCTCCCTGGTGAGGTTGCCCGGCGTGACCCACAGGACAACGTTGGCCAGCGGCACCACGCTCAGGCAAGTCGCACGCTCCGCCAGCGGATACCAGAGCAAGGCAACGGCGCAGGCGCTGGCGAGCCAGAGAACGGGCGACCCGACCAGGTCACCCGGCCGCATTCCCCGCACGCGCAACGCAAGCAGGGCGACGAGGAGCGCGCTGAGCAGCGGCGCGGCGTAGAGATGCTGGCCAAGCATCAGCCGCGGCGCCGGGATGGACAGGAAAAGCGCCAGGATGCGCAAGAGGTTGAACAGGTTGATCAGGCCGAAGGCGAGAGCGGCTGCCTTGACAGGGCCCGAAAGCCGAGACCGCACGGCTCCCAGCCAGGCGACCGCGCCGGCGAAGCTGACCATCAGCCCGGCACCGTCGCAGGCCGTCGTCACCGTCACCGCATGGCCGCTCACCGTGTCGCGGATTTCGACGCCGCTGCGCAGGACGGGATAGAAGAGAACTTTCAGCACTGCCGCGGCGCAGACCGCCAGGAACTCCGCCAGCAGGCCGAACAGCCTGTCCACCAGAGGCACCTGAACCGCCAGGAACCCGGCAAGCAGGGTCAGGATCGCCAGGAGGAGGGACTGGCGTGCCCGCTGCGGTGTCGGCCGGCCTTGTTCCGCCCCCGCAGAGCGGTCGGTCATCTAGTCCCGTCGCGCTGGCGTGCCCAGAGCAGGAGAGCCAGGAAGGCGCCTACTACGACGAGAAGCAGCGCCGGAACGCTGAATTGGGAGCTGCCGCCCGGCACGTTGTCCACATCGACCGGCGTCGAAGTGGCGCTGGGCTGCTGCGTCGGGGAACTCGTCGCGACTGTCGTCGGCGTGTTCGTCGCAACAGCCGTGGGAGCCGTGGTGGGCGTCGTTGTCGGCGTGTTGCTTGGCGCGGTTGTGACCGTTGCGGTCGGCGTGTTGCTGGGTGTTGTGGTGACGCTGACCGTCGCCGTTGGCGTCACGGTCGGCGTGTCTGTGATGGTCGCCGTTGGCGTCACGGTCGGTGTGTCTGTGATTGTCGGCGTTGCCGTAGCCGTGGGTGTATCGGTCGCCGTCGGTGTCACCGTTGCCGTTGGCGTCGTCGTTGGCGTGTCTGTGATGGTGGGCGTAGCCGTAGCCGTAGGTGTGTCGGTTACTGTCGGCGTCGCGGTTGCCGTAGGCGTATCCGTGGGGGTTGCGGTCGCAGTTGCAGTCGGTGTCACCGTTGGCGTGTCAGTGGGCGTTGCGGTTGGCGTTGCCGTCGGGGTGTTGCTTGGTGTCGAAGTTGGCGTCGCTGTTGGAGTGTTGCTGGGCGTCGAAGTCGGAGTTGCCGTAGGCGTCGCCGTGGGTGTGTTGCTTGGCGTTGAAGTTGGCGTCGCTGTGGGCGTGTTGCTTGGTGTCGAAGTTGGCGTCGCCGTTGACGACGGCTCCTGGGCCGATGCGGGGAGGGCCAGCAACACCAGCATGGCGCCTGCTGCGGGTTTGAGCGTCTTTGCGGTGAAAGCGGCAGTCACGGCCGTCTCCTCAGGATCAGCAGGAATCCAAGCGCCTGCGTCAGCAGCAGCACGAAGCCGTAAACGACCGAAGACAAAACAATTTTGTGCGGCTCCAGCCCAGTATAGCCGAAGGCCTGCACCAAGGTAAATTCCCTTAATCCCCATCCGGCGACCGAAATCGGCAGAACGGAAAGAAGCAGCACCGCCGACAGGACGGCGAGCGCGGGATAGATGGGCAGATCGACGCCAAGTGCGTATGCGATCGCAAGAAACATGCCCATGTTCGCCAGGTGTCCGGCCGCCGACAGGGGTACGAGGAGGAGCACGGTACGCAGCGACACGCCCTGCCGCAACTCGGCGAAGCGCGACCGCGCGCGCGCCGCAAGGCGGGCGGCCAGAAGCGCTGCAAGGATCAGGAGGCCCAAGAAGGCTGCCACCAGCGCCGTGGGCCCAAGCATTTCCCTGCTGAGGGCCGGCACGCCGCAAAGGCCGAGCAGCACAAGGCCCGCAAGCCCGTAAAGCCGGTCGGCGAGCACCGAAATCCCCGCCGTGCCGGCGCTGGCAGCGCCGCTGCGCACAAGCAGCGACGCGCGGACGGCGTCGCCGGCCACCACGGAGGGAAGAAGCTGGTTGACGGCGAGGCCGACCCAGGTCCAGCGGATAAAGGCGCCGATGCCGGGAAGCGGCGCGTCACCGCGGCTGAAACGCGCCAGGACGAAGCGCCACCGCCACGCCATGAACCACAGGATCAGGCCTGTCAGCCCAAGGCAGAGAAGAAGGGTTCCCGGTCCGAGCGCAGAGATGTCACCCCACGCGACTTGGCCCGCAGCCAGCCACAGCGCGGCCGCAAACAGCCCGACGGAAAGCACGATGCGCAGGCCCAGAAGCAGGACGGGCCGCAACCTGCGGCCCGGCGCTCCCGCGGCGAGAGATGCCGGGGGATCAGACATCGCTGCGACGCGCTAAAGCATCGGCCCGAAAACTGCGCAACGGTTTTCGGAAAAAGCCGATGCGAAAACAAAGGGCTACAGCATCGGACCGAATACGACATTCGGTCCGATGCTGTAGAATGTGTTGCGGCCGTTCGGCCTCAGGCAACACGCTTCAAGTTCCTGTTTTACGCATATCGTTGCCCCGAAACCGCTTCCTGCTTTCGGGCGGCATGCCTTGGATCAGAAGGTCTTGCTGAACCGGAGCGCTGCATCCACGCCCTGGAACCCGTCATCGTCGGCGAAGACGCCGGTCGTGAAGGAAAGCTGCCCGGCCGAAAGATTGACGTCCGCGCCCAGGCCGAACCGCCCATACACGTCCTCGTCGCCGGGTTCCAGGCTGCCGAAGGAGGCGGCGAAGCCGGAGTCCTCGTTGAGGTTCGCATAGGCCGACGCCTGAAGATAGGGCGTGATGTTCTCGAACGTCGTTCCGAACTTCAGGTCGCCCACCGCGGTCAGCAGGGAATAATCCGTCGAGGGAACGGAAGCCGAGCCGCCCCCGTCGGCATGCTCCTCGTAGCCGTCGTTCTCCTGGTGGAGGAAGCGCAGGCCCCCGCCATATTCCAGGAAATAGGCGCCGAAGCCGCTGATGCCGTGCAGCTGCGCATCGGCAAAATACCGGGTGGCGTCGTAGTCGCCGTCGAAATCGCCCGAAGAGCGCGTGACCTCGTAGTTCAGCCACTCGGCGCCGCCGAGAAGCGTCACGTCCAGGCTGTCGTTGATGCGGTAGATCAGCCCGGCGACGCCGCCCACGCCGGTGTTCTCAAGGGTTCCGTCGTTGAAGTCCAGGTCGCCTTCGCCGTGCTCGGTGATGATGCCGGCCAGCAAGGTGGTTTTAGGCGACACCGCATGGGCGATCACGAGGCTGCCGAAGGCCGCGTCGAAGTCGAAATCGAAGCCGTTGGGCGAGCCTTCGACATAGCGGTAGCCGCCGCCGAAACTGATGCTCCAGTCGCAGGGCATCTGCCGGACCTCGTCCTTCGGGTCCGAACCCATGTCGCGGCACGAATCGAACTGGGCGGCGCGGCGCGCCGTGCCCAGCGTCGTGTCGATCAGCGAGTTGGCCACCGCCCGGTCGATGCGCGACTGTACGGCCGATGCCGATCCCGGCACGTTCCTGGCTTCCGCCGGTCCCGCCAGCAGCAGCGCCGCGGCAAGCAGGGCGCAGAGGGCCAGCGGGAAGGCGAGGATTCTCTTGCAGAAATGCGACGGTGCCATCACGCCGCCCCCCGTTCGAACGAGTGTTGATGAATCAGCGAACTTCCGCGGAGTGTAACTCTGCGTAAGGTTAACGGAAGGTTAATTCAGCTTCGGCAGCGGGCGGGATCGATCTTGATGATGCCGGAGTTGCCGCTTTGCACCACAAGGGGACCGAGTTGCCGCAGCAGGGGCTCGTCCATTTCAGGGAAACTCTTCCGCTCGGCGTCGCCGACAACAAGGTGCGTGACGCCGTTCGCCAGCAGGAAATCGCAGGCTTCCCGCAGCGTCTTGGAGCGGAAGAAGGCTGCGATCCGGTCGCCGCGGCCATAGACGGCGCCGACGTTGCCGCGCCACAGCCATTCGTGGCCGCGCCAGCCCAGCAGCGTCGGCACGCCCGACATCGCGGAAAGGCGGGCCGAGTCGGTGAAGCTGTCGCCGGGCGCTTCGAGGAACAGGATGCGCCGGTCCGGCGGCTGTGCGCGCAGCCACTCGATCAGCGCCGCGTCGTCCGGCCGGTCGCGGCCGACGAAGCCGAGCCCGTCCAGGGTGAAACGATGGGCGCGCAGCGGCGTCACCCGTCCTTTGTAGATGTTTTCGGCATAGGAAAGCGGCGCCAGCAGCGGCACGGCGAGCACGCAGGCAGCGAGTGCCGCCGCTGAGCGCCGGCTGCTCAGAAGGATGCCCACCAGGATCATGCCGCCCATTACGGCGACGGGCTGCGCCTCGAAGGTCAGCTTGAACATCGTGTTGGCGCGGCGGTGGTCGGCGCCGTAGATGTCCTTGACGTAGCCGATCTCAGGCAGCGCGACGAGGCAGACGGCCAGCGTGGCAAGCAGGGCGCCGGCGACCCAGCGCCCGTCCTGCCGGGCCGGGCTTGCGAAAAGGCCGATCAGCAGGACGCCGCAGGGCAGCGCGACATGACCGTAGAGGATGGCAAGCTGCCACAAGGGCGTATGGCCGTCGGACCAACGCAGTCCGGAGGCGATCGCCTTGAACGAAAGCAGGAAAGGTGCTGCCGTCAGAACTGCCGTCGCGACCGCCAGCATGCCGCAGCCGGCAAGCTTTCCAAACAGCGCGAGGCGGTGCTCCTCGCCGGGGCGCATGAGCAGCGCCAGCCCGGCAAGCGCCATCAGGATCGCATAGGAAGCGGCATCCCAGCTGTTGCACATCGCCGAAAAGCCGAAGAGCAGGCCGAGCACCCCCGCTTCGAGCAGACGCACGCCGCCGATCCTTTCCGGCCCCCACTCGCGCTGCACGATCCGCAGGAGGATCAAAACGATCAGGAAGGCCGCCGGCAGGTTCAGCACATGGGCGTGGAGGTCGCCGACGGCAAAGCCGTAGCCCGGCATCTCCGTGAAACCCTTGTCGCCGGTCGGCGGGTCGAAGCCGACGAAGCGCGTCGAGTCGGGATAGAAGAAGTCGCGGTCGTAACTCGTAGGCGAAAAGGCGCGGAACGGCCCGTAGAGCACGCTGTGAAAATTGCCGCCGAGCGTCACCAGCGCTGCCGCCGCCACGCCGCAGGCGGAAGCGATGCGCGGCGTGCGCGCGGAAAGGCAGCCCGCCACGATGCGATAGCTGAGCGCTGCCGTGAAGGCGAAGATCAGGGCGATCATCAGGTTGAAACCGTGATCCGGGGGAACCCGGCTCAACTGAATCAACCAGGCGGCGGCCACGTGCCCGAAGTAATAATAGTTGATCGGCTCGCCTGCCCACCAGGGATCGGGCGGCGGCATGGCGGAGCTGCGCAGCGCGGCATTGATGAAGCCGAAGTCCATGAACTTTTCGAGGCCGAGGATGTCGGGCGCGCTGCCCTTGATCAGCACGCCGCAAAGCAGCAGCGCGGCGAAGGCTGTTTCCCATTGCAGGATTTTTACGAGCGGCGGCGGATCGACAAACCGCCTGCGCGTGAAGACGAACAGGATGGCCAGCGCAGCAACGCCCACCACCCAGCCGAAACGCCAGAACGGCACGCCGACGAGGGCAGCGCCCCACGCCGCAAAGGAGCCGAGCAGCCAGCCGAGCGGCTTGGCGGCGAGATAGCCGCGGTCGCCATCGCCGGGCAGGAGCAGGCCGGCCAGCGGCCAGGCGAGCCAGCCGCAGACTCCGACTGCAAGGAGGAACAGCAGGGTGGAGCCGAGGCTGGCCGCGTCGATCATGCGGCTTAGGACGGTTGGTTCGAGCGGTTCCGGTAGAACTCGATCTCGGCGGCGCCCTGGCGGCAGAACTTGATCAGGCGTTGCAGGTTGAGCGTCGAGGGCCCGTGCGGGCGGGCGCGGTGGCGGATCGGCAGCTCGACCGAGCGCAGTTCGGCATGCTGGTGGATATAGGCGGCCAGAAGCACGGAGGGGATCCAGCAGCCGTCGCGCATGCGCTTGCGGGCCTGTTGCCAGATCGCAGCGCGGACGAGCTTGTAGGGCGCGCCGGCGTCGCCGACATCCGCGCCCAAACGCCTGCGCAGCAGAAGGCGCATCACGCGGGAAACAAGGAGGCGGTGAAAGGGATCGCTGCGCGGGCGTCGCAGGCCCAGGATGGCGTCGAGATTTTGCGCCATGCCCCAGTGGCGGGCGAAATCCTCCAGCGAAACCTGACGGTCGCCGTCGAGCAGGAGCAGCCAGTCGCCCTTCGCCGCGTCGAGCCCGTTCGACAGAGCGGGGCCGTGCCCCTGGTTTGCTTGGGAGATGACGCGGATGCGCCCGTCCTGCGCCGCGGCCTTGCCCGCCAGTTCCCCAGTCCCGTCGCGGCTGCCGTCGTCCACCACGATGATCTCGATGTCGGGAACGACCGCCGCGACATCGCGTATCACGTCTTGGAGCACACCTTCGATGTTGCGCTCTTCGTTGTAGGCGGGGATGACGACGGACAGGACGGGCATGAAACACGTGGAGAGGGAAGATGTGCTGAAAGGATTTCCGCCGGGCGGCGACCCGGCGACGGAGGATGCCGGCCTCGCTATCACAGGCGCCAAGACGGACACAACATCGCACGATCCGGCCTGCGGTTCCGGCTCTGCCGGGAAAGGTTACTTCCCGGCTGCCAGCGCCTGCACAAGCTTCGTCTGGACTTCGCGCCGGTCGAAGCAGGGCAGCTTCCGGTAGATTTCCACGATCGGATGGTCATAGACCGACCAGGGCTCCTGGGCGCCGCTGTCGTCCAGGGAGAATCCCAGCAGCGGATAGCCCGGCCTGTTCCTGTAGGCCCGCTCGAAGCACAGGGCGCCGCTGCGCAGCATGCCGTAGTAAGCCGAAGTCATCGGGAAGCGTTCCGGCATGGCCAGGATCGGCTTGCGCAGGCGCTCGCTCGAAAGGATCACGAAATCGGCCCGGTCCAGCATGCCGGCGATGCGCGCCGCCTTTTCGGTCGAGTCCGGCCATTCCAGGGACAGCGTGAGATAGGTGAAGTGGTCGCCGGCGCCGGGCCAGACCAGATCCTTGTTGCCGGGCAGGCGCACGGGAACGGGCAGGCCGTCGTCCCAGGAGGACTCGTTGGCCAGCACGGTTCCCGGCTCGGTGTTGAGCCAAAGCCAGCGCGCCGCGGCGACGCGGCTGTTCGTGCCGGCGTGCAGCAGGATGATCCCGGCGGCCCACACGGCTGCGCCTGCAACGACGAAAACGAGGGCCGCCAAGCCAACCGGCCTGCGCCGCAACCACGGAACGGCGCCCGCCGCGATCACGCACACGACGGGAAGCGCGGGGTGGACGTAGCGCAGCGCAGGTATGAGGTTGAGCAGCCAGTAAGCGGCGATGCTCGCGGCGAGCAGCAGGGAAGGCAGAAGCGCGGGCCAGGAGCGGGGCAGCGCGGCAAGCCTTACCACTCCGGCGCAGAAGGCGAGCGCCACGGCCGGACCGGCGCCCCACAATGCGAGGTCGCGCAAGGCCTGCGCCGGGCCGTAGCCGGTCATCCACTGCCAGTTCGGCGGAAAGCCGAAGTCGAGCACGAGATGGCTCATCTCGCGATAGCCCTTGAGCACGTTAGGCGTGACCGCGAGACCCAGGATGCCCGGCCCCTGAAAGGTGAACGGGCTTGCCAACCGGAAAACGACGGCGAACGCGGCGGTGGAAACGAGCAGGGCTGCTGCCGCCCTGCTCCAGCGCCGTTCCTGCTCTCCGCTCACCGCCCGAACGACCGCCGCGACCCACACCGCGCCGAGGAACGCCAGCCCAGGCAGCTTGCAGGCGAAAGCAAGGCCTGCGAGGGCGCCGCTCAGCAGGAACCAGGCGAGCGCAGCGCGGCGGCCCTCGGTCCGAACCGCCAATGTGGCCGCGACGAGGCACCAGGCGCCCGCTGCCGTCAGCCACACATCGACGGTGAAGAAGTCCGCCTGCTGGAGCGCCATCGGCAGGAAGGCGTAGAAGAGCGCCGCCGTCAGGCCCGCAAAAGGGTCCCGCAGGATCAGGCCCGCCAGCAGAAACACGGCCAGGATCGTGTAGGCGTCGAGGATCGCGCCCAGCGTGCGGCCGAGACGGAGCGCTTCGGGCCATCCGTAATCCCAGGCTCTGGACAAGAGGCTGACCACGATGTGCGGAAACTCGCCATAGACGTAAAGCCTGTCCTGGCGCCGGGGATCGAGCGGAGACTTTCCCGCGGCGAACCAGATCTCGCTCCCGCTCAACTCTCCCGGTTTCAGCGCCTTGAAGGCGGCCAGCGTGTCGCTGACCACGAACATCATGTGGCGCTCGTCGGGATGCAGGTTCGCGCCTTCGTCCCAATTCGTGCCGAGCAGCCGGAAGGCGGCTCCGGTGATCACCACGAGCAGGCAGAGCGCGGCGACCGCGAGCCTGACCGATGGCAAGGGGGCGGCGGCTCGCATCAGCTGCGCCGGGCGGCAACGCAGATGTTGACGGTCGGAACCGATTCCGCCTCCGCGTCCGCGTTGTTCCGGTCGAACCAATGGATGAGCCGGATACCCGCCGCAACCGGGTCAAGCCGCCGTTTCGCCGCCGGCCTGCCTGCTGCGCGCTCCGCGCTGCGCGCCCAGCCCGCGGGCAGCAGCCGCTTTTCCAGCAAGGGCTTGCCGAGGCCATAGACCAGGTTGTGCACGAAGGGCAGGGAGCGGTGCGTCTGGAACACCACCTCCTCCACCGCGAAGCCGGCCCCCTCGATCTCGCTCACCAGGGCGGCGCGGTCGTAAAGGCGGACGTGGTTTGCCCAGATGCCGGCCAGCGTGCCCCTGCGGATCGGGCGCCCGGTCGTGCGCTCCAGCAGCCAGTTGAGCGGGTCCCACAAGAAGGGATAGTTGGCGTTCGGCACGGTGACGAGCAGCAGCCCGCCGGGCGCCAGGACCCGGTGCGCCTCAGTCAGCGCCGTTCCAGGCGAGGGCAGATGTTCCAGAATCTCCGACATCACGACGGCGTCGAAGCGCGCATCGGGGAAGGGCAGCCGCTCGGCCGAGGCATCGGCTACCGCGGCACCGATTTCCGCGGCGCGGCGGCGCGCTTCCACCAGGGGCAGCGGGTCGCTTTCCACGCCGGAAACGCCGGCTCCCAGCGCGTGGAAAAGCGGGAAGTAGAAGCCCCGACCGCAGCCGATGTCGAGGACCTCGAACGGTTTGCCGTCAAAGCGGCGGGAAAGATGCGAGCCGATCCAGGCCGCCCTGCGGCGGAAGGCGGGGTCCGCCTCGTTGGCGAAAATTTCCCATGCGAGCGCCCGGCCTTTGTCGATGCTTTGCATGAAGTTGGGCGCGGCTCTCGGATGCTTGCGGTGCGTGCCAGTGCTAGCAGGGAGAAGAGGCGGACGCAAAGCGCGGCGGGCGGCTTGGCCAAGGCGCCGGACGGTCGGCGCGCACGGGTTGCGTTGGGTAAAGGCCCTGTCTTACGCGGGAAAGTGAGGTATGAACGGCCGGACGCCTCCGAACGCTGAAAAGGATTGGGGACATTGGCAGTCGAGGCCGCCGCATTTTCGTCCGAACGGGAAGAGCCGGAGCCGGCCGTGCGCGGGGCGGCCGGAGCGGAGCGCGCCGGCTTCGCGCTTTGCCTCACCTACCACCTGCCCAACATCTCAGGCTTGACGCTTTCCGCACACGAGCTTGGCCGGCACATCCAGGCGCTGGGCTTCCCGGTGAAAATCGTCACCGGCCGGCACCCCACCGATGCGCCCCGGCGCGAGATCGTGGATGGGCTTGAGGTGATACGGTCGCGATCCGTGTTGCGGCTGGGCAAGGCGCTGGTGATGCCCTTCTATGCCATCGACCTTTGGCGCGCGCTGGATGATGTCGCGGTCGTCAACGTGCATCTGCCCTGCCTCGATGCCGCAGCCGTGGCGGTCGTCGCGAAGCTGCGCCGGCGCAAGCTGATCGTCAGCTACATCTGTTCCATGAGCAGGGCGCGCTTCTCGGATCGCGTCATGCGGGCCGTCGCCGCGGTTCCGCACCTGATCGCGGGAGCCTGCGCCGACACCGTGCAGGTGGTGTCGCAGGATTACGCCGGCGCTTCCGCGTTCTGCCGCATCTTCCGGCGCAAGGTGAAGACCGCCACCCTGCCGATCTACCTCAAGCTCTTTCCCGGCGAGGTTTATCCGCCGAGACAAGGCCTCGCGCACCGGCCGGGCCAGGTGTACCGGATCGGCTATGTCGGCCGGATCGCCAGGCAGAAGACGCTGGAACTGCTGATCGAGGCGCTGCCGCACCTTCAGCGCGCGCTCGACGCGCCGTTCGCCATCGAGCTTGTCGGTCCGGCGGCGGAGGTGGTCGGCGAGACCTACTGGCAGGAGATCCTGGCTGCGGCCGAGGCGTCGGGCGGCGCCGTTTCCTACCGGGGCACGCTGCTCGGCCGCCCGCTGGCCGACTTCTACGCCAGCCTCGACGTGCTCGTCCTGCCCAGCATGGACCGGCTGGAATCCTTCGGGCTGGTGCAGGTGGAGGCGATGCTGCGGCGCGTGCCGGTGGTCGCCTCCGATCTGCCGGGCATGCGCGTGCCCGTGACGCTCACCGGCATGGGCAAGCTGTTTCCGCCGGGCGATCCGGCAGCGCTTGCCGCAGCGATTGCCGACGTGCTCCAGAACGGCCCGCCCTGCGAACTGAGCCCGGCCGCGCTGGAAGCGCTGTTCGGCAACGACGTCGCCTGCGCGCCCTACGTGGAAGCGCTGCGATAGCTTTGCTTATCAGCGCTGGGTCAGCCTGGGCCGGCGCAGCTTGCCTGCACGCCGGGTTGCCAACGAGGTCTGCCAGACGCCGAAATCGTCGATCATCAGGGCCGCCGCCGCCGCGGCGCTGACGGCAAGGCGATCGGCGCTCGCCGGATGTTCCTTCATCCGGCGCAACAGCCTTGCCAGCTTTATCACCATCGCCTGGGAGCGGCGGACCGTGCCGGCCGTGTTGACGCTCGACCGCAGGCCGCGCGCCGAAGACAGAGCCGCCGTCGCCAAAGTGGAAAGCGTCGCAACGACGGCCACGGCGGGCAGGGCTTGCAGGTCGGTTTTGAAAGCGGAAGCCAGCTGGAAGATCGAGGCAACGACGACCCCTGCCAGGCTGAGCTTGGAAATGCAGTCCAGCCGCCGGTCGAGACGGGTCATGGTGGCGGCCAAGCGCCGGTGGTAGCCGATCTGGTCCGCCACTTCCGCTTGCACCTGTTGGTAGCCGGTTCGGACAAGCGCGTCCGAAAACGTGCCCTGCACAGGCGCGAGGCTGCGCGCCCAGCGCGCGGCCAGCCAAGCCGTCCAGCTGTCCGTGGCCCCGCGGTTCAGGTGCCTGGCCGCCAGGATGGCTTGCCCGCCCATGCTGAGGAAGCGCATGCAGCGCAGGCGCTCGGCCAGCGAGCGGTAATCGACCCAGCGCTCATACCAGCGGCGGTTCTTGCCCATGGTCGCATCGGCGAGGATTAGGCCGCTGACCCCGATCTGGAGCAGGCTGGCGAACGGTTGCAGGCGCGGAAAGAAATGCGCCAGGGCGACGCTCAAGCCGGCGGCAAGCGCCAGCAGCAGGAACTGCGAGGCCTCGCTTGAGCGGGTCAGCGCGCCATAGTGGTTTGCCAGCGCGTCCACCCGCTCGAAGGCCGATCGCAGGGGCAGGAGAGCGGCATCCAGGCCTGCGCCGCGCCCGCCGCTTTCGGCGTCCTGCCAGAGATCGACACTCGAATCGGACCGGCGGGGACGCGCCCGCCAGGCGCGGCCCAGCCAGGTGATCAGGCGGTACTCGAACCGCCAGGACCGGAAGCGTTCCGGCTCCGCCAGCATGGCGGCAACCGCTTCGCGCTGCCGGCTGCTTGCCGGCGGCAGCAGGATGCGGGAGACCACGCGCTCGATCTCCCCTTCGGCCTCGACGCGCGGAAGATCCGTTGCATTCCCCGGCAGCAAGACCTCTTCGGGGCGCTGAATGCAGGTCACGCCCCGGCCGGGATCGGCCTCGACCACGAAGACCGGGATGCCTCGGCCGACCGCGCTTTGCACGACGTCGCCCGTGCCGCCCCGCCCGTGCGCGGGCAGCCCGTCCCAAACGGCGATCAGCAGATCCGCTTGCGCCAGGATGAAATCGTTCGCCCGCTCGAAGCTCCTGTCGGAAGTCTGCTCGCCGGTCAGCACGGTCACGCCGGAGGCGCGGCTCAGGAGGGACAGAAAGCCGTTGCGCGCTTCGTCCCCGCTCACCGTTTCGGCATAGACCGGAACGGCCGTCGGCAGCACCGCCTGAATAGCCATCCCCCGCGCTGCCGCAGCGGCTGAGAGCACCTGGTCTGCGCCTTCGGCCAGCATGGAGAAGACATTCATCCGCAGCGGCGCTTGGACGAAAAAGGCCTGCGCGGAAGCCTTGCCGGCCGCTTCCTGGATGCGGCCGAGCAGACTGATGCAAGCCTTCTCGATGGCTGCCCAGCGCTCTCCGCTCCAATCCAGCCCGCGATGGCCGGTCACGCCGATGTTGAGGACCGGAGGGACAAGGAGCGCGCCGGCGCCCGCCGATGTCGTCAAGCCCAAACTTTCTCTGCCTGCCGGTTGCGCGGTCTTCCACCCGCGCCAAGCTGCCCAGGTCGAAGGCTTCAAACAAGATCGGTCGCCATCGCCTGTCAAGCATTCGGTGAGTGCGGCTTTACTCTCGTCCCGAAGAGAAGACCGCTTTGAAATGCGGAGCCTCGCCCCCAACGAAAAACAATTTCCACTTGCGCTTTCGCATCCACCCCTGCAACCTTCCTGCCGCAGCGTCAGCCTGGCTGAGATCGGGGAAAGTTCGCCGTGCGCTTGAGTTTTGTTGGCTTTCGCAACTGCGACTGGACACTCGTATCCGAAAGGCATGACCGCGATCCAGAACTATGGCGGAGCGCTCGGAGAGGGCGGGCGAGCACAGGGTGAAATCCTTGTCGAAATCGAGCAATTGTCCCGCGAAACCGGATTGGAGCCGCCGCGATGGAGTTGAGCCGGAAGTCCGAAGGCCGAAGGGCTGAAGCCGGGCGGAGCGGCCGCCCGTTTCGGCAAAAGGTGCTGGACGCGCTGCGCTCGCCGCTCCTGCTGCCGGTGCTTTTCGTTCCCATCTGGCTGCTCGGCCTCATCGGCTTCGAATTGAGCCGCGACGCAAGCCATTGGCTGGACAGCGCCTATCGCTCGGTTCAGATGTTCGGCTTCAATTTCGAGATGGAGCCGGGGTGGTGCAGCAAGTCGCCGCTGGGGTGCATCCATCCCGTGCTCCAGGTGGCGCGCTTCCTGGCCGCCATCTTCACCGTCCTCGCAGTGGCCGCGCTGTTCGTCCGCAGCCTCTTCGAGAAAGTCTGGTTCCGCCGCCAATGCGGCCGTCCGGCGGAGCGGCGGGTGCTGCTCGGTTTCGGCACGGTCAACCACGCGCTGGCGCGCACGCTGCGGGAAAAGCATCCCGGCATGGCCCTTGTGGCGGTGGACAAGGAATTCGACGAGGCCGACCGCAGGGTGGCGCGCGCGGAAAGCGTCCTGCTCGTTTCCGGCGACACCGCCGCGCCGGAAACGCTGGAGGACGCTAGGCTGGCGGAAAGCGGCGGGGTGTTCGTTTCCTGCGGGGACGACGCGGTGAACATTGAGGTCGCCACGGCCGCCGCGCGCCTTGTCGCCGAGGCGGTGCGCGGCGGGACGGTCTCGCCCGGCCCAGGCTTCCCGCGCGAATTGGCGGCGCGCCTGCCGCCTTCGCGCTTCCGAATGCGGCGGCGGCGCGCGCCTACGGTTTTCGCCCACCTTTCCAGCCTGCGCATGGTGACGGACATCCAGGAGGCGCGGGATTCCGCCTTCGATCGCGAGCAGAAGTTCCAGCCCTTCAGCCTGCGCACCGCCGCCGCGCGCGACCTGCTCGACCGTGCCCGGCTGACCACGCTTGCCAGGGATCGCAAACAGGATCGCGTGCACCTTGTGCTTGCCGGCCTCGGCGACCAGGGCGAGGCGGTGTTCGCGGAAACGCTTCTCACCTGCTATGCGCAGGAGCTGGAGCCGCCGCGCATCTCCTTCATCGATCGGGACATGAAGGGCTCCAGGGCGCGGCTGAAGGCGCTCTACCCTCGTCTCTTCGACGACAGCATCCCCGCCGAGGCGCGGCCGATCCTCAAGACCTGGATCCCGGCCGACATCGGAACGCTGGGCTTCGAGGACGACGCCCGGCTGGATGCCCTGGAGCGGCCGGACGAACCGACGGCCTGGGTGTTCGCCTGCCGCGAGGACGAACGCAACCTCGACGCGGCGCTGCGGCTGGAATGGGCCATGAACGCCCTGCGCCGCTGTCCCGCGCCGGTGTTCGTGCGGCTGTGGGGCGCCCGAATCGCGGGCGAGGCGCCGCACGACCCGCTGCGCTTCTTCCAGCCCTTCGGCGATATCAGCACCACCGCGCGCCGTGCGCCGGTGCTGGACAAGGACGCCGACGAACTGCCCCAGCGCCTGCACGCCTTCTACCTGAAAGTGTTCGGCGAGTGGGACAAGAACGACAGAAAGATTGCCAGCGCGGCAGACGCGGCGGCGGCTCTGCCGAAAGCGTCGGGGCAGTCCTACCGGACGGACTGGGAGACGCTGCCGGAGAACGTGCGCGAAAGCAGCCGCCGCGCCGCCCACCACGCCGTCATCAAGCTTGCCGACCTCGGCCTGCAATGGCGCGGCATGGGGGAAGGGATGCTGCCGCGCATCGCTCCGGAGGATGCGGAGCCCTTCAGGCGGGCAGCCGAAAGCTTCGATGGCCGCGGTGGAGCGCCGGCCCCCGGCAGCGCCGAACAGGCGGTGCTCGAAGCCTCGAAAATCGAGCATGCGCGCTGGATGGCCGACCGCGCGCTCAGCGGCTGGCAGCAGGGTCTGGACGAGGCGCGGCCGGGTGAGAAGCCGAAGTTCCGGCGGGACAACCGCCGCCGCTGGCAGGACAGCATGATCCCCTTCGCGGACCTCAAGGCGCAGACCAAGGCGCTCGACATGGCCCTGCTGCGCGCGATGCTCGATTATCTCACTGGTGAGAAGGCCAAGGAAAATCCTCCGGCCTTTCCCCGTAGAGAATTTCAGATCGCTCAGGACGCCGACGCAGCGCCGCTGCTCCCTCGCGTAGATCCTGGCGTCACGGAACTCGTGCTTTCAATCGGCCCGGAGAAGTCGCTGGTCGGAGAAAGCAAGGAGGAACGTGAGGTGCGGGAGAAGGAGCGAGAGGAGGCAATCGTGCGGCTGGCGGGCGCCTGGGCACGGACGGCGGAGGCCGTGCGCCTCCAAGTCCGCGCGGAACGCCCGCTCGGCGCGCCGCCGCTCCGGGATTTTGACCACCCGGAGGTCCGGCTGGCGGAGTTCGTCGTCCGCCTGCACGAGGCAGTGGGCCCCGAAATCCTGTTCGATATCACGCCGCTCTATGTCGTGGCTCCCCCGCGGCGGCACGTGGCCCCGCCACCGGAAGCTAAGAGCGCCGATGGAGGCTGACAGGCCTTTGCAGCCCAGGCGCATCCTTTCCCTCGACGGCGGGGGAACGCGCGGGGTGGTGGCGCTGGCGTTTCTGGAGCGGCTGGAGGAAAAGCTTGCCCGCGCGAAGGGCCGCCCGGCGCCGCTTTGCGAGCACTTCGACCTGATCGGCGGCACCTCCACCGGCGCGATCATCGCCACCGCGCTGGCGCTCGGCAAGAGCGTCGCCGAGGTGAAGTCCTTCTATTTCCAGCTTGCGCCCAACGTGTTCCGCCCGGCCTGGCACCGCGGCAAGCTGATCCGCGCCTTGTTCGACGCGCGCCGGCTCCGTCACGAGTTCGCCAGCGTCGTGGGCGAGCGGAGGCTGGACACGGCCGACCTGCGCACCGGCCTCGCACTCGTCGCCAAGCGCATCGACACCGGCAGCGTCTGGTTCCTGAGCAACAATCCCCGAAGCAAGTTTTGGGACGATCCCGCCGACGATGCGTTCCGCGGCAACCGGCGCTACCCGCTGGTCGATGTGCTGCTGGCTTCCACGGCGGCACCGAGTTACTTCGACCCGCTCGACATCGAGGTCAATGCGGGGAAACTGCACGGGCGCTTCATCGACGGGGGCGTGTCGCCCTACAACGACCCCTCCCTGGCCCTGTTCATGATGGCGACGGTTCCCGCCTACGGTTTCGGCTGGCCGGCGGGCGCGGATTTTCTCGACATCACCGCGGTCGGCACCGGCTCGTTCCGCTTCCGCATGGAGCACGGCTTCTGGACCTCGCGCATCGCCGGGCTGTTTGCCGCGCGCTGCCTCCAGTCGATGATCTCCGACAGCGCCGTGCAGACGCTCACGCTCATGCAGGCGATGGGCCGCAGCGAGACGCGCTGGCACATCAACAGCGAAATCGGCGACCTTTCCGACGTGGCGCTCGCGAGCGCGCCGCTATTCACCTTCCGCCGCTACGACATCGCGCTGGAGCAGGACTGGCTGAAAGCGGAACTCGGCGTGGAAATCGGCAGCCGCAGGCTGGCGCAGCTTCAGGACATGGCCCGAACCGAAAGCATGGCCGAGCTTTTTGAACTCGCCAGCCGCGCGGCGCGGAAGCAGATCGCGGTTTGAAGGGAAGAAAATGCCGCTTGCGTGACTCGAACACGCGACCCTCGCATTACGAATGCGATGCTCTACCAACTGAGCTAAAGCGGCCCATCTTGCGCCAAGCATGCCTGTGCGCATGCGGGTGCTGATACAGGGTTCGGACCGCACTTTCAAGCGATGATCTGAGCCAACGGAAGCGGCGGGGCTGCTCTTCTCTCCGGGCTGCGCGCGACTATAAAGCCGGGGGCGGAACAGTGTGGGCGGGAGGTCCAAGCGCGCAATGCCGATCAATGTCGTGGTGTGGGGGGAGAACGTCCATGAGCAGCAGAATGCCGTCGTGCGGGGCATCTACCCCGACGGGATGCATGCGACGATCGCCGCCACGCTGAACCAGGATGAGGCGATAAAAGCGACCACCGCAACGCTTCAGGAGGAGGAGCACGGGCTTTCAGAGGCGCGGCTGGCCGAGACGGACGTTCTGACCTGGTGGGGGCATGCCGCGCACGGCAAAGTGGCCGACAGGATCGTGGAGCGCGTGCAGAAGCGGGTCTGGGAGGGGATGGGCCTCATCGTGCTCCATTCCGGCCACTACTCCAAGATCTTCAAGCGCCTGATGGGCACGCCCTGCTCGCTCAAATGGCGCGAGGCGGGCGAGCGCGAGCGGCTCTGGGTGGTCAACCCCGGCCACCCGATCGCGGCAGGCTTGAGCGAGTGCATCGAACTGCCCAACACCGAGATGTACGGCGAGCCGTTTTCGGTGCCGGAGCCGGACGAAACCGTGTTCGTCTCCTGGTTCGAAGGCGGCGAGGTGTTCCGCTCCGGCCTCTGCTACCGGCGCGGCGCCGGGAAAATCTTCTACTTCCGGCCGGGCCACGAGACCTACCCGATCTACCACAATCCGGAAGTGCGCACGGTGCTGCGCAACGCCGTGCATTGGGCCTTCAATCCGGCGCCGGCCTGGAAGGGCATCCACAAGGCGCCGAACGTGCCGATCGGCTCGACCAAGGAGCCGCTGGTCCAGAAGGGGCCGCGCCTGCACGGCGACGGCGAGGAAGGTTTCCGCTGACCTTTCTTTCGTCGCGTCCCCTGAAGGGAGGAGAACCCCGATGAAAAAGCTGCTCCTGCTGGGAACCGGCGGTATCTCGAAACAGCACCTGCGCGAGTTCGGCCTCATCGAGGACTGCCGGATCGTCGCGTGCGCCGACCCGATGCCGGGGCGCGCCGAAGCGTTCGCCGCCGCGCAGAAGCTGTCGCATGGCTTCACGAGCCTGGACGAGGCGCTGGAATGGGACGGCTTCGACGCCGCGATCAACGCCACGCCGGACGGCGTGCATAAATCCACCACGCTCCAGCTCATCGCGGCGGGCAAGCCGGTGTTCTGCGAGAAGCCGCTGGCTCCGAACTTTCCGGATGCCGCCGAGATGGTCGAAACGGCGGAAAGCGCCGGCCTCGTCAACATGGTGAACCTCACCTACCGCAACTCTCCTGCACTCCAGGCCGCGCGCCGGCTCGTCGCGGAAGGCAAGATCGGCCAGCTTCGCCACGTTGAGGCGAGCTACCGCCAGAGTTGGTTGGTTTCCAAGGCCTGGGGCGACTGGCGCACGGAACCGACCTGGCTGTGGCGCCTGTCCAGCAAACACGGCTCGACCGGCGTGCTCGGCGATGTCGGCGTTCACATCCTGGATTTTCTGACCTTTGGCGCAAACGACGCCATCGAAAGCGTGCGGGCAGACCTGCGCACCTTTCCCAAGGCGGAGGGCGACCGCATCGGCGACTACCAGCTGGACGCCAACGACTCCTTCGCGATGACGGCGCGGATGCAGGGTGGCGCGCTTGCGACCGTCGTCGCCACGCGCTTCGCCACCGGCCACGCCAACGACCTGTCGCTCGCGCTGCACGGCACGGAAGGCGCGGTGAAGGTGGAAACGGACGGGATCACCTCGAAGCTTTTCGTCTGCCTCGGCGAGGATGTCGAGGATTTCCGCTGGCGCCAAGTCGAGCCGCCGCCGAGCCCGCGCAACGCGCAGCGCTTCGCCGAGGCGCTCCAAACGGGCGTCAACGGCGATCCTTCCTTCCGCCGCGCGGCCGAGATGCAGAAGATCATCGACGCAGCGATCGAGAGCGCGCGAACCGAGCGGCCGGTCACGCTGGCATAGAGGCAGGCTATAAGGCCAGACGGCCGCGCGCCGAAAGGTACTCGCGCTCCAGCCGCGCGACGAGATCGGCGGTCGGCACGACAGCGTCCACGGCGCCGATGCCCTGGCCTGCCCCCCAGATGTCCTTCCAGGCTTTCGGACCGCTGCCCTTTGTAGCCTCATCGACGTCCATAAGGCTGCGGTCGGCCGCCGGCAGGTTGTCCGGGTCCAGGCCTGCCGCGATGATCGAGTTTTTGAGGTAGTTTCCGGAAACGCCGGTGAAGCTTGGCGAATAGACGATGTCGGCGGCGCTGCCTTCCACGATCATCCGCTTGTAGGCGTCCGCGGCACGGGCTTCCGTTGTGGCGATGAAGGGCGAGCCGACATAGGCGCCGTCTGCGCCCATCGCCTGCGCGGCCAGCACCGCGCCGCCCGTGGCGATCGCACCGGACAGCAGCAGCGGGCCGGAGAACCAGCGGCGGATTTCCGCGACCAGCGCAAAGGGGGAAAGCGTGCCGGCATGGCCGCCCGCGCCCGCGGCCACCGCAATCAGCCCGTCCGCGCCCATCTCGACTGCCTTGCGCGCGTGGCGGTCGTGGATCACGTCGTGCAGCACGAGGCCGCCATAGGCGTGCACCGCTTGGTTCACCTCGGCCACCGCACCGAGCGAGGAGATGACGATCGGCACGCGGAAGCGCGCGCAGAGTTCCAGGTCCTCCTCCAGCCGTTTGTTGGAGCGGTGGACGATCTGGTTTACCGCGAAGGGCGCCGCTCCCTCCCATGCGGCAAGGGTTTCGGTGATCTCGGCCAGCCAGTCGGCGAGCTGAGACACTGGGCGGGCATTGAGTGCGGGAAACGAGCCGATCACGCCGGCCAGGCATTGCGCCAGGACCAGCGGCGGATGCGAGATAAGGAACAGCGGCGCCGCGACCACCGGCAGGCGCAGGCCGTCGAAAAGCTGGGAAGAGGGCGGCAAGACCGCGCCGCGTCCCGTCACGGCGCCCAGAAAACCTCCACGGGCTTGCCGGACTGCTCGATCACGCGGCGGATCGGCAGCGCCGGTTCGTCGGCGATCGCGTGTTCGAACACGGTGCGCTTGGACTGGCCCTCAACGTGCAGGATCAGCCGTCCGGCCGCAGCCAGCGGCGGCAGCGTCCAGGTGAGGCGCGGCTCGCCCGCGCTTTGCGCGTGGATCACCATCAGTTCGGCCGGGTTTTCCGGGTCGAGTGCTTGGGCCAGCTCGTCGGCGTCGGGGAAGAAGGAAGCGGTGTGACCGTCCTCACCCATGCCGAGCACGGCGACGTCGAGCGGCTGGGAAAGCGCGGCAAGCGCCACGCTTGTCTGTGCGGCGGCCTCCTCGATACTTGGGGCATCGCGATAAAGCGGCACGAAGCGCGCTTCGGCTGCCAGGCCCTGGAGCAGGTTGGCGCGCACCAGCCCCTCGTTGGAGCGGGGCGAGGAGGGCGGCACGAAGCGTTCGTCGCACAGCGTGACGGAAACGTTTTTCCAGTCGATCGCCTGGCGCGAAAGCGCCTGGAACAGCAGTTTTGGCGTCGAACCGCCGGAAACGGCAAGCGTGGCAGCGCCTTTTTCTTCAATGGCCGACTGGAGGCTCGCCGCGATCGAGCCGGCAAGCGCCTCCGCCAAGTCCGCGCGGGCGGAAAACTCCTGCCAGCGCCAGAATTCGGGAAGAACGGCGGCCACCGTCAGTCTCCCTCATGCCAGGTGCGTCCGTCGCGCTCGACCAGCGCGATCGCGGCCGACGGTCCCCAGGTGCCGGCGGTGTAGCCCTGCGGCTCCTGGCCGTTCTGGCCCCAGGCCTCCTGGATCGGGTCGATCCATTTCCACGCCGCTTCCACCTCGTCGCGGCGCATGAACAGGGTCTGGTTGCCGCGCACCACGTCCATGATCAGGCGCTCATAGGCGTCGGGGTTGCGGACGTGGAACGAGTCGGCAAACGTCATGTCGAGCGGCACGCGGCGCAGGCGCATGCCGCCCGGTCCGGGATCCTTGATCATCACGAACTGCTTGACGCCCTCGTCGGGCTGAAGCCGGATCACCAGCTGGTTGTCGAAGATCGGGCCGGAGCTTTCCCGGAAGATCGAGTGGGGGATCGGCTTGAACTCGATGACGATCTCGGACACGCGCGAAGGCAGCCGCTTGCCGGTGCGCAGGTAGAAGGGCACGCCGGCCCACCGCCAGTTGGCGATCTCGGCCTTGATGGCGACAAAGGTTTCCGTGTTCGAGCCGCCGTTGCCAAGCTCCTCGACATAGGAGTTGACGGCGCCGTCGGCCGAGGCGCCAGCGCGGTACTGCCCGCGCACCGTGGACTTCGGCGCTTCCTTGCCGTTGATGCGATGGAGCGAGCGCAGAACCTTCAGCTTCTCGTCGCGCACCGCATCCGCTTCCATGGAGGCCGGCGCTTCCATCGCGGTGAGGCAGAGCAGCTGGAGCAGGTGGTTCTGCACCATGTCGCGCAGCGCGCCGGCCTTGTCGTAATAGGAGATGCGGTCTTCCAACCCGACCGTTTCGGCAACCGTGATCTGCACGTTGTCGATGTGGGCCGCGTTCCATATCGGCTCGTAGAGCGAGTTGGCGAAGCGCAGCGCCATCAGGTTCTGCACCGTTTCCTTGCCGAGATAGTGGTCGATCCGGAAAATCTGGCTTTCGGCGAAGTGCCGGCCGATCTCGTCGTTCAGAGCCAGCGCCGAGTCCAGATCGCGACCGATCGGCTTTTCCACCACGATGCGCGACTGCGGCGTCACCAGCCCGTTCTCGCCGAGCTTCGAGGCGATCTGGCCGAACAGTTCCGGGCCGACCGCGAGATAGAAGACGCGCGCGCGATCGTTGCCCTCGACGGCCTTCTTCAGCTTGTCGAAGCCTTTGCCGGAGGTCGCATCGATCGAGACGTAGGAAAGCCGCGCGAGGAAGCGCTCGACCTCGTCCTCGTCGATGTCCTCCGCCTTGACGTGCTCGTGCAGCGCCTTGCGCGCAAAGTCGCGATACTCCTGGTCGGAGAGTTTGGAACGCGAAGCCCCGATGATGCAGGTAGGGTCGGAAAACTGTCCGTCCTGCTGGCGGTGGTAGAGCGCCGGCAGGAGCTTGCGTTCGGCAAGGTCGCCCTTGCCGCCGAACACGATGAAATCGAATGGCTCGACGGGAATGATCTGGCTCGTCATGTTTGTTCTTGGCGGTTTGGCCGAAAGGCCAGAGCGACGCTTCCTCTAGTCCAGCCGAATTGATCTACCTAGCAAAATCGTGC
>CAXTCF010000005.1:0-37849 GCA_964242945.1 uncultured Rhizobiaceae bacterium | reverse complement strand
CAGGTCCCGCGTTCCCGCGGCAAAAGCAGCAGGCGGCGCACCGGCGGGGTTGAACGCCATTGCCTTTTGCCGATCCAACGTCTTCACGGAAGCGAAAGTTGCCGCCGTTCCGCTTTCGCGGGCGGTTGCGGCGAGTTGGAAGATGCGAAAAGCGAGGAAACAGGCATGAGCGCCACGATCACCGCCGAGAAAGTGCTGCACAAGGGCTGGCTGACGGTGACGCAGCTCACCATCCGGCTCGCGGACGGGACGGAACTGAAGCGGGAGATCGAAGGCCATGGCACGGCGGCCGCCGTGCTGCCCTACGACCCTGAGCGCCGGCTTGCCACGCTGGTGCGGCTGCTGCGTGCGCCGGTTCTGCTGTCGGGCGAGACTTCGGAGATTCTGGAAGTCCCTGCGGGCCTGATGGACGAGGACGACGCGCAAGAAACCGCGCGGCGCGAAGTGCAGGAGGAAACCGGGCTCGCCCTCGACACGCTGGAGCACGTCGCGACCGTTTGGGCGATGCCGGGCGTGTCCACCGAAACCGTCGCGCTCTTTCTCGCGCCCTACGATCAGGCAAGCAAGACCGGCCAGGGCGGCGGGCTGGCCTCCGAGCACGAGAACATCACCGTGGTGGAGATGCCGCTCGGCGATCTCTGGAGGATGGCTGAACGCGGCGAACTCGTCGATATGAAGACGCTTGCCCTGGTGCACGCGTTGCGCGTCCGGCATCCCGAACTTTTCGGCTGAGTCTTTAGAGAAGTTTTCGACCAGCTTGAACCATTGTCGTCGCCCTGCGGGCGACCGCTTCGCGGCGGGGAGATTTCGATCCGGCGCGGCTTTGCTCGTCGGTCACGATGCATGGGCATCGCTCCCTCCGCCTGCCTTGCGCCGAACCGAAATCTCCTCCGCGCCAATGATCCAAGCTGGTCGAAAACCGCTCTAGCCGGTCCGGCCGCGGGCGGTGAGAAGGCGCAGGATCTGCACCCTGGCCGGCAGCTCCAGCAGGAACTCCGCGTCGCGCGGCAGGTGATGGATCGCCCGCGGATCGCCGCCGGAAAACGCCGCCATGGCTTCCTCGCTCTCCCAATACGAGATGGTCATGAACTCCACGCCGGTCTCGCAATCCTCGCGGAACGTCTGGACGCCCAGCGCCTTCTCGATCAGCGGTCGGATGCCCTCGTCGTAGTCGTAGCGCTCGTATTCGCCGGCGCGCTCCCGGCTCGTGCGCCCGCGCCAGATGCGGGCGATCGTCGGCTTCGCGTGCTTCCCGGTCATGTGCTGCTCCCGAAGAGCGTTACAACGCGAAGAACCAGTGCTCCGCTTCGCTGGCACCAGCGTCGGCATCAAAAGTTGACCGGCGATGTCTCATTTTCTAAGGGTGAACTGCCTATCGATGCCCAGTGCCCTTGTTCCGGCGCTGCGCATCGTGCAGCTTGCTTTCCAAATGCAATGGAGTTTTCCCGCTTGTTCGACCGGCTTTCCGTTTATTCCCCTCACGCGCTGGCGCTCCTGCGCATCGTCACGGCGCTGCTTTTCATCGAGCACGGCACCCAAAAACTGTTCGGCTTCCCTGCTGCGGCGGATGCCGCGGCCGGCGGCGGCAGCCTTTCCGGCCTGATGCTGGTTGCCGCCATCCTGGAAGTGTTCGGCGGGCTGCTGATCCTTGTCGGGTTTCTCACCCGACCCGTGGCCTTCGTGCTCAGCGGCTTCATGGCCGTCGCCTATTTCATGGCGCATGCGCCGCGCAGCCCGTTCGCGGTGCTCAACGGCGGCGACGCGGCCATCCTGTTCTGCTTCATCTTCCTCTATTTGTTCTTCGCCGGTCCGGGCACTTGGAGTGTGGACAAGCGCTAGATCCGGTCGCGCAGCGCGTACCAGTTCAGCGCCAGGAACAAGAGCGCGGAGCGAAAGCGCTGGCCGCCGGGAAAGGCGGGGATGTTCAGGTCCTCGAACAATTTCAAGCGGTCACGGTTGCCCGCGACTGTTTCCGCGTAGAGTTTGCCCACGAAGTTGGACAGCATCACGCCGTGGCCGGAATAGCCGCCGGCCGAGATGACGTTCGGCATCACCTCGCGCACGAAGGGCTTTCGCGGCACGGTGATGCCGACGGAGCCGCCCCAGGCATGGGTGATCGGCACGTCTTGCAGCGCGGGATAGACATCCGCGATCTGCTTGCGCAGGCCTGCCTCGATCCGGCCGGGATCGCCTGAGGAATAGACCTCGCGGCCGCCGAACAGGAGTTCGCCCGTTTGCGTGCGGCGGAAATAGCGGACGACGAAACGCGAATCGTCCACCGCCTCGCGGCCCGGCAGGATCGGGCTGCCGTCCGGCAGCGGGGCGGTCGCCGCGATGAAGGAGCCGATCGGCATCACATGCGCGGCGCTTTGCGGCTCAAGCGCGCCGCCGTAGGCGTTGACAGCCAAAAACCCTTTTTGCGCCCTCACCGTGCCGGAAGGCGTTTCCACCCGCACGGTGCCCTTCTCCGACACTATGCGCGAGACTTTCGTGTCCTCATGGAGCTTGGCGCCGGCCTCCGCCGCTACGCGCGCGGTGCCGACCACAAGCTTCAGCGGGTGGATGTGGCCGGTGCCGGAGTCTCGTATGCCGCCGAAATAGCGGTCGGAGCCGACACGCTCCGCGGTTTCGCGGGCGTCCATGAAAGCAAGGTGCGGATAGCCGAAGCGCGTCGCCATCGCTTCCGCATGCCGCTGGTAGTCCGCGACGAAGCGCTTCTTGTGGGCCAACGACAATTGCCCCGGCATGTAGTCGATTGCGATGCCGTGGGTCCCGGCGAACTGGATCAGGTGCGCCTTGGCTTCTTCCGCGAGGTCGAACAGCGCCTTGGCGCGGGTGAAACCGGCTTCCGCTTCCAGTTCCTCCGGCCAAGCCCGCTGTCCCGTCCCCATCTGCCCGCCGTTCCGTCCCGAAGCGCCGTCGCCGAAGCGTGTGCCGTCGAGCAGCACGACGCTTGTTCCGGTTTGTGCGAGGTGCGCCGCTGCGGAAAGGCCGGTGAAGCCGCCGCCGACGATCACGACATCTGCGCGCGCGTCGCCGTCCAGGCGCGGGTACTCGGGGCGCTCGCCGACAGTGGCTTCGTACCAGGAGAAGCCGGGCGAAATAGGCGATTGGTAGGTCACTGCGCGGTCAAACGTTGAGCAAGAGAAACTCCCGCTCCCACGGGCTGATCACCTCCATGAACGTCTCGAACTCCGCCCGCTTGATGGCGGCAAAGGTTGAGATGAAGGAGGAGCCCAGCATGGCGCGCAGGTCTTCGTCCTCTTCGAACAGGTCCACGGCTTCGAGCAGCCCTCGCGGCAGGTCGATCTCGGCCTCGTTGGCGGTGGTCAGCACCGGCGCGTCCGGCGCGATGCCCTTGGTAATGCCGATCAGGCCGCAGGCGAGCGAAGCGGCGATGGCGAGGTAGGGGTTGGCGTCGGAGGAGGGGATGCGGTTCTCGACGCGCCGGGCCGCCGGATCGGAGCGCGGCACGCGGAAGGCCGTGGTGCGGTTGTCATAGCCCCATTTCGTGTTCACCGGCGCGGAGGCCGCCTGCGTGAGGCGCCGGTAGGAATTCACGTAAGGGGCGAACATCACCAGCGCATGCGGCACGTGCTTCTGCATGCCGCCGATGAAATGCGCGAAGGTGTCGGTCTCGCTGCCGTCCTCCGCGGCAAAGACGTTGCGCCCGTTCTTGGCGTTCACCACGGACTGGTGGATGTGCATGGCCGAGCCCGGCTGGCCCTGGATCGGCTTGGCCATGAAGGTCGCATAGATCCCGTGCTTCAGCGCGGCTTCGCGGATGGTGCGCTTGAACAGGAAGACCTGGTCGGCAAGCTCGACCGGATCGCCGTGGCGCAGGTTGATCTCCAGCTGTCCCGCGCCTTCCTCGTGGATCAGCGTGTCGATCTCCAGGCCCTGACCTTCGGAAAAGTGGTAGATGTCGTCGATCAGCTCATCGAACTCGTTGACGCCGGCGATGGAATAGCCGGCGCCGCCGCCGATCGCCCGGCCGGAGCGCCCGACGGGCGGCACGAGGGGATAGTCGGGGTCGGGGTTGTTGCGCACGAGGTAGAACTCGATCTCCGGCGCCACGACCGGCCGCAAACCCTCCTTCTCGTAGGCTGCGACGATGCGCTTGAGCAGGTTGCGCGGCGTGAACTCCACCGTGCGGCCGTCCTGGTGGACGAGGTCGCAGATCACCTGCGCGGTCGGGTCCTCTTCCCACGGCACGGAACTCAGCGTGGAAAGGTCGGGCACCAGCTTCAGGTCGCCGTCGTCTTCCGGGTAGGAGAAGCCGTTGCCGTCTTCAGGGTAGCCGCCGGTGATCGTCGCCATGAACACGGCCGAAGGCAGGGCGAGCGCTGTGTTCGACGTGAACTTCTTCGACGGCATCATCTTGCCGCGGGCGACGCCCGCCTGGTCCGGCGTGATGCACTCGATGTCCTGGATCTCGCGCCAGTCCAGCCAGGCCGTGGCCTCCTTCCAGTCCTTGACCCCGCGCAGGCTGTTGAGGAACTTCGGCTCCGGCCCGCGTCCTGCCTTGCGTGCCGGCCCGCTCTTCGAGGGCTTGGCTTGCTTCTTGGGCGAGGGCATGGGGCACCGCGATGAACCGGAGGAACTCCCTGGACTATACTGGGCGCGCTTCCATCAAGCCAGGGGGCCTGCTCGTGGTGCGCCAGACCGAATTTCTGACTTGGTTGGCTTGCGGACTTGAGGATGCAGACAACGTTCCCCTCGCGGCCGGCCTTTCACCACGCGATCAGTTGACTGACTGGGCTGGCATGTTTGAGCCTATCAGCTTTGCCAGAAGACCGTAGAACCAATCAGCTTGAGCGCGATCAGCTTTGTATATCATGCGATCCTGTTCCTCGCGTGACTGAACACCGGGTTTGCCGAAGAAGCCAACAAGGGCTGTTTGCATGCGGCGGAACCCTTCGATCGTCACCTCAGGATGAGGCTGGAACGCGTAGGTGTGCTTGCCATAGCTGAAGGCTTGGTTCTGATAGAGTTCGCTCGATGCCAAATGGACTGCGCCGGCCGGCAGATCGAAGGTGTGGAAGTGAGCCTGCACGACATACAGCGGGTTCGGGAGAATGGCTCGGCCCGCATCCGTGGGGCGCAGCTCGTAGTATCCAAACTCCTGGACTCCCGAAGACGGCGGGCCCACCTGGGCGCCGAGGGTGTGGGCGATCTGCTGCGCGCCCAGGCAAAGTCCCAGCAGGGGCACACCCTGCTTCATGCAAGCCTCGATCCACCGCGCTTCCTCTTTCAAGAACGGGTACTCGCGGGTCGCGTAAGCCTCGAACCTGCCGCCGAAAATGACGCTGCCCGCCACGTCGTCTTTGGGCGTACCCAGTGCATCGCCATCGAACGGATAGCGGTAGTCTAGATCAAACCCGTGCCGCGTTCCGAAGGTAGAAACTCGATCGTCGCGCGGGCTGCGGTCGTGGCAGACCAGGATCAGTCTACGCTTTGCAGGTCTAGCGTCCATCCGGAAGCCCCGCTGTGTGGAGGGTTGAGGCCACAGACCTACCGCTGAAGCCAGCGCGTATCAATCGCACAAGCTGACGGATAAGGAGTCCAGATGGGTCAACGCAGTAGTTCAAATTAGGCACCGCCGAACGCCGCAGCTAACGGCTATTCCCCTGTTTCCAGCAGGCGGCCCATTACAAGCTGGAGGCGCTCAGGCGTGATCGGCTTGGCCACGACCGCGTCGATCACGCCGGCCGGCCAGCGGGGCGACGGCGAGAAGGGCGGTTCGAGGTTGCGGTTGGACAGGAGCACGACCGCCGGCATGGCGCGCCCGCTCCATCGGCGGAGCGTTGCGATGCGGTCCGCCAGCGCGTCGCACTCGCAGTTGTCCACGCCGCCGTCCAGCACGAGGGTGCCCGGCCGGTGCTCGTCGAGCAGCGCCGCGGCCTCTTCCGGAGGAGCCGCAGCGGCTTTCAGGCCGGACTGCTCCACGATGCTGGATACGACGACGCGGGTCACATGCGACCGCCCGATCACCAGCACTTTCAGAGGATCAAACGTCACTTTCGGTACGGTGCCGTTGGCCTTGCCGCCCGCATCCGGACTTTGTTCCGACATCATGCGGGACTGCCACCTTCAGGATCGGTCGAAGTTACCCGCCGCGCTGCAACCTGGAAATTTTGCCACCGAATGTCAAGTTGTGCCGCTTCTGCCGCAAAAGCCGAACCGCTTCGATCTGGTCGGAAACCGCTCTGGACTGGCTTGCCCGATCGCTCCGCTGCCGGCAAGTGCACCATCCAGCTGCGCGACGTGCAACAACAGGTGGGAAACCGTGGACTACCCGGCCGTTGCGGCAGGACGCTAGAGGTTGGAAGCCCTGGAAAAACCCGCGCCGCCGCGCAAGCTGAAACGATCCGATGAGCCTCGCCGAGAACCCCAGCGCATCCGGCGCGCCCGCCTTCTCCCCGACCACGACAGGCCGGAGGGCGGAAAGAGCCGGCATCCTGCTCGTCTTCCTGTCCGCCGTAGTTTGGAGCTTCGGCGGCACGATTGCGCCGTTCCTGCGGGCGGAAGACAGCTGGACCGTGGTGTTCTGGCGCTCCCTCTGGGCAGCCGCGTTCCTGCTCGCTTTCATGGCCTTGCGCGACGGTGCGAGGGGCACCGCGGCGCTGTTCCGCGGCATGGGTGTTCCCGGTTTTGCCGTGGCGCTCTGCTTCGCGATCGCGGGAACTTCCTTCGTGCTCGCGCTTTCGCTTACCACCGTCGCCAATGTGGTGCTGATGCAGGCCGGCGTGCCGTTGCTTGCCGCGCTGATCGGCTTGCTGTTCTTCCGGGAGAAGGTGAGCCGCGCCACCGCCTTCGCTATCGCCGCGGTGATCGCGGGCGTGGGGATCATGGTGTCCGACTCGCTGGACGGGCGGGGATCGCTGGCCGGCAACGCGCTGGCGCTGCTGATCGCCTGCGTCTTTGCGTTGGCGACCGTGCTGACGCGGCGCTTTTCCCACGTCCGCATGACGCCCGCCACCTGCCTCGGCGTGATTCTGTCTGCCTGTTTCGCGGCGGCGCAGGCCGGTTCGCTGCGGGTTTCCGGAACCGACATGGGCGTGCTGATCGTGTTCGGCGCCCTCAACATGGGGCTGGGCCTCGTGCTGTTCGCCTCCGGCGCGCGGCTGGTGCCGGCGGCGCTTGCCGCGCTGCTCGGCACGGCGGAGCCGGTTCTGGCCCCCGTCTGGGCCTGGATCGTGCACGGCCAAGTGCCGGCCGGGCGCACGCTCGCGGGCGGCGCTCTCGTGCTTGCCGCGCTGCTGGTTCACCTCGCCTTTGAGATACGGCGTCAGAGCCTCCCGGCCGCCAAGCCCGGCAGCGCAGGTCTTCCGCTGCCGCAGTGATTCCGCCGCACGCGACGTAAGCCCTTTCGGCTTGCCGCGATGCGTGAAGAAAAATACGCTCCCTTTTCGAGCCTGTCGCCGCCGCTACCTCTGTCCTCGCGGCCGACAACACGAAAAGGACTGCCCGCTCCATGCTCCGCAGAACCCTGCTTTCCGTTTCCGCTTTGCTGCTCGGCCTGGCGCCGCTGCCCTCGGCTGCCCAGGAGAAGGTGGTCAACGTTTATAACTGGTCGGACTACATCGATCCGTCGATCATCGAGGATTTCACCAAGGAGACCGGCATCAAGGTCGTCTATGACACGTTCGACTCCAACGAGATCCTGGAAACCAAGCTGCTCGCCGGCGGCAGCGGCTACGACGTGGTGGTGCCGACCGCCTATTTCCTGGCCCGCCAGATCCAGGCCGGCGTGTTTCAGCCGCTCGACAAATCCAAGCTGCCGAACCTCGCCAACATGTGGGATGTGATCTCGCAGCGGACCGCCGGGACCGACCCGGGCAATGCCTACTCGATCAACTACATGTGGGGTACGGTCGGCATCGGCTACAACGTGGAGAAGGTGAAGGCGGCGCTGGGCGTCGATAAGATCGACAGCTGGTCCGCTGTGTTCGACCCCGCGACCATGGAAAAGCTGAACGGCTGCGGCGTCTATTTTCTGGACTCGCCGACCGACGTGCTGCCCGCCGCCTTCAATTGGCTTGGCATCCCCACGGACACCACCAATCCCGACGACTTCGCCAAGGCGCAGGAAGTGCTGCTCAAGGTCCGGCCGTATGTGCGCAAGTTTCACTCGTCCGAATACATCAACGCGCTGGCGAACGGCGATATCTGCGTGGCCATCGGCTATTCCGGCGACGTGTTCCAGGCGCGGGACCGGGCGGAGGAAGCCAAGCAGGGCATCGAGATCGCCTATGCCATCCCTGAGGAGGGCGCGCAGATGTGGTTCGACCAGATGGCGATCCCCGCTGATGCGCCGCACCCGGACGAAGCGCATGCGTTCCTGAACTACATAATGAAGCCCGACGTCATCGCCAGAGCCTCGGACTTCGTGTTCTACGCCAACGGCAACAAGGCTTCGCAGGCGCTGATCAACAAGGACGTGGTGGACGACCCGGAAATCTACCCCGACGAGGCGACGCTCAAGAAACTGTTTCTCGCGCCAACCTACGATCCGCGCGTCCAGCGCCTTGTGACGCGGGTTTGGACGACGATCGTCACGGGACAATGAGCAGCAGGCGCCCCGCGGCGGTTTCGTCCGGGGCTCCTCTTTTCCGCGCCGGTTTCAGAGCAGACGCATGAAATCCCTGGGAAGCATCCGCCGCAGCTTCGCACCCTGGAACGACCCCAAGTCGAGGCCTTTCATCGCGGTCCGGAACGTGACGAAGTGTTTTGGAGACTTCGCCGCTGTGGACGACCTGTCGCTCGACATCTTCGAGCGCGAGTTCTTCGCCCTGCTGGGCGCAAGCGGCTGCGGCAAGTCCACCCTCCTGCGCATGCTGGCCGGCTTCGAAGCGCCGACGGGCGGAAAAATCCTCCTGGACGGGCAGGACCTCGCCGGCATCCCGCCCTACCGCCGCCCCGTCAACATGATGTTCCAGTCCTATGCGCTGTTCCCGCACATGACGGTGGAAAACAACATCGCCTTCGGCTTGAAGCAGGAAGGCATGCCGAAGGCGGAGATCGCCCAGCGCGTCGCGGAGATGCTGAAGCTCGTCAAGCTGGAAGCCTTTGCCAAGCGCAAGCCGCACCAGCTTTCGGGCGGCCAGCGCCAGCGCGTGGCGCTGGCCCGCTCGGTCGCCAAGCGGCCCAAGGTGCTGCTTCTGGACGAGCCGCTCGGCGCGCTGGACAAGAAGCTGCGGGAGGAAACGCAGTTCGAGCTGATGGACCTCCAGCAGGAGCTCGGCCTCACCTTCGTGGTCGTCACCCACGACCAGGAGGAGGCGATGACCATGGCCGACCGCATCGCCATCATGGACCACGGCAAGGTGATCCAGGTGGCGACGCCGGCCGAGGTCTATGAGGCGCCGAACTCGCGCTTCGTCGCGGACTTCGTCGGCTCGATCAACCTGTTCGAAGGCACGGTTGCACGCAGGAACGGCGAGGGCGCGGTGATCGAAAGCACCGACGGCTTCACCATCGAAACGGCCAACGGCGGCGCGGCTGAGACCGGCGCGAAAGTGTGGTACGCCGTGCGGCCCGAAAAAATCCGCGTCTCCTCCAAGCCGCCCGAAGCGCAGGACTTCAATGCGGCGCAAGGCGAGATCTGGGACATCGCCTATCTCGGCGACATGACGCTCTACCACATCCGTTTGGCGGACGGCCGTGTGGTGCGCACGGCGCAGCTCAACGCTTCGCGCGGCACCGACGACCCGCTGACCTGGAACGATCCCGCCTGGATTTCCTTCCGGCCGGACTCCGGCGTGGTGCTGACGCGATGACGCTTGCCGGAACCCAGGAGGCACAGGTTGGGGCAGGGGAGGCCGCAAGGCCAAGCCGCTCTCCCCTTCGCAGCCTGGGCGCGGCGGTGGCCGGCCGGCTCGTGATCCTGGTGCCTTACCTCTGGCTGCTGGTCTTCTTCCTCATCCCGTTCTTCATCGTCTTCAAGATTTCGCTGTCGCAGACGGCGATCGCGATCCCGCCCTATACGCCGGTCTTCCATGGGCCTGGTGACGTCCCCGCCAAGCTCCGCCAATTCTCGGCCGACAACTACCTCTGGCTGACGCAGGACGCGCTCTACTTCAAAGCCTACCTCACCAGCGTCGTGGTGGCTGCGGTTTCGACCGTGCTGACGCTGCTGGTGGGCTATCCCATCGCCTACGGCATGGCGCGCGCGCCCTCTTCGCTGCGCCCCGTGCTGCTGATGCTGGTGATCCTGCCGTTCTGGACGAGCTTTTTGATCCGCGTCTATGCCTGGATCGGCATCCTCAAGCCCGAAGGGCTGCTCAACCAGTTCCTGCTCTGGCTCGGCGTCATCCACCAGCCGCTGGTGATCATCAACACCTATTGGGCGGTCTTCATCGGCATCGTCTATTCCTACCTGCCCTTCATGGTGCTGCCGCTCTATGCCTCGCTGGAGAAGATGGACAATTCGCTGATCGAGGCCGCCCAAGACCTCGGCTGCACGCGGGCCGCCGCCTTTTGGAAGATCACCTTTCCGCTGTCGCTGCCGGGCGTCGTGGCCGGCGCGCTGCTCGTCTTCATCCCGGCAGTCGGCGAGTTCGTCATTCCCGACCTGCTTGGCGGCTCGCAGACGCTGATGATCGGCCGCACGCTCTGGAACGAGTTCTTCTCCAACCGCGACTGGCCGGTATCCTCTGCCGTCGCGGTGATCCTGCTGCTCGTCCTGGTGATTCCCATCATGCTGTTCCAGCATTTCCAAGCGAAGGCGCAGGAGGCGGGGCAATGAACGCCTCCGCCTGGAGCCGGTTCAACATCGTTTCCGTCACGCTCGGCTTCGCCTTCCTCTATCTGCCGATCGTGATCCTGGTGATCTTCTCCTTCAACGAGTCGAAGCTCGTCACGGTCTGGGCGGGCTTTTCGACCAAGTGGTACGTATCGCTGATCCACAACCAGGGCCTGATGGACGCGGTCTGGGTGACGGCCCGCGTCGGCGTCGTGTCGGCGACGGTGGCGACGGTGCTCGGCACGCTCGCCGCGCTGGCCCTGACCCGCTGGACGCGCTTTCGCGGCCGCGTGCTGTTTTCCGGCATGGTCTTTGCGCCGCTGGTGATGCCCGACGTGATCACCGGCCTGTCGCTGCTGCTCCTGTTCGTCGCGGTCGGCCTCGACCGCGGCATCGTGACCGTGACGCTCGCCCACATCACCCTGACCATGTGCTTCGTGGCCGTCGTGGTGCAGTCGCGCCTGCTTTCCTTCGACCGCAGCCTGGAGGAGGCCGCGATGGACTTGGGCGCCACGCCGACGCGCACCTTCTTCGCCATAACCCTGCCCGTCATCGCGCCCGCCGTGGTGGCCGGCTGGATGCTCGCCTTCACGCTTTCGCTCGACGATCTGGTGATCGCCAGCTTCACCTCCGGCCCCGGCGCCACCACGCTGCCGATGAAGATCTACAGCCAGGTGCGGCTCGGCGTGACGCCGGAGATCAACGCCGTCTGCACGATCCTGATCGCGCTGGTCGCCACCGGCGTGATCATCGCCTCGGTCGTCAACAAGCGCCGCGAAGTGCAGCGCCTGAGGGACGAACAGGCTGCAAGGCAGGGCGGACCCACGCTCGTGCCCGCCGAGGTTGGTTAAGAAAGTCCTGCCGGGAAATTTACCGCGTTTCGCAGAGCCTTACAGATCGTTAAAATTTTCCGCCCGGCCGGTAAGCAATTGTTAATCTTTTGGCGGCGATAGTCAGGTCAACACAAGTTTAACCCCGGCATATCCGGACCTACTCCCCAGCCCGTTGTCAGCCCTCCAAATTTTAAAGGCGCCCCTCCAGGCGCCTTTTTTCTTCTATGTCGTTCGATCTCCCGCAAGGGCGCGGGAAAGCAGGATCACCGGGACGAGGGCTGTCGCGATGATCAGGAGGGCGGCCCAGGCGCCTTCTTGGGGCAAGCCGCGGGAGGCGTTTTCGTAGGCGAGCGTGGCCAGGGTGTTGAAGCCGAAGGGGCGCAGAAGGATCGTTGCGGAAAGCTCCTTTGCCGCGTCCACGAAGACCAGCACAAGGGCCGTCAGCACGGCGGGCCGCAGCAGCGGCAGGAGCACGCGGGCAGCACTTTGCGCCGGCGTGCGGCCCAGCCCGCGCGCGGCTTCGTCGAGGTTGGGCGGCAGCTTTTCCAGGCCCGCGCGGATCGAGCCCTCGGCCAGCGCGAGGAAGCGGATGGTGCAGGCGATCACCACGGCCCCGGCGCTCCCCGTCAGCAGCAGGCCGGTGGAAATGCCGAACCAGCCGCGCATCAGGTTTGCCAGCGCGTTGTCGAAGCCGGCCAGCGCGAGCAGAAGGCCGAGGCCCAGGATGCCGCCGGGCAGCGCGTAGCCGATCGAGGCCAGGCGCACGACCGCCGCAGTGCCGGCTGAGCGGCAAAGCCGCACCGCGTTGAGCAGCACCAGCGCCAGCAGAACGGTGAAGCATGCCGCCAGCCCTGCCGTTTTCACCGTGCTCCAAAGGGCTGCGGCGAGGTTGGGCGAAGCGAGTTCGTCCAGGCGCCGGCTGGCGAACTGTCCGAAGACCCAAAGCGGCACGCCGAAGCCGAGCAGGATGGGCGCCGCAAGCGCCAGCGGCGCGGCAAGCGCTTGTCCGCCGCGCAGCCGCCGGCGGGGACTGCGGTTTGCCATCTGCGTAGCGCGGCCAGCATTGAAGCGCCGCGCGCGCCGGGCGCTCGCTTCCAGCCACAGCAGGGCGAAGACCAGCAGCAGCAGCAGCAGCGCGATCTGCGCGCCGCCCGCGAGGCTGCCCTGGTTGAGCCAGGTGGAATAAACGGAAAAAGTGAGTGTCCGCACGCCGAGATACTCGGAAGCGCCGATGTCGTTGATCGTTTCCATGCAGGCCAGCGCCACGCCGGCCACTACTGCCGGCCGTGCGGCCGGCAGCATCACCCGCCAGAACAGCTTTCCCGGCCCGGCCCCCAGCGTGCGGGCGGCATCGGCCAGCACGCGCCCTTGCATCAGGAAGACCACGCGCGCGGCGAGATAGACATAGGGGTAGAGCACGCAGGAGAGCACGAAGGCCGCGCCCGGCGTGGAGCGGATTTCGGGAAACCAGTAGTCGCGGATCGTTTGGAAACCAAAGACCGTGCGCAGCAGCGCCTGCGGCAAGCCGTCGAAGCCGAAGAACTCGACAAAGGCGTAGGCCGCGAGATAGCCCGGCACGGCAAGCGGCAGGACAAGCGCCCAGGCCAGCGTCTTCCGCAGGGGGAACTCGTGCGCCGCCACAAGCCACGCGCTGCCGACCCCGACGAAGGCGGTCCCCCCGGCCACCATCAGCAGCAGCGCCGCCGTGGTCTCCGTCGCACCGGGCAGCACGTTGCGGACGAGATGCGGCCAATCCTCATCGCCCCCGGACAGCGCCACGAGAACCAGCGACAGGATAGGCAGCAGCACCAGGAGCGAAATGCCGAGCGCTATCCCTTGCAGCAGCCCGTGGCGGGGTCGCCGGACGGAGCGCCCTGGACTTCCGGAAGCGGGAAGGCCTGCCGCAGCACCGCCTGCGGGATAGAGCCCGACCGCCGGTCCTATCAGCAGTTCGCGCCGCAACGCCCCCTCCACCGCCTGCAACGGTCCCCCTCTCCCACTTCGCAAGGGAGGATCAACGGGCGCGCCACGCGGAAATGTTAGGTCCTCCCCTGCGGAACGCGGGGGAGGGGGACCATGCGCAGCATGGTGGAGGGGGCGGCGCCCGGAACCGGAGGCCAAACGCAGCGGCCCGGCTGCAAACAAGAAGCGCGGTCAGGTGCCCGGACCGTCGTCGAAGCCCACGCGGTCCACGATCTCGGACGCGAGCTTGCGGTTCTTGGCAATCTCGTCCAGCGACAGCGTGTCGGATTTCAGTTCGCCAAAGGACTGCACCATCGCCGAGGCCGGCAGGTCGGGCTCGACCGGGTACTCGAAATTCTTCTCCGCATAGATCTGCTGCGCCTTGTGGCTGGCCAGGAAGCGGATCAGCTTCACCGCGTCGTCGTGGTGCGGCGCGAACTTGGCCAGCGCGGCGCCTGAGATATTGACGTGGGTCAGCCCGTTCTCCCAGGTCGGGAAAATCACGTTGATGGCGTTGCCCCAGGCCTGCTCCTTGGGGTCCTTCTCGTTGGTGCGCATCAGCCCGACATAGTAGGTGTTGCCGAGCGCGATGTCGCAGCTGCCCGCCGCGATGTTGCCGGCCTGTTGACGGTCGTCGCCGCTCGGCTTGATCGCGAGGTTGTTCTTCAAGCCGCGCACCCAGGCTTCCGCCTTCTCCGGTCCCCAATGCGCGATTGCCGCGGAGATCAGCGCGACCGTGTAGAAGTGTTGGCCGGAACGGGTGCAGAGCTTGCCCTTCCATTTGGGGTCGGCAAGCTCGGCATAGGTGATCGCGGTGTCCTTCACGCGGTCCTTGGAGGCGTAGACCACGCGGGCCCGCTTGGTCAGCCCGAACCAGTGCCCTTCGGGATCGCGGTATTCCGGCCGGATCAGCTTGTTGACCTCTTCGTCGCTCAGCGGCTGCGTGACGCCGGCCTCCTTGGCGGCGACGAGGCGCCCCACATCGACGGTCAGGATCACGTCGGCCGGCGAATTCTCGCCTTCGGCGGCGAGCCGTTCTTCGAGCCCCTTGTCGAGGAAAAGAACCTGGGTCGCGATCCCCGTTTCCTGCGTAAAGGCGTCGAGCACCGGCTTGATCAGGTCCGGCTGCCGGTAGGTGTAGATGTTGACGACGCCATCGGCCCAGGCTGGGCTGACCAGAAAGGCCGCAAGGAGGCCTGCCGCGGCGGCAAATCCGGATTTCCACTGGACGAACATGCCGTCTCCCATACCTGCGCGGCCGCGCGCCGGTACCTAGGACACTCCTGCGCAAGCCTCATCTTAAGTGGAGTAGATGCCTCAACAAGAGCGAGGCGTCAAGGAAACGGGCAATCAAATCAATGTTTTGGAAAGATTCTAAAGTATGGAAGCCTGCTTGCCGCCGCTTCAGCCGGCAAGCACGCGCGTGGCGGGGAAGGTGACTTCCACCATCGTGCCGACACCGGGGTCGGAGGAGATGGCGAAGCGGGCACGGTTGGCTTCCACCATCGCCTTGGTCAGCGGCAGGCCCAAACCCGTGCCGTCGCCGCGCGACCGCTTCAGCGAGTTGATCTGCTTGAAAGGCTTCAGCGCCTGCTCGATCTCCGGCTGGCTCATGCCGATGCCGGTGTCGCGCACCCGCATCACCACGTCGCCGGAAGAATCATACGCCGTGGAAACAATGACCTGGCCGCCGGCCTGGGTGAAGCGGATGGCGTTCGACAGGACGTTGAGGGCGATCTGGCGCACGCTGCGCGGGTCGGCCACCACGTCGGGCAGGCGCGAAGCGAAGGAGGAGCGGATGATCACGCGCTCGCGGTTCGCCTGCGGCTGCATGGTCGCCACGGCCTCGCTAAGCGCGTCGTTGAGCGCCACCGCTTCGTATGACATCTCCTGCTGGCCCGCCTCGATCTTGGAGATGTCGAGCAAGTCGTTGACGAGGTCGAGCACGTGGTTGCCCGAACGGTTGATGTCGCGAAGATAGTCGCGGTAGCGGTCGGAGCCGACAGGCCCGAATTTTTCGTCCAGCATCAGCTCGGAAAAGCCGATGATGGCGTTGAGCGGCGTGCGGATCTCGTGGCTGACGCGCGCCAGAAAATCGGTTTTGTGCGAGGAAGCGCGCTCGGCCAGCGCGCGCGATTGCGTCAGTTCCTCTTCCGCGCGCTTCCACTGCGTGACGTCGCGCAGGACCGCGCAGAAGCCGCTGCCTTCGGGCAGGGTGCCGATCGTCATGAAAAGCGGGATGAAGCCGCCATTCGCTTCGCGCCCGATCACCTCGCGCCCGTCGTTCATGACGCTCGCCACGCCGTCGCCAACTAAGCCCTGGAGGTAGTCGTTCACCGCGCGCTGGCTTTCCACGGCAAACAGCGAGCCGAACGGCCACCCCGCGGCCGCGCCTGAGTCGAGGCCGAACAGCGCCTCCGCGGGCCGGCTGATCGAGCGGATCGTGCCGTCCGGCGCGGTCAGCACGACGCCGTCGGTCGCGGTGTCGATGATGGCGCGCATTTCGGTGAGCCGCTGGCCGAGTTCCGCGGCGTCTTCGGCCTCGTGCGGCGGCGTTCCTTCCAGCCGGCGCAGCACGAGCAGAAGCGCCTTGTTCCCGCGCCACGGCACGCTGCGCAGAAGCGCCTCCACCGGAAACTCCTCGCCGCCGCTGGTGCGCAGGCGCAGGTGGCGGTCGCCCGCTTCGCTGATCCGCTCCCACGGCGCGGTGAACAGGCAGCCCAGGCCGCCCGCCTCGGCAAAGGCGGCGATCGAGGGGTAATCGGCGAGGCTGAGGAACTCCGGATTGGCGTAGTGCAGAAGGTCGCCCGAGTGGATCAGGACGGGGATCGGCAAACGGTCGAGGATGGACGTGTCGGGCTGCCCGCGCCGCAATGCAGGCTCTTCCGCCGGGTCGGCGCTGGTTGTTTCAGCCTCCGCCTCCGGCGGCACTGCACTGCTCAGTCCAAGCGCCGCTGCCTCTGCGGGCTCGCTCCCGTAGGTCTGCATGGATTCAAACAGGGTAGGGGCAGCCGCCTCGTCCGCCCCCTCGCCTTGCTCCACGGCCGGCATGTCCCGGCTGACAGGCTCGGCCGCTGCCGCCTCCGCTTCTCCGCTGCCCGCGAACTCGACCGCGGAGCCAACGGCGGTGTCGGTATAGGGCACGCCGACAAAAGCCATCGTGCCGGCTTCAGCCTGTGCGGGGAACTCGCCGTCAGCCGCGGCAGGCGCAATCACCTCCGGGGCCGCGCGCTCGGCGGCTTCCGCCGCGTCGGGCTCGATCGGTTCCGGCTGAATCTCCGATGAGTCGGCTTCGGCGAGAGACTCCGCGCGCTCCTCCGCATCTACGACGCCAACCGGCTCTTCCTCTCTGCGTTCGCCATTCTCGACAACACTCTCTGTCGAAGGTTGCGCTTCCGAAAACTCTGCTGCCGCACTTTCCAGACTGGGCAGAACAGCAAGCGGCTCGTTCTCCATGCTTTCGCCGACTGCAACAGTTTCGGCATGTTCCGCCGGTTCGAACAGGCTTTGGTTCCGTCCATCCTCCTGCTCCGCTGAAGAGGCGAGATCTCCGGGAAAAGTACCTGGCTGCTCTTCCAAAGCTGCTTGCGCTTCAGTCCGCTCGTTTTCGGCGTCCGTTGAAGCCGGTGCAGCGGTCGGCCAGCCTTCGAGCGCAGCCTCGGAAAGCGCCGATTCACTCTGCGGCGTTTCTGCCGCCGTCTGCTCGGCAGCAGCTGACGCTCCCAAAACTTCCCAGTTGTCCGATGCGACAGAGTCTGACTCGGCCCCCTGCTCGCTGGCCGGCGCGATGTTGCTTTCCGGGAGCGCCTCGGCCGCGTCGCCGCCGGGTTGTTCTTCCTCCGCCGTCGCGGGCGCTGGTTCTTCGCTCGGAGCGAGAGCAGTTGCGCCGGTCCAGGCATCAACCTCTTCGGCTGGCGGGCTGGACTCGGCAGGGGGTTCCGGCTCCGTATCAAGCAACGCCGTGGGCGGCTGGCTGATCTCGCCCGGCCGCTTGGTGAAGGAAGCGCTTTCGAGGCCGGCTTCGTCGCCGTCCTGGTCAGGTTCTCCGTCGGGTTGATCGGCCGCGCCCTGAGCTACGATGTCCGCTTCACCGGCCTCCGGCTGAGTCTCGGAAGCTTCGACAGGCGATGGGCTTGCATCGCCAGTTTCCGATCCTCCCGAAGTCTCATCCGGGACATGAGCCGCTTCCGGCATCGTGCCGGCAAATGCCGCATCTTGGTTTTCTGCCGGGGTTTCGGCCTGAAACGCTGGTTCAATCGGATTTTCGGTGTCGGCGTCGATCCAATCAGCCTGCTCGGCTGCGAGGGGCGCCGCGTCCTGCACCATGGCCGTGTCGTCGGAAAGCAGCCCCTCGCTGCTAACCGGAACGGCAAGCCTGTCTGCCTCCGGTTCATCCCGCAGGGAAACGTGTTCCGTGTCCGGCGATGCAACTTCGTCCGCTTGCCCGGTGACGACGGCGTCGTGTGCTACCAAACCGAAAAGCGTGTCGTCCGAGGTGGACTGATGAGCAGGGGGTTCGAGCAGGGAAACGGCTTCGGCCGGGAAGGCATCGCGCTCAGCGTCCTGTTCCGGCTCAGGATCGCCGGGGATCAGCCTCTCGCCGGCCTGAGCGGCAAGCCGGTCTGAGTCGGTCTGTTCCTCAAGCGCGTCTGACACTTCTGCTGGCAACGAGGCCGAAGGCTGCGGGGCGGCAAATGGTTCTTCCTGCGTCGCGAGCGCCGCAGCGTCTTCATCGAAGGCTTGCTGTTCCCTAAGGGAAGGTTCCGGATTGTCGTTCGCTCCGATCGGCTCGATCCAATCGTTTGCGTCCGGTGCCGCCTCGCTTTCGGTGCCCGGCGCCCACGCCGGTTCGTCCGGTGCCGCGTTGTCTTGCCGGAATGCAGGAGAGTCGCCGCTCCGCGCCTCGGATTGCTCCGACTCCAACCCCTCCGGCGGGGGCGCTGAAGATTCCGCTGCCACGGTTTCCGAGGCGGTTTCGCCCTCTGTTGCTTCGCTTGGCAGTGGTGCGAGAAGATCGGTGGGGGCCCCGTCCCAATCAGAAACGCCGCTGGACTCCGGCTGCCCGGCAGGCTGGTCCTCGGATTGCTCGGCAGCACTCCCGTGTTCGACATCCTGCGTGGCGTCGATCGCTTGGACCGGCGCTGCGGCTTCATCCGCGCCCAAAACAGCTTCGCTGGATTGAAGCGGCTGCGAAGCTTCCGGTGCGAACCCGGCAGGTTCAGGCTCGTTCAAGAGTGCGAAGGGGTGCTCGACATGGCCCTGCTGCACCGTATCGGCCGGCACGGGCCGATCCGGCTCGGCATCTGCGGTTTCAACCGCCGTGGCTAGAGGCGCCGTTTCGCCATCGAACGATGTTTCGGCGGGCGAGGGTTGCGCGCCGCTAGGTGCTTCGCCCTCCGCGTTGCCGGAAGACAGGGCGCCGGAGGGAGAGGTTGCCGTCTCACCCGCTTCCGCCGCTTCGGCTGCCGAGGCCGTTTCCTGCCCGTCGGCTTCCTCCTCCTTCAGCCGCGCGCCGATCTCAAGAAAAGCATGGCGCTCGTCCGGCGAAAGCTCTGCTTCCGGCGCGGCGAAGCGCGACGCGGAAAGCAGCTGCACCACGCGGTCGCTGTTGTCCTTCAAGGACGGTTCCGGTGCCGCCGGCTCACCCATGGATGCCGATGCTTCCGAAGCGAGTGCGGCGGGTGACATGGCTTCAGGCGCCGCGGCCTCTTCTTCCGCAGCTTGCGACGGGGAAAGCGCGGCATCGCCTGCGCGCGCCACGCCGAAGCCGCGAAAACCCTCGAAGCTGCGCCCCCGCGAATAGGTCGGCAGGGCAGCGAGATCGACGGGCACCTGAAGCGCGCCATCCGCTACCGGCCAAAGCACCGTGCGGCCCGACCACGTGTCCCGGCCCTTGAGGAGTTCGGCTATCTCCGCGCCCCCGCCGATGCTCAGGCGGTCGGTGATCTCTCCGAAATCCCGGCCCGTCAGGTCGTCCGGCCGCAGGCCCGCGAATGCCGAGAACTCCGGCGAAACGGCGACGAGCCGGCCCTCCGCGTCGGTGCGCCAGGAAAAGCGCAGGGGCTCCGCCGCGTGCAGGGCGGCGAGCCGCTCTTCGGGCGTTGCGGGCGGCTCCGCCGCCGCCTGCCCTTCGGCGAAGTACCAGCCGTCGGGAGCCTCGCCGTCCAGGAGGAGTTCGACGCCTTCGCCATCGTCCGCTTCCGGAGTTTCGGAGCCCGAAAGAAAGGCGACGGCCTCGCCCGGATCGACTTCGGTTTCGTTCGAGTCTTCGGCGGACAGGATGTCGCCGGGCAGTTCGAAAAAATCGTCGTCGGTGACGATGACGAGGTTCAGCCCGTCTTCCAGCCGGGCCACCCCGGCGGGCAGGACGCGCTCGCCCGCCTGCACTTTCTGCTTCAGCGGCCCGTCCGTTTCCGCCGCCTTCTCGACCAGCCTGCGCAGCAGTTCGGGCGGCAAATCGAACCCGGCAAACTCCGCGGAAGCCGCGAGCGCGTTGCCGTCCCCATCGACGATCGCCGCCGCCTGGCCGGGCTGGGCTATGCCGGCGAGCGCCCGCTCTGCCGCCGCCGCGGCGTTTCCGCCCGCGGGCACCGAGAGCAGGATTCCGGTAGCCTTGTCCGGCAGCGGCAGCGCGCTGGCCTGGAACGGCACCACGCGGCTGCTCATTCCTGACATGAGGCGCACGGCAACGCTGCGGTCGGTGCCGATCTCGGGAAAGCCTTTCGTGGCGGCGATCTGGCGTTTCGCGGTGTTGCCGATCGGCGCGGGCGCGTCGAGCAGGGTGTCGATCTCGGCAAAGCCGAACAGGGCCGCACCGGAACCGTTCGCCCAGAGCACTTCATCCAGGGAGGCTGAAAGCAAAAGCAGCGCGTCGCCGCGGGCGAAGCGCCCCCGCACGCCGGGAAGCGCCGCGATGTCGAGAAAGGAGTACGAATCTGCCGCCATGTGCCTGCAAGCCGAACAAGGAAATCTGTGGCCGCGCTATGCTTAATGCATTGTTAATGAAGCGAACAGACCGGCCAAAGGACAATCAGGCAGTGCCGAAGGGCGTTTCTCGCTCCGTGGTTAACCGATCCGTGATTGATGCAGTGCAACAAAGATATTGCAACGCACAATAAACGGTTCTATATCGCAGTTACCGCAGCGTCCGGCGCGCATGTTCCGGCATCGGCGCCGCACCTTAGCACCCCACTTCAAAAGCATTCAAACCGCGTGAGGAAACACCATGTCCGACGGCAATTCCAACGAGTTCAACACGAACGTCGAATTCCCTTCCTTTGACCCGGCCAAGGCCGGCGAGCAGTTCCGCGCTTTCACCGAAAAGGGCGTTGAGCAGTCCAAGGAAGCCTATTCCCGCATGAAGTCGGGCGCCGAGTGGGCGCAGAAGACGATGGAAAGCTCGGCCGAGACCGTGCGTGCCGCCACCAGCGAACTGTCGCTGAAGACCATCTCCGCTCTGCGCGCCAATTCCGAAGCCGGCTTCTCCCACCTGGAAGCGCTCGCCAACGCGAAGTCCTTCTCGGAAGTGGTCGAGCTTCAGACCGGCTTCTTCCGCGCCCAGTTCGAGACCGTGATGGCGCAGGCCAAGGACATGCAGGCTGCCGCGACCAAGGCCGCTGAAGACGTTTCGCGCCCGGTGGCAAATGTCTGGGAAACGGCCGTCAAGGAACTCAAGGCCGCCTGAAGCACCAAGCTGGCAAGCACAGTCCTGGGGCGGTTCTCCTCCCCCGCCGCAGGACTTGAAAGAGCCGGCTCCTCCCGCTGCTCTTTTCGGAAAAAGGCCGGTCCTCCCCGGCCTTTTTCTTTGCCCGCTTTCAGCCGCCGGTCACGTCCGGCTTGAAACGGAGCGGAATTCCTCATATGGGACGGGGCGGCCCGGAAGCGGGCCTCGTGCGGTTGTAGCTCAGTTGGTTAGAGCGCCGGATTGTGGATCCGGAGGTCGCTGGTTCGAGACCAGCCAACCGTACCAATCTTTTCAGATACTTAGACCATTCTTGGCCTGCTGGCGTGTCGCGCCGTGTTGCAAACCAATTTCCTTGATTTGCAACGGTTCGCACTGACTCTTCGCTACTCGACGCAACATGGAAGCGCCTGTCAAGGGGACCGGCTTGCGCGTGGTCACGAGGTTTGCGCCGGTAGCGAAACGATCCGCGTCACTTTGGCGTCTGCGGCCGGGGCTCAGAACCCCAGCCGTCTGCATGTTAGCAATCTGAAAGTATCCACCACCGAGCATTCACAATATGCAGAAAGCTGCTCCATCTTGCCGCCAATGCGGGACGACTTTGATATCGCTCGGATGATCGCCGCAACTCTCTTCGTCTTGGCTTAGACCACTAGAAAATCGTCTACCGCGAGCATCGGCTTGCCGGTCAGGGTGGCAAAGTGAACCGCATCCTCTCCAGTGCCGACACCATCGGCATCGTAGAACAGCTTTCCCGTGGTGCTCTGGTAGATAATGCGGTCATCCGCATCGCCAGCTGCGCCCGTGGCATTGACTGTGAATGCTGCACCGGAGGCGAGACTGCCCGCGTTCAGTGCTGAGAAGATCGCGTCGTCTAGTACGATCACGTCGGCGTTGCCGGCGCTGGTGAAGTCAGAGATAGTATCGATATTGTTGATGCTCAGCGTCGTGTTGAAGACGAACTGATCGTTGCCAGCGCCGCCGTTCAGGATGTCGTTGCCTAACCCGCCCTTCAGAATGTCAGCACCATCCAATCCGCTCAGGGTGTCTGCACCATCACGTCCATCGAGGACGTTGGCGCCAGCGTTGCCCAAGATCAGGTTGTTGTAGTCGCTGCCCGTGAGGTTGATGGCATCAACGCCGGCTTGGTTGGTTGTGCGCAGCACCTCGACCTCGGCAGCGGCGGCCAGCTTAAAGGTCGTGCTGGCGTAAACCGTGTCGATACCGTTGCCTACCGCTTCGATTACCTTGTCGCCGGCGTTGTCCACGTAATACGTATCGTTGTTGGCACCACCATCCATGCTATCGGCTCCTACTTTGCCGTCCAGGACGTCGTTGCCTGCACCACCACTCAGCGAGTTGTTACCGGTGTTGCCGTACAGATAATTTTGGAGGCCATTGCCGGTCGCGCTCAGGTTCAGGGTACCTTCGAGGAAGACGTTGTCGACATCGCCGACGAAGTGGACCGCATCTGACAGATTGATCGAAATGTTGGACGAGCGGACGCTGTCTATTCCGCCGCCGAAGTAGCTTTCATCAACGACGTCGCCGGCGTTATCGACGTAGTAGGTGTCGTTGTCGGTGCCTCCCTGCATGGTATCGGCGCCCGTTCCGCCGTTCAGGATGTCGTTGCCGGCGGAGCCAAACAGGATGTCGTTGTCGCCGCCGCCGTTCAGAGTGTCATTGAAATTCGAGCCGAGAAAGTTGTCCGCGTGGGCGGTACCTGTCAGCTGTACTGCCGATGTCGACATAGCAGCCTCCACATGCAGAAGCTTGGGAGACAGAAAGCGCGTCGAGAAATCGACCGCACCGCCCTGACCTTGCAGGAAGAAGTAGAAGTCGGGCTGTGCCGAAGCCACGTTGATTGACGCGAAAGCCGAAAGCTGAGTCGCGGTGGCATAGAGGTTGGAGATGCTCGACGTAGCATTCAAGGTCTCGACCTTGGTGAACGACAGTCCGAGATCGAGTTGATTGTCGGTAATGTTAACAGTATCGACCTCGCTGCCGCCATCAATGATGCCGGTTTGATTGCCATCGATGGTGAAGGTATCCGCGCCAGCAGCACCGCTTAGGTTGTCGACACCACCTCCAACTCCGGAGAATGTGTCAGCCAAGGAGGTTCCCAGAAAATTGTTCACTGCGGCAGTTAAAGTGTAAGTGGTCATGGCTGCATTCCTCCTATCGACACCCAAGCGGCGGCGCTCAACAGGGAATAGGGATGGCTCGAAACTGGATTGTGCCGTCCAACTTGCTGTGTGTTTCTGCTTAGAAACAAACAGAGTCTATTCAGAGTAGGTAATGTTCGCCTGCTGGCATCTTTGCTGCGCATGCCCTGTCGCGGCTGCAAGGCTTCCGGCATTTCTGTAAAACACTGGCTTATGGGGATGGTCCGGGTGGTGTCATTACGCTTCAAATCAAGGATAGAACCGTGTCCGCGTCATTCAGAATGGGTGGCAGCGGTGCAGCACTTCCACAACGCTCTTTGTCCTGACTTGGTTGGCCGCATGAGCGTCGCGGTGACTTTCCCTTAACCATCTTGAGCGACCTTCGCGGCTCTCCTTGCCAACGAAGGTACTGCCATCATGGATCAGCGTATCGGTCGCTTGAAGACGATGCTGGCGCGCCGCCGCGAACGACGTGAACAGCGCAGGTCAAAGCGTATGGCGCTCGGCTTGGCTGTGGTTCTTGGTGTGGCGACCGCATTGCCCTTCGCATACTGGCACTTCCAGATGCACGAGGTCGTCGGATCGGTTCAGACCACCGAGGAACTCGCGGCGAAGTGCGACCAACTCGCAGCCACTCTGGCCAAGGTACAGAAAGAAGCAGGGCGTACGATCGGTGCCAGCAAGGACGATCTCGATTACCGCATTTCCGAATGCGACGAGATGGGCGTAGACGTGACCACCGGGTCCATCAATGCGGATGTTGGGGACGAGGAGGAGTAACCTGAGGCGACCGGAGCACCCCTGATCCGAACTGCCAGACGATCAGCGTTGCGAGGCGATCCTGTCCGCATGTCGGTCAACCTCTTTGCTCAGACGCTCGACTTCATCGGTCAGCTTCTCAAACGCGCGCACGATGCGCGTGCGCAGGAGAGGGGTCTCACGGCGCGGAACGTGGTGCGCGATATGCGGGGGCGCCGGAAGGGTGGCGAACGGCGGCAGGAGAGGCGGCAGAGAGGCAAGCTGAAGGTCGGGGTGAATTCCAACCCGCGAGGAGGTAAAGGCCATTGTGGGAGCTCTTGAGGGCCGGTGGCGGCCACTTCTGCTCATGGCGATTTTCACCGGGTTGAGGGCCTCAGAATTGCGGGGCCTCCGCTGGGCCGACGTGAACTTCGACAAGCGGGAGGTTCGCGTTCACCAGCGTGCCGACAGGTTCAACAAGATGAGCCGGCCGAAGTCCGAAACGAGCGAGCGCATCGTGCCAGTGCCGCCTATCGTCGTAAGCGCGCTGCGGGAGTGGAAGCTCGTCTGCCCGAAGCGACCGAGTGGAAAGGTGGATGCCGACGGCAACACCGCTTTCGTGCTCGATCTGGTGTTTCCGAACGGGGCAGGGAAGGTCGAGCAGCTCAACAACATCGTGCGCCGCGGGCACATGCCGGTCCAACTGGTGGCGGGGGTGACGATTGAAACCGGCAAGACCGACGAAGAGGGCAAGCCGATCCTGGCCGCGAAATACACCGGCCTGCACGCTCTTCGCCACTTCTACGCCTCCTGGTGCATCAACCGGAAGGAAGACGGCGGGCTCGGCCTCCCGCCCAAGGTTGTCCAAGAACGCATGGGACATTCGACGATCACGATGACCATGGACGTCTACGGGCACCTTTTTCCTCGGGGCGACGACGCGGAAGAAATGGCCGAAGCGGAACGTTCACTGCTTGCGTGACGCGACATGCCCGTAAAAATGTAAACGGAAACAAGGGGCGAAGCCGGATTGTGGATCCGGAGGTCGCTGGTTCGAGCCCAGCCAACCGTACCAGTTCTCAGACGCTTGATTACCTTACATCCACGTCTGCGGCCCGCAGCACCTCGTTGATGCGGCTTTGCCAGCCTGGGCCGGTCGCTTTGAACTTGTCGATCACATCCTGGTCCAGGCGTATGGAGATCGCCTTTTTGGGGCGCTCAAGGGGCGGACGGCCTCGTTTGGCGATCTCTTCTTCCATGGCCTCAGCCAAATCGGGGAACACCTCGCGGAACGGGCGCATCTGGGCGATTTGCTCATCGGTCAACTCCGGGTTATCGGACACTTCATCCCAATCCTCTTGAGAGTAGCCGCGGCCTTCTCGGAACTCGGTCTGAAATGTAAGCTTGCTGGTCATGGGAACGCCCTTTCTTTTGCGTTGACCCTGCGCATGGAGATGACAGGAACGCCTTCCGCGCCCAGGGCGGCGAAAATGACGGAAACGCTTTCATCGTTGGCGATGCCGACAGCTTGGAACCGCGCCTTCTTCGCAAGCAGGATGACCGCGCCGGCAAAGAACTCAAGTGTCGGGCTGGCGAAGTCGAGACCGTGCTTCTCGATATTGGCCTGCCGTTTCGGTGCATCCCAGGTGATGCGCATAAGCGTATATACGAAAAATTGGTTCATTGGGCAACGACCATCTTGCATATACGAGAGGCATGGGCGCCGCAGCGTCCTGATCGCGGGCCGAGCGTATCCAATGGAACGCGCTGGGCTGGCTGCCCTTTGCCGCTTCCACTTCAGAACAGTGTGCCCTGATCATCCCTAGTTTTAGCGTTGTCCCGCTTGGCGCGGCGTCCCAGCGTTGCGAGCACCGCGCCCTCCGTGGGCGCTGACGCCGCAATGGCCTCTACGGTGCCGTCCGCCCACTCGATCCCCAGCCTTTCACCCGCTCGCAACGCTCCCGCCCGCGTGACTGACATGCCCTCAGAATTGCGCACTACCGTAAAGCCGCGCGCTAACACGCCCTGATAAGACAGCGTGCGCAGGAGCCGGTCTGCCTGGGCTAGGCGCAGCTTGCGCCGTTCCAGCAAACCCTCGCGTCCCGCCGCCAGCTGTTCGGATATCTCTGAAAGCTGTGTGCGCTGCCGCTGCGCTTTCGCCGCAAGCGGCTCGAAGCGCAGGAACGCTGCGGCAAAGACTACCCGCTCGCGACGCTTGGCCAGAACTTGGCTTGCCGCGCGGCGGAGGCGTTCATCGAGGCGGGTCTGAGCGCGCCGCTCCTCCAGCAACCGGCGAAAAAGCGGCTCAGGCGTCAGGCGGCTGCCCAAGAGGACGATGCGCCGGCGCTCGTCGCGCAGCCGCGCGGCCAGGGTGCGGGGCAGGCGGGACGCGATTCGGTCCAGGCTGCGAAAACCCTCCCCGAGCTTGCGGCGCAGCAGGGAGGGAACGAGGCGCGCGGCGCCGAGCCGGGCCCGCTTGGTTCGCGTTCCCGTCAGCAGCGCGCGCTCCAGGCGGCCGGCATTCTCGTCCAGGCGCCGCCGCGGGTCGCTGAGCAGCTGGTCCGGCGAGGGCAACGCCCGGACAGCGGCGCGCACCGCCTGCCGCTTCCGCTCGACGCTACGGAACAAGGCGGCGCGCAGCCGGGCCGCGAGCGAGGCGACGCCGGCTTCCAGGTCCGCCTTCACCGGCACCGCCATTTCGGCCGCGCCCGTCGGCGTCGGCGCCCGGCGGTCGGCGGCGAGGTCGATCAGCGTCCAGTCGGTCTCGTGGCCGACCGCGGAGATCACGGGGATGTCGGATTGGGCTACCGCGCGGGCGAGGCCTTCGTCGTTGAACCCCCACAAATCTTCCAGGCTGCCGCCGCCGCGCGCGACGATCAGCACGTCCGGCCGCGGGATGGGGCCTTCGACAGGCAGCGCGTTGAAGCCGCGCACGGCAGCGGTGGCTTCCGCGCCCGCCGTTTCGCCCTGCACCCGCACGGGCCAGACCAGCACATGCACGGGGAAGCGGTCGGCGATGCGGTGGAGGATGTCGCGGATCACTGCTCCTGTAGGAGAGGTCACGACGCCGACCACGTTAGGCAGGAAGGGCAGCAGCTGTTTTCGCGAAGGATCGAACAGGCCTTCCGCCGCCAGCCGCTTCTTGCGCTCTTCCAGCATGGCCATCAGCGCCCCGGCGCCCGCGGGCTCCAGGCTGTCGATGACGATCTGGTATTTCGAGGATCCGGGATAGGTGGTCAGCCGCCCCTGCGCGATCACCTCCATGCCCTCTTCCGGGCGGAAGCGCAGCTTGCTGAGCGTTCCCTTCCAGACCACGGCCTCGATGCGGGCGCGCTCGTCCTTCAGCGCGAAATAGGCGTGGCCGGAGGAATGCGGCCCGCGATAACCCGAAATCTCGCCGCGCACGCGCACATTGCCGAACGCATCCTCCACCGTGCGCCTGAGCGCGCCGGAGATTTCGCTGACGGAATATTCCGGCGCGTTGGTCGGCGCCTTGGCGTCCGGGAGGAAGCTGTCGCTCACGGCAGCAGACTCACCAGCCGGGAACCAGTTGCGGGGGGCGGCTGCGGCGCTTGTTCAGGTTGAAGAAGGAAAAATCGTAGCTTCCCGCCTCCTCGGCCGCCGGCACCGTGATGTTGTCCGGGCTTTCGCCGATGTGGCGGGCCAGCGCCTCCACGAGTTCGGCCTGCGAGGAATGGGCGCGCATGATGCCGATCTGGCAGTCGGGCAGGGGGCCGAAGCCGTCGGCTTCGCCGAGCACCCGCATGCCGGGCCTGAGCGCACATTCCGGCAGCACCGAAACGGCCAGGCCGGACAGGACGGCCGCCGTGATCACAGTCGCCGACCAGGAGGAGAACAGCACGCGGAATTCCCGGCCAGACTGGTTCAACACTTCCGTCGCCGCGCGCCGCCAGCCGCAGTTCGGACGGCCGAAGGCCAGCGGCAGGATTTCCTCCTCGTGCACGGCATGGTTGGCCGAGGTGACCCAGAGCAGCGGCTCGCGCCGCACCACCTCGGATGGGCTGCGGCTGCCGTCATGCGTGACCAGCGCCAGGTCGAGATGGCCGCGCTTCAGGTGCTCGACAAGGTTGGCGGTCGGCTCGCAGATGACGGTCAGTTCCACGCGCGGGTTGGAGCGGGTGAAGCGCGCCATGATTTCGGGCAGGAAGCGGTCGGCATAGTCGTCCGGCATGCCGATGCGAAGCGAACCTTCGAGCCGCCGGTCGTCGAAGGCGGCCAGCGTTTCACGGTTCAGCCGGATCATGCGGCGGGCGTAGGTGAGCAGCCGCTCGCCGTCTTCCGTCAGCCTGTTGGCGCGGCCTTCCTTCTCGAACAGCGGCTTGCCGATGCGCTCTTCCAGCCGGCGCATCTGCATGGAAACCGCGGACTGCGTGCGAAAAACCTCCCCGGCTGCGCGCGTGAAACTCCCCGAATCGGCTATCGCGACAAAGGTCTGCAACTGGTCGAGATCAAGCGGGGCGGGCATGGCGAAGGATCAACAAAATCGATTGTAGGGATGAAAAACATTCGTTGGAATAATTAATCACCGGCGATCATATTCCGCAAGTCACTTCAATCGCCGACGCCTTTATTTCCCGTCGAAAAGCCGGCTTCAAACGAGCCCGACTTTTCGGGGCGCCGGCTTTTGGCCAGCATCTGAAAAGGAGTTTCGCCATGGCCAGTCTTGCGACCGTTTCCCTCTCGTCCTCCAAAACGCGGGCTACGACGCCCGCCGCCCTTCTGATGCGGACGATCGGACGGGTGGCGCAAGTCGTGAAAGCCTGGCGCAACCGCCGCGAGTTCTACCGCCTCGGCGAGATGACCGAGGCGGAACTCGCCGATATCGGCCTCACCCGCGCCGACCTTTCCGTCGTGGTCGGCCTGCCGCTTTCGGTCGATCCGACCGCGCAGCTCGGCGCCATCGCCAATGCGCGCATCCGCTCGATCGAGGACGGCGCCCGCTTCGTCGCTTGATTTCCTGTCCCCCGCGGGCAGACTTTTTCTGGCTCCCACCAACTGCCCGCAGCTTCAGCCCGGTCTTGCAGAAGACCGGGCTTTTTTCGTGCAGCTAGGCAGCCGTCAAACGGAGCCCGCGCCCCTCTTGGCGAACTGGTCGAAAAGCTGGTCCATGTTGCGCAGGGTATCGTCCCGCTGCTTGCGTCCAGTCTCGAACATCTGGCCGAGTGCGTCGGCAAAGGGATTTGCCGGAGGGGAGGGCTGGCTCGCGGCTTCCGGCGCGGGTGCTTTGGCGGCGGGAATTGCGCCGCGCATCCACTGTTCCGCCATCGCGAGGAACGGGTTGCCGCCGGCAGAGGAAGTGGCCTTGGCGTTTTCGCCCGGCTTGGCAACGCCCCACATTTCGCCGAATGCCTTGGTCCACGGATTGCTGGCCAACATGCCCTCGAACGGGTTCGGTGCGGCCCCGGCCTCCTGCGTGCCGCCGGCCATCGTGCCAGGGCTGCGCATCATCCCGGCGAAAGCCTCCGCGAAGGGGTTTGAACCCTGGCCGAGCGCGCCGGAAAACTGCTTGAAGAAGCCGCCGGCCATCACCGCGGCCAGGACGGGGAGCATCCCCTTCATGATCTCCTGGCCGATTCCCGTCGCCTGGGCAGCTTGCGCGGCCACCGCGCGGGAAAGCTCCTCCGAGCCGAAGACCTGGTGGAGGATGGTGTTGCCGTCAGCCAAGCCCTGCGGGGAAAAGGCGCGCGAAGCATCGTCGAAATATTTGGCGTACTGGCCGCCCGCCACCGCCTTCAGGAGCGCGCTGAGGCCGTAGGGGTCGGCGGCGTTGCGTTTCAGTCCGGCGGAGAAGGCGGGCAGCAGCGCGTCGATCGCGGCTTGCGTCTGCGCTTGGCTTAGGGCGAACTGCTTGGCCAGGATTTCCGCGCCATGCCCGTTCTGCGCCCGCGCCATCATGTCCCAAAGCGGCAGCACGTCTTCCTCCCAAGCCAGGTTGCAGGAAGCGATGCTAAAGCATGTCTCCCGACAGTGGGAACCGGTTTCGGGAAAAAGACATGCGCAAAACAAAGAAGCTGAAGCGCGTTGCCTGAGGCCGAAAGGCCGCAACACGCTTCAGCGCGGGACGGCGCGGCTTGCCAGGGGCGAGCCTTGAGCGATTACCCCAAGGTTAATAGGCGCATTCCGCAAAGGCCGGCTCGACCGAGCCGTTCCAGCGCGTCCGGTAGGCGTCCAGCATGCCCTGCGCTTTCGTTCGCCCTGCTTCCAGGATCTCGTCGAGGTAGGCGAGGAAGCGCGTTTCGTCGCTTCCGTCCGCGCCGTTCCTGGCGCGATTGGCGAGGCCGAGCTTTGAGAGGGCGAGCGCCTGCCGCGCGATCGTCCGCAGCGGGCGGCCGCGGAACGGCGCGTCAAGCGCCTGCGCCGGCACGGCGTCGCGTAGGGCCTGCACCTCCTCGAAACTCCAACCGGCGGTAAGCTGCTCCGCGCCGTCCAATGCTTCCGCGTCATAGAGCAGGCCGACCCAGAAAGCCGGCAGGGCGCAGATCGCGGGAAGCAGCCCGTTGTCGGCGCCGCGCATCTCCAGAAAGCGTTTCAGGCGCACGTCGGGAAACAGCGTGGACAGGTGGTTCGCCCAGTCGCCCATCGTGGGCAGCCCGTCCGGCATGTCGTGGCGCGCGGCGCCGGCCACGAACTGGCGGAAGGTGATGTGCGTCATGTCGTGGTAGTGGCCGCCGCGGATGACGAAATACATCGGCACGTCGAGCGCCCACTCGACATAGTCGGCATAGCCGAAGTTTGCGTGGAAGCAGAAGGGCAGAAGGCCGGAGCGGCGGTTGTCCGTGTCGCGCCAGATCTCGCCGCGCCAGGATTGCAGGCCGTTCGGCACCCCATCGGTGAAGGGGGAGTTGGCGAACAGGGCGGTGGCGAGCGGCTGGAGCTTCAGGCCGACCTGCATCTTGCGGCGCATGTCGGTTTCGGAGGCGAAGTCGAGGTTCACCTGGATGGTGCAGGTGCGGTACATCATGTCGAGCCCGCGGCTGCCCACTTTCGGCATGTAGTCCGTCATGATGGCATAGCGCGACTTCGGCATGACCGGCGTCTCATCGAGCCGCCATCTCGGGCTGCCGCCCAACCCTAAGAAGCGGATGCCGAGCGGCTCGGCGACCGCGCGCGCGTGGTCGAGATGCGCCTGCGTCTCGCGCTCCGTTTCGTGGATGGTTTCGGTCGGCGCGCCGGAAAGCTCGAACTGCCCGCCCGGTTCCAGCGAGATGGCGCCCTGGCCGCGCCCCCCGGCCAGGCCGATGATGCGCCCCTCGTCCAGGATCGGCTCCCAGCCGAGCGCGTCGCGCATGCCTTCCAGGAGCGCCCGGATGCCCCGTTCGCCGTCGTAGGGAACGGGCGCGTTGTTTCGCGAAAAGAACGGGAATTTTTCGTGCTCGGTGCCGATGCGCCAGCGGTCCGCCGGCTTCTCGCCTTCGGCGATGTGGGCGATCAGCTCGTCCACGCTCTCGATCGGCCGGGCATCGGTGGTGTCGCGTGCCATGCGATAGAAACTTTCCTGGGCTGCCCGGACGGGCAAAGTGGCGTGTGATGGACGATCCGCAAGGACGCGAGCAAGCGAAAAATCCGTAATTCCCGCCTTTGTTGCGAATGGCTTACCAGTCGCCGAGCGTCGCCTGTATGAGGCTAAGCGCCGCCACCGCCGCCGTGTCGGCGCGCAGGATGCGCGGCCCCAGCGGGATCGCGGAAACGAAAGGCAACGCGCGCAGCCGCGCGCGTTCCGCTTCCGAAAAACCGCCTTCCGGCCCGACCAGCAGCGCCAGTTTTTTCTCCTCGATCTTTCGGAGGGCGGGCAGCGGGTTGCTTGTTTCCGCACCCTCGTCGCAGAAGAGGAGGCGGCGCGCCCCGTCCCAGCCGTCGAGCAGCGCGTCCAGCTTTTCCGCATCGCGCACTTCCGGCAGGCTCAGGATGCCGCACTGCTCCGCCGCTTCGATCGCGTTGGCCTCGACGCGCTCGCGCTTCGGCGCGCTGCTTGCCGTGTGCTGCGTCATCACGGGCTGCAAGCTGCCGGCGCCCATCTCCACCGCCTTCTGCACGAGATAGTCGAGCCGCCCCTGCTTCAGCGGCGCGAAGCAGTAGTGAAGGTCGGAGGAAGCGGGCTGCGGCCGCGTCTGCTCGGCGACCGCAAGGGCGATGTCCCTCTTGCCGCGGAAGGCGACCCGCGCCAGCCACTCGCCGTCGCGCCCGTTAAAGAGAAGCAATTCGCTGCCTTTCGCCCGGCGCAGGACGTTCAGCAGATAATGTCTTTGGTCCGGCGACGGCGAAACGGTGCCGCCCGCTCCCAGCGGGTCGGGCACGAAGAGTCGCTGCATCCGGTAGTTTGCGCGCATGGCGTGCGATGGGACGAAACCGGCGGCTCGGTCAAGGCCCGGCGCTGGGATGCCAGACAGGCGAGAAACCCGCCGCGAGCGCCTTGAGCGTCGGCTCCGGAGTGAGCAGGCTGAGCGAAGCGGCGAGCGCCGCCGGTTCGATCGGGAGGCCGTAACCGGCGAAATCCCAGGGCAGCAGGCGACCGCGCCGTACTGCGAAAGCCTCGTTCGCCGCTGCGATCATCGCTCCATCCGGCAGGATTTCCGGAGACGCCAGGAGCGGCGCCTGCTTGGCCGTCGCGGCAAGCCTCGTGGCGTGCAGCCGCGCATCCATGTCCGGCGCGCTGACCCGCTCCATGCCGCGGCCTTGCGCAAAGGCCTGCGCGAACGCGACCGCGGCCTCGCGCCGGCAGAAGAAGCAGGGACGGTGGCCGCTTGCGAGCGCCGTTACCTCGTCGAGGAAGAAGAGTTCGGTCCAGCCCACTCCGCCCGAAGGCGCGTTGCGGCCCATAACAGTGCGGCGTCGCCCGCGGAAGGCGCAGGCGCAGATGATCCAGGCTTTCGTGGTCCAGCGGCGCGCGAGCAGCGTCCGGGTTGCGGGATCGTGGATCACGCCGCGATTGCCGGTGAACAGCCCGCGCGCAGGATTGGCCTGTATCCGGCCGAACGGATCGACGCGGTTCTGGAGCGGCATGAAGTGTCCTCGTGATTGGCAAGAGAGGGTGCTACCCGTGGGCTGGGAACCATCACCACCCGAAAGTGACAGCAGGAGAACCGATGCGCGTCCTGGCGATCCAGAACTTCGGCGACACAGGCCTCGGCCAACTTGGGACCGCCCTGGAAAAGGCGGGCGTGGCGATCGACCTGCGCCGGCTCGATCTCGGCGATCCCCTGCCGATGAGCCCGGAAGGCTATGCCGGCTTGGTCATCCTCGGCGGCGCGCAGAACGCTTTGGACGATGCCGGCTCGCCTTGGTTCCCGGCGCTCCTGGAACTCGCCCGCGCCTTCGAGCGCCAAGCGCGTTCCGTGCTCGGCATCTGCCTGGGCGCGCAACTGCTTGCCCGCGCCTTCGGAGCGGAAAACCGGCTCGGCGCGGCGAAAGAGTTCGGCTGGCGCGAGGTCGTCCTGACGGAGGAGGGCCGGCGCGATTCCCTGACCGGCGCTCTGCCGGACGTGAGCTTCCGGAGCTTCCAATGGCACGACGACACGTTTGCGCTGCCGCCCGCCGCCGTGCGGCTGGCCTTCAACGATGCGGCCGCGGTGCAGGCGTTCCGCATCGGGCGCGCCGCCTACGGCGTTCAGTTTCACTTTGAAGCGGATCGCGGGGTTGTGCGGCATTGGAGTGAAACATTGGCCGCGTATCTGGCTGAGCAGCAGCCGGGCTGGGAAGAACGGCGGCGACAAGAGGAAACATCGCTGGGCGCGGAAGCGGACGAGGCAGGCGCGGCGCTCAGCCGGGCCTGGATCGCGACGCTGAAAGCCGGGACTGTGGCATTTCCGACACGCTCCGAAACGGAGTGAGGGAAACAAGGCGCAATCGGCTGGAAAGCGCTGGTTTCGCCCCATAGAAGCCCGCGTCCGGGAGGAACCAGCCAGCGTTCGAGCCGTTTCGGCGGTCGAAGGGGAAACACAAACGTAACCGTCTCGTGGCATCGATGCGGGTGCGTTTGGGTCAAGGGGTAACAGTTCGTGAAGATCGCGCTTCTTTCTTTCTGCATGCTGATCGGCATCGCCTTCTGGGGCGCCGGGATCTATTCCGCCGATGCTGCTTCCGGGCATGCCGTCGTTGACGGCTACGGCGTGACCACCAGCGCGCGCTGAGGCTGTCCCGACGGCCATTCAACGCGGCATTCGCTGCAAAGCAATCTCCGCCGGGCGCCATTCAGGGCGCCCGATGATCGCGCGTAAGCCGATGCTCTAGCCCTTCGGGGCTGCTTTCCGCTCCATCAGCCTCTCACGCCGATAAGCTTCGTCGTTCCGCCGTCGATCATCACGGCCGAAAGCACGCCGGTCTGAAACGCTCCGGTGTCGATGCCGATCCTGTTCGGCCGCAGTTCCGGCGCCGGCACGGGCGTGTGGCCGTGCACGATCACCTTCGGGTGCAGCACCGGGGAGCCGAGGAACTCGCCGCGGATCCACAGCAGGTCGTCCGGGCTCTGCCGCTCCAGCGAAACGCCGGGCCGGATGCCGGCGTGGCAGAAGAAGAAGTCGCCGAAGCTTGTGGAGAAGCTGAGATTCAGCAGGAACTCGACGTGCTCCAAAGGGACGGCGTCAACCAAGCGCTCGTGCTCGCGCAGGAAAGCTGCCTCGTCGCCGAACTGCATGTCGATGCCGTAGGAACGCGCGGTATCGACGCCGCCATAGTTTGCGAACAGGCCTCGCCTCGTCGGCTGCTGGAGAAAGTCGATAAAGGCGGTGTCATGGTTGCCGGCCAGCGTGACGAATCGCGGGTCGGCTTTCTGCCGGGCGACCAGCCTGTCCAGAACGCCTTTCGAGTCGGGTCCGCGGTCCACGTAGTCGCCAAGGTGGATGATGCGCCAGTCCGCCGGCTTGGCGTTCTCGATGTCCCCCTCGATCTTCGCGTGCATAGCTTCGAGAAGGCCCAGGCAGCCATGCACGTCGCCGATGGCATAAAGCCGCAGGCCGTCGGGCCCGCGCGCGTGGTTGAGGTCGATGCCGCCGCTCAAGCTTCCTTGTCCTCCCGTTAGCCTTCAGCATAGCGCAAAACCGGGCGCCGTGTTCGGCGGCATCCAGTCGAATCCTCGCGTCCTGATTTTCCGCGGAACAACGGCAGCTCGCGCTCGCCTTGAACTGAAGCCCGGTCGATCCAGTTTGCCCGAAGGCAGACCAAAGCGAATTGGGAAGGAAGCGAGGACGCGATGTCGGAGAAGACGGACAAGTTCATCGAAGCGCTGCACACGCTGGAGGACGGCGGCGATGTCGGCCCCATCGCCGCGCTGTTTGCGCCCGACGCCGACGTTTCGAACCCGCTGGTGAAGCACGACGGCGAAGGCAACGGCGGCGCCGAAGAGTTCTGGAGCATGTACCGCAAGGCGTTCGAGACCATCCACTCGGAGTTCCGCAACATCGTGGACGACGGCGGCGTGGCGATGCTGGAATGGGTGAGCGAGGGCAGCGCCAATGGCGAGGCGGTCAGGTATGGCGGCGTATCGGTGCTGGAGCATGGAGACGACGGCATCACGGTGTTCCGCACCTATTTCGACTCGCGCCAGGTGATGCCTCACCCCGCCGCGTAGGCGAGGCCTTCCCGCAGGCCAGGCCGTCACGTAGAGTTCGGCCCCGAGATCGGAGGCTACGGAAGAAAAGATGTCCGCTCTGACCATGCCCGCACCCGACAAGGCCGTGCTGGCGCGGCGCGCGGAGATCGTGGCGGCGCTGAAGAAGATCGTGCCGGGCGAAGGCGTGGTCGAGCACGCCACCGAGATGCGCGCCTTCGAAAGCGACGGGCTGACCGCCTACCGGCAGATGCCGATGGTCGTGGTGCTGCCGGAAACCGCCGCCCAGGTTTCGCGCATCCTTCGCTACTGCGGCGAAGAAAAGATCCGCGTGGTGCCGCGCGGCTCCGGCACTTCGCTGTCCGGCGGCGCATTGCCTTTGGAAGATGCCGTACTTTTGGTGATGAGCCGCTTCAACCGGATCCTGGAGATCGACTACCCCAACCGGACCGTCACGGTGCAGCCCGGCGTCACCAATCTCGGCATCACCCGCGCGGTGGAGGACGAAGGCTTTTACTACGCGCCCGACCCGTCCTCGCAGATCGCCTGCTCCATCGGCGGCAACGTCGCCGAAAACTCCGGCGGCGTCCACTGCCTGAAATACGGGCTCACCGCCAACAACGTGCTGGGGGTGGAATTCGTGCTGATGAGCGGCGAGGTGGTGCGGCTCGGCGGCAAGCACCTGGACGCGGAAGGCTACGACCTGCTCGGCCTGATGACGGGCTCGGAAGGCCTGCTCGGCGTCGTCACCGAAGTCACCGTGCGCATCCTGCAAAAGCCGGAAACCGCGCGCGCGCTGCTGATCGGCTTCCCGGCGGCCGAACAGGCGGGGCAGGCCGTTGCCGACGTCATCGGCGCCGGCATCATCCCCGGCGGCATGGAGATGATGGACCGGCCGGCGATCCACGCGGCCGAAGCCTTCGTGCATGCCGGCTATCCCCTCGACGTGGAAGCCCTGCTGATCGTGGAACTGGACGGCCCCGCGGCCGAGGTGGACCACCTGATCGACGCCGTGGAAAGGATCGCGCTCGCAAACGGCGCCGTCACCTGCCGCATCTCGACCTCGGAAAGCGAGCGCTTGGCCTTCTGGGCCGGGCGCAAGGCGGCATTCCCCGCGGTCGGCCGCATCTCGCCTGACTATTTTTGCATGGACGGCACCATCCCACGCGGAGAACTGCCGCGTGTGCTGGCCGGCATGCGCGACCTTTCGGAGAAATACGGCCTGCGCGTCGCCAACGTCTTCCACGCCGGCGACGGCAACCTGCATCCGCTGATCCTCTACGACGCCAACAAAGAGGGCGAATTGGAACGCGCGGAAAACTTTGGGGCCGACATCCTGCGGCTTTGCGTGGCGGTGGGCGGCGTGCTCACCGGGGAGCATGGCGTGGGCGTGGAAAAGCGCGACCTGATGGGCACGATGTTCAGCCAAGCCGACTTGGATCAGCAGATGCGCGTCAAATGCGCCTTCGATCCCGACCACCTGCTCAATCCGGGAAAGGTCTTCCCTGAGCTTCGCCGCTGCGCCGAACTGGGCCGCATGCATGTGCATGGCGGCAAGATGCCGTTTCCCGACCTGCCGCGGTTTTAGCCGTTGATGGTAAGGCAGTATTGCCTTACTTTATGCGCCTACTGTGGAAGCTGTTTGATGACGAAGCTGACCGTGACCGCCAAGGGACAGGTGACCTTGAAAAAGGAGCTGTTGCAGCACTTAGGCGTCCGGCCCGGGCAAAAGGTGGAGGTGGACGCGCTGCCGGGTGGACAACTGGCGCTCCGCGCCTCGCAACGCATAGGCGGTTGGAACGACGTCTTCGGCATCCTTGCCAGTAGGACCGGCGTGGTGGCAAGCGTCGAAGACATGAACGAGGCGGCAGCTAAAGGTTGGGCCGACTTGGCGTGAACATCACCGCCGACACGAACCTGCTGGTGCGCGTCATCATGCGCGACGACCCGGGCCAGGCGCAGACCGCACTGGAAATCCTCGAAAGCGCGAGCGCGGTCGCCATTCCGCCGCCATGCCTCTGCGAGTTCGCTTGGGTTCTGGACCGGGTCTACCGGCTGGGGCGCGACGACATCGCGCTGGCCATCCGCGCGGTCACCGGACGAGCCAACGCCTTGACCGACACGGCCGCTGTTGCTGCCGGCCTACGCATGATCGAGGCG